>DASWCL010000066.1:0-1560 GCA_036390135.1 Binatia bacterium
CCTTCGAGAGCGGCTTCATTCATCATGTTGCAGGCCATGCTCTGCGCGGCCGCTTCGTAGGCGGATGCAATGCCCAGTTCAATTTGACGGTAGAAAAGTTCTTTTCCCATCGCCACCGCAACGCGCGGTTTGGAAATGATGCTGACAACGAGTTTCTCGATTTCGGCATCGAGCTGTTCCGGCTCGGCGACACGGTTGATCAAGCCGCGCACCTTCGCCTCCTCGGCGCTGATAAATTCGCCGGTCACAAGCATTTCGAAGGCCGCCTTGCGCAAAACGTTGCGCGAGAGCGCCACACCCGGCGCAGAGCAGAAAAGACCCAGGTTTACACCGCTGACAGCGAACCTGGCCGTGCGCGACGCGACTGCGAGGTCGCACATCGCCACAAGCTGACATCCCGCCGCCGTGGCGACCCCTTGAACGCGCGCAATGACCGGTACTGGCAGACGTTGCACGCTCAACATCATCTGCGAGCACTGCGCAAAAAGACGCTCGTAGTAATCGAGCGATGGCTTCGCGCGCATCTCCTTCAGATCATGGCCGGCACAGAACGCTTTGCCGTCAGCCGCGAGGACGATCACTCGCACCGACTCGTCTTTGGTGATCACGTCCAATTCGCGCTGCAGTGCCGCGAGCATCGCCTCGGACAAGGCATTGAAGACTTGCGGCCGGTTTAGCGTCAGCGTGACCACGCCGCGCGTGTCCTGGCTGCGCAAGACGACTGGTTCTTCAGCCTCCAAGGCTTTCGGGATCGATGCAGACCCAACTGATACTGAAGCAGCTTTCACGGGCTAGAACACGAACATGAAAATCTACCGCCAAAATTCCAAATCTAAAATCCGAAAAATTTAGTTTCCGTTTAGGGCGACGGGCAACATCATCGTCCTCGAACGACTGCTCCGGAAGCATGAAAGTTGTGGCGATGGCAAATCAGGAAGAGAAGCGCAGGCGCCTGGGGTGCGCCCTTCGGCGTCTCGCCGATGGAAAATTTGTACGCGTCGCCACAGAAAAAGAAGTTCGCGATGGCGAGGGCGCCAGCGCTCCCGCAGGCGCGGGACGAAGCGCGTGCACTATCCCAACATGAAAATCGTCGCAATCGCGAATCAGAAAGGCGGCGTCGGCAAAACGACCACGGCTGTAAATCTCGGCGCCGCGCTGGCGGAACTAGGACATCGCATCCTGCTCATCGACCTTGACCCACAAGCAAACGCCACGAGCTCGTTTGGTTTGCAAGAAGCAGAGGGAATCAGTCTTTACGAGCCATTACTCGGTGGCGCCTCCGTTACCGAAAAAATCTTTCCCACGCGGCGCGACAACTTGTTCATTGTGCCATCCGATATCGATCTGGCCGGCGCCGAGGTCGAGATCGCCCGAATGCCAGATCACCTCACCCGTCTGGCGGAAGCGCTCAAGCCATTACAAGCGGACGACACATTTGATTTCGTTTTTATCGATTGCCCGCCTTCACTGGGAATCCTGATGAGCAACGCGCTCGCCGCCGCCGGCGAACTCCTGACTCCAATACAGTGCGAGTATTTCGCGCTGGAAGGTCTAGTAAAA
>DASWCL010000067.1:0-3564 GCA_036390135.1 Binatia bacterium
TGTCTGTGTTCCATGCGACGACGCCGAATTGGCGAGCGCCAAAGAACAGCGTCTTCCCGTGGAGTCGGTAACCCAAACCCTGAAGGAGGGCGACTATATCGCCGGCGGCCAGGGAGTGATCAGCTTGATCACTCCGGCGCCTCATCCCCATGCGGCGCATATCTTTCTTAACTGGTTCCTGTCGCGCGAAGGACAAAATTTGTTCCAGGAGCAGTCGGTGAAGTCCGGCCAGCGTAACGCCAACTCTCGACGCACGGATATCCCCAAGGACATCATCGCGCCCGAATATCGCTTGAAGGACGACGCGATTTTCTGGGAAAACGGGCCCAACGTCGATCAAGAAACCGCCGAAGCCACGAAGCTGCTCAAAGGGATTCTCGCGAAGCGACCGTAGGAAGGACAAGAATCATGCTCTCGAAAGAAGAAAACGAGCTGTTGACCCGAGTGCATCCCGGCACCTCGATGGGAAGTCTGTTCAGGCGCTATTGGATTCCCGCTCTGCTCTCGGAGGAAATTCCCGATCCCGATGGCCCGCCCGTGCGCGTGCGTCTTCTCGGCGAAAACCTCGTCGCTTTTCGCGACACGCAAGGAAGGATCGGCCTCCTCGACGAGCACTGTGCCCATCGCGGCACTTCGCTGTTTTTCGGCCGCAACGAAGAGTGCGGCTTGAGGTGCATTTATCACGGGTGGAAGTACGACATCGAAGGTAATGTGCTCGAAACACCCGCGGAGCCTGCTGGCAGCCAGTTAAAAGACAAAGTCCATCATACCGCTTATCCCTGCGTCGAGGCGGGCGGAATGGTGTTCACTTACATGGGAGCTAAAGAAGAAATGCCGGTGTTTCCCACCTACGCCTGGCTCGGCGTGCCGCAAAAGCAAATTTACATCGCCAAGAGTCTTTTGGAGTGTAATTATCTTCAAGCCCTGGACGGCGATTGCGATTCCGCTCACCTGAATTACCTGCACAGAATCTTCAAGCCGGACGGGCGGCACGGTTTTCTCAAGTACGAAGATCAGTCGCCCGATTTTGAAATCGATGAGATGGACTTTGGCTTTAGGGTCGCCGCGATCAGGAAAATCGAACCCGACAAGAGTTACGTGCGCATCTCACAATTTGTCATGCCGTTTATCGGCTGCGTGCCGGTCGGCCGCGAGGTCGACGGCAAGCTCGACGGTTTCAAAGCCGTCTACCAGGTTCCGGCGGACGACCATAACACCTGGCGGTATGATTTCTTTTTCAAATGGGCGAAGCCGATGACCAAGGAGGATTCGTCGAAGCGGGATTTCGTCGGCGCCGATTACCGCAAGCTGCGCAACATCCGCAACAACTATCTCCAAGACAGGCAAGTTCAGAAAATAGTCAATTTCACAGGGATAGAAGAATTCTTAAACCAGGACGCCTGCGCCACAGAGAGCATGGGTCCGATCGTCGACCGAACCAAAGAGCATCTCGGCGTGAGCGACTCGTACGTCATTCAAGTGCGCAGATTTTTAATTAAAGCCGTAAAAGATTTGCAAGCGGGTAAACCACTTCCGGGTCTGGTCTACGATCCCGCTCAAGCCGACTTTGCGCGCATCCGCTGTGACGTTGCTTATTTGCCTGCCGGCATCTCTTGGCGGACGCTTTTTGAAGAAAAAAGCGATCGCGCGGAAAAGACCTGACAATCCTATCGCTAACATTTTATCAGCTCCCGATTCTTAAACGCTGGAACGTTTGAACGTTTGGAACCAGTTGGGCTCATGGGAGCACAGGGCTACAATATCTCTTTCGCCCGCTCTGCTATCGAGCATATCCTTGCATGGCATTCTTCAATGGATTCGTTTAAAAATTGCTCGAGTTCCGCGTCGAGGAAATATTCAGAAATCGTGGTCTTATCCTTCGGCAAGGCGGCATAAATCTTACCCATCCATACAGCTTTGACCATGTCCCGAGCGCCTCGCAGAATTATATGCCTCGCGCTACTTCTGGTCTCGGCAAGGATATCTTCGAACGCGGCGGCAACTCTGGCTTCAATCGTTTTTTCGACATCTGATTTCATTGGGTACCCCATGCCGGCCATCACCGTGGCTGAACGGGAGCAACTAAAACGAGCTGCCACGATTTAATAAACAATGGCGGTGCTCAACAAAGAGTTTAACAAGATATTAGCAGTTCAACTATGGCTCCGTGGCAAGGAATCACGTGCGAACAACCCGATACGGGCAGTTCCTGCGTGGCAAGTACTTATGCCCCGGAATCTCTTTCTTATGGTTGCTAGTGAAAGCTGATCATCGACAGATGGGTGAATTGAAATAACTTGTTCGCCTCCGATGGCAAAACGGTAAATTGGTGAATGGCATATTCCTGTTCGTAGCGCGAGTTGGCGTTCACGCCGTCCAGGGGAATCACGATGCTGTAGCGATACATTCGCGCCGCGGTCGTCGCGGTATAGAGAACGGCATTATTGGTTGCCGAGCCGGTAATGATCAAGATCTTGGCGCCTTTGTCCTTGAGAAAAGCCTGAAGCTCGCCGCCGTAAAACTTATCGAACGCGTCAGGATAAATGATCGTCTCGCTCTCTTTTCGCCGCAGCGGCGCCGCCAGCTCGCCGATCGGCTTTCCTTTGGCCGTCGCCGACACGCTGTAGATGATCGGTACGGCGGCGGCCCTTGCCTTGTCCAGGAAATCTCCCAGTGGCGCGGTGATTTTGGAGCAGACTTGCTTGGGATCATCGCAGCGGGCGTTGAGGTCGAGCACCAATATCGCGGTGCTCTTGCTGTCGAGGGTCAGCGGCTTTGGCTCGGGCCGGTTCGGACCTTCTTGCGCCCAAGCGCCAGCAGCCGATAGCGTGATGAAAAGAAAAAGGAGAGCGGATCGGATTGCCATGTTGATATTCTCCTTCCAGTACGCTCGCAAGCGGTTTCCAGCGTCGGCAAACGAAGGTGAAATCGTCGATCTTTTAACACAAGGACAAGGCACCGACAACGCCCGAACCGCTGATGCGCAAGGCTCCAGTCGTCAGCGACCCGATTGATTAAACGGCTTGAACGCAAAAATCGATACGCGCCTCGCATCCTCGCGTTATGAGCGCATGAGTTCCGGATCGACATGTTCCGGGCGGATGCCGAGCCCGACGATACGCGCTGGGATGCGCCGGAGAAATGGAATTTTTCCAAGCAAGCGCACCGCGAGCGGCGGCCTGAGCCGTCCGGTCTCGACCAACACCCGTGCAATGATCCGGCGCTGCACGGCGACCTGCAACCCTTGCGTCACGCGCGTGGGCAACTCGCGGCGCTTCTGAATCCGGCGCAGGTGTTCGATCGCGAGCTGTCCTTCCCGCAGCGGTTTGAAGAGAACGTTAGCTGCCGCTACCGCATCTTGAATCGCGAGATTGATGCCGACGCCGCCAACCGGAGACATCGCGTGCGCCGAGTCGCCGATGCACAAGAGACCCGACCGAAACCATTCTAACAATCGGTCCACACGGACCGTCAAAAGCTTTACATCGTCCCAGCCGCGCAGCTCCTGCACGCTGTCGCTCGCGTAGGGCGCGAGCTTCACGATCGCCGCGCGAAAAGTTTCAA
>DASWCL010000068.1:0-6938 GCA_036390135.1 Binatia bacterium
CGTCCGTTACCAGGGAGAGCACGGACTCCGCGGCCCGATCGACGATCCCCTTCAATGCTTCCAGTTCTTCAGCGTTAAACGGCTCCAACACGTAGTCGGTGGGACCTATGCCTTCGGGAGGCCGGCCAATGCCCACGCGAACCCGATAAAATGGCGCTCCGGCCAATTGTTCCAAGATCGAGAGCATACCTCGGTGGCCGCCGGCGCTGCCTCTCGGTCGGATCCGGCTGCGACCGAAGGGCAGATCCAAATCGTCATAGATCACCACCAAGCCTTCCGCCGAGCTTTGATATTCCCTCATTAGACACTCGACTGCCGCCCCACTGCGGTTCATGAACGTCTGCGGTTTGGCCAAAAGGATCTTTTCCCCGCCGCAACACCATTCGCCGACCCAAGACTCGCAAAGCTGTTCACTTAGCGCAACATTATTTCGCTGGGCCAAGCGGTCGATCACTAAAAAGCCCAAATTATGCCGCGTGCCTTCGTATTCTTTTCCGGGATTGCCAAGACCGACGATCAGTTTCATCGATCAGTCTCCGTCCACCGGGAGAATACCGTCGATTAGGATTCGCCTTCCTTCGGTGCTTCCGGCGCCACAGGCGCAACTTCCGCTCCCTCGACTGGGGCAGCGGCGGCTGGAGTCGGCGCTTCTTCAACCGTCGGCGGCACGACTGAGACTAACGGTAGATTGGATTCGTACAGGGCGGTGACCCCTTCGGGTATGGCGAGGTCTTCAATGTGAACCGAATCTCCGATGTCCAATGCGCTCACGTCCACGTCGAAATACTCGGGGATGTCCAGAGGCAAACACTCCACTTCGATTTCACGAACAATCGGCTGAAGAATACCACCCCGAACGACACCGGCTGCCTTGCCGACGAAGTGAAGCGGCACGTGAACCGTGATCTTCGCGGTGAGATCGACCTCGTATAAATCCGCATGAATGACGTCGCCGCTGATCGGATGATATTGCATGTCCTTAACCAGCGCGACCTTGTCTGCGAGCGTCGCGGTCGCCGATTTCAACCGCACCAAATGTGATCCTTCCAATCCGGCGATCCGGTTGGAAAACTCTCGCTTGTCAAATTCGAGGGCCACGGCCGCCATTTTTGGACCGTAGAGAATTCCCGGGATCTTCCCGCCGCGCAACAATCGCCTGGCGTCACGTTTGTTTTTTATCTCGCGGGCATCGGCATGTATTTCAAGAGTTTCCAAGGAAATCTACCTCCTCAAACTAAACGAACAATGAACTGATCGATTCTTCTTCATGGGTGCGACGGATCGCTTCGCCGAGCAAGTGCGCCACGGATAAAGTCTTAATCTTGCGGCAGCCCTGTGCCTGGGGACCGAGCGGAATTGTGTTGGTGACAATTAGTTCTTCGAGCGGGCATTCTTCGATTCGTTCTATCGCCGGGCCGGACAAGACCGGGTGCGTACAGCAACCGAGAATTCTCTTGGCGCCTTCTTTTCTAAGGGCTTCCGCCGCCATGGTCAGCGTTCCTGCTGTATCGATCATATCGTCGACCAAAATCGCCACTTGATCGGCGACTTCGCCGATAATATTCATTTCGGCAACTACGTTGGGGCCGACGCGTCGTTTATCGATGATAGCAAGCGACGCATCCAGCCGGGTGGCGATGGCGCGCGCCCGCTCGACCCCGCCGGCGTCGGGAGAAACGATTGTCACCTCGTTGTGATTTAACTGTTTTCTCAAATATTCAAGCAACACCGGCGTCGCATACACATTGTCCACGGGGATATCGAAAAAACCCTGGATTTGCCCCGAATGCAGATCCATCGTGAGCATGCGCGACGCCCCAGCGGTCGTGATCAAATCGGCGACCAATTTAGCACTGATCGGGACTCGCGGTACCACCTTGCGGTCTTGGCGCGCGTACCCGTAATAGGGCATCACGGCGGTGATCCGCATGGCCGAGGCGCGCTTAAACGCGTCCAACATAAGCAGGAGTTCCATTAAGTTGTTGTTGCCTGGCGCCGAAGTCGATTGCAATACAAAGACGTCCGCGCCGCGAACGTTTTCTTTGATCTCAACCTTGCTCTCGCCGTCGCTGAATGTATCTACAGTCGCTTTTCCCAGAGGCACCTTGAGGAACTGGCTAATCTCAGCCGCCAAGGGCGGGTTCGAATTACCGGCAAATATTTTTAATTCTGCGTCGTGTTGAGCCATACATTCCGAAGTTCAGCGTTAGCCTCGATCTTGTTTTTCAACGCGCCATGGCTGCTCTTTGAGCTTTGCTGTGAAGTCCCGATGCGGCAAGAACCGCTCGCGGTAAAACACGAGCGCCGTCCCCCATGAACGGCGCTCTTTGAGAGATACCAAATATTTACGAACTAGGCCAGTTAATTTCGTCGGAAATTGGCTGGGCGGGAAGGATTCGAACCTTCGATACCGGCTCCAAAGGCCGGGGCCTTACCGCTTGGCGACCGCCCATCCCCGAACCTCTTCGCAAGGAGTTCACTCGGTCGCGCGAGATATCGGTTCAAGCCTCATCGAGCGCTTTGGGGCTGCCGCCCTCGGCGAGAACCTTGTGATATTCCGCGATGATTCTTTCCTCGATCATCCGCCGGGTTTCGTTATTGATCGGATGAGCGATGTCCTTATAGGTTCCGTCCTTGCGCTTTTTACTAGGCATCGAGACAAAAAACCCAGTCGAGCCATGGATGATTTTTAAATCCCGGATCACAAAACAATGATCGAGGGTGATCGTAACATAAGCCCTTAGTTTATCTTCATCCACAGGAAAGACCCTAACCTCGGTAACCTGCATAGGGACCCCCAACTTAAGACGAGCCAGATGCTTGCTGGCGGTTACTATAGGCCTTTACGACTGATCACTGACTCAGCAAACGGACCAAGAACGCTTGAACTCCCTCCCCATGCCGCAACCGGTGAAAGGCTTTTTGGGCCTCTCCCTTTGACTTGAATATTCCGAATACTGCCGAACCGCTACCCGACATTAAACCGCTTACGGCGCCTTCGCGCAATAGCATCTTTTTCAACAAGCGAATTTTTGGATACCTGTCGAGGGTCACGCTTTCCAGATCATTCACCAGCAGGCCAGCGAGCTTGTCAAAACTTTTCAACGAAGTCGCAATGCTAGTATTTACAATAGGTTTTGTCAACTTTCTGGGAAGGGCTTTGTATGCCCAGGCCGTCGACACCGGGAAGCCCGGATAGATGATTACAAGCCAGAAACGCGCCGTCCCGGCGAGCGGGCGCAATCGTTCGCCGATGCCGCCCGCTCGAGCGGGTCGAGCGCGGATAAAAAACGGCACATCGGCTCCCAGCGACAAAGCCAACTTCTCCAACCGATCGTCCGACAAGCCAAGTTTAAACAGACGATTGAGACCGATCAAAGTCGCCGCCGCGTCAGTACTGCCACCGCCCAAGCCGGCGCCAATGGGGATGCGTTTGCGAACGCGGATATGAACCCCCTGATCCGTGTCAACTCGCGGCATCAGCAATCGGGCGGCGCGGAAGACGATGTTTTTCTCCCCCCGCGGCACGGAGGGATGATCACAACTCACTGTAATCCGCGTATTCGGAGATTTTGTCCCTTTAACTTTCAATCTTCGAATCTCGATCACGTCGAAAAGCGACACCGGCACTATGATGGTGTCGATTAGATGATAACCGTCTCGGCGTTTGCCGAGCACGCGCAAATAGAGATTAACTTTGGCCGGCGCTCGAATCCTCACGCGCCATTAGCTAACATAGGGGCACTGCATTTGCGAAGGAGCAATCCTCGGCTCGATGCATCCCGATCCGTTAAAGCTCATGAAGGTTGCGTGGGACGCGGCCAACAGCGCCGGCGAAATTATTCGTCAGAACTGGCAGCGTCCGAAAACGATTGATTATAAGGGTGCCATCGATTTGGTTACTTCGGTGGACCGTGAAAGCGAACGGACGATTGTCGAAGTGATCCGGCGTAGTTTTCCCGATCACTCGATCCTGGCGGAAGAAGAAACCGACGTCCGAGGCGCGCAGAATCAATATCGCTGGATTATCGATCCACTGGACGGCACGACCAACTTCGCCCATGGCTATCCGCAGTTTTGCATCTCCCTCGCGCTTGAACACAACGCCAAAGTCATCGTCGGAATAGTTTACGATCCGATCCGAGATGAATGCTTCAAAGCGGCACTCGGACAAGGCTCAACGCTCAACGACAGACCGATTCGAACTTCGACAACAGAGGAATTGGACAAGGCGTTGCTCGCGACCGGCTTCCCGTACGACCGTCGCGACTTCGCCGACTTCTACCTGACCTACTTCAAGGCGTTCATGACGCGAAGCCAAGGAATTCGCCGCGGCGGATCGGCGGCGCTCGATCTTTGCTACGTTGCCTGTGGCAGGCTCGACGGTTTTTGGGAACTAAAGCTCAAGCCTTGGGATACCGCGGCGGCCTCCTTAATTGTTGCGGAAGCCGGCGGCAAGCTCAGTGATTTTTTTGCCAACCCTTTTACCATTTGGGGTCAAGAGACACTCGCTTCCAATGACCTCATTCATGACGAAATGGTAAAAATTGCCAGCGCAGTAGTCAAAGCCCACGTTGACTGATCAGCGACCCGATGATAGAAAAAATCTCCACGCGCCCGTAGTGAAAAGGATATCACGAGGGTCTCCGGAACCCTAAGTACAGGTTCGATTCCTGTCGGGCGCACCAAATCTTTCCGATAGTTAGGCGTGTCCTGCGAAAAGGTTCCGGCAAAGGTTCCGGTTTTCTGCTCAACTGCGGGCAGGTTCGGCTTCGCAACGTAGGCACGTAACCGCGCGTCGCCGTCGCCACGAATGTACTTACCGTAGTGCTCTTGAATCATTTGCATACTCGTTCCGGTCTGTTCCGCTATCCATTTCTGGTTACAACCTAGAGCGAGCGCAACGCTAATGTAGGTGTGGCGAGTGTTGTAAAAAGGTCGCTGGCGAGTCTTGAAAACGCGCAGCACGGCTTGAAATCCACGGGCGAACTCAGATTGGTCTATGGGTTTGCCTTGACCAAACATAGCTGTCGGGCTCTACACGCAACGGCAACACACTTCTAAGAAGCTCTACGACATTCGGTAGCAGCGTGACGGTTCTCTGGCTTGCCCGTGTTTTCGGTGCGTTCTCTTCGCCTAGATGCCGCGATAGCGCGACGGTCGCCGTTCCGTTGATTAAATCAACGCTTCCCCATTTGAGCGCAGTAGCTTCGCTTGGTCGCGTTCCCGTCCAGAACCGAAAACAAACGAACGCGTAAGTCCAAGATGTACGGTTTGCGCGATAGTAAGCCAGAATTGCGTCTCGTTCCTCTTCGGTATACGGATCGGGCTCTTTTTTAGGCAAGCGCGGCCACCAGTTGTCAGGATTTCCTTGAACGGGTTACGATCTATCCGCCGTCCCGCGTCCCGAAACGCTCGAAGTGAACCGTCGATGATATTGCGCGCCGTCTTTAAGGCTAAACCTCGCTCGTCAACCAAGTGAATGCGGAAGCTCTCCAGCGTGTCCACGGTCACACCGTTTAATTCCATGTCGCCCATGATCGGCAAAATGTTTCTTCTGAAGTCCTGCTTGTAATTGCGTTGCAAACCTACCCGCACAAAGGGAGTCCCGAAATATTTGACAAGAGGCTGTTTGGCAGACTGAAATGATGCTCGTTGTTTAGTCCACCACCCTCAGGCTGTGGGTCCATTCAATACTTGCCGAAGCTTAATCGCGAGCCGATTTGTATAGCGGCGCGCGCCCTCTGCGTTCAAGTGGAAACCATCTGAGAAATCTCCGGGAGAAAAGTCCGCCGCAGACCAGCCACTAACAACCGGCACCCCGGCGACCCGACCGGCCTCCTCAAGTTCTGCGGCATGTGCATCGCCCAGCGCCGGTGGCACTATAAACAGCACGCGGGCACCGTACGCGCCCAGAGCCGCTTTCAGCGCCCGGAGGCGCATCGTCGCGACTTCCCGGACATTTCCAGTCGGCAAAGCCTTGCGGCGGGGGGTAATCAAAGCCATAAGCCGAGGCAAGTCGGGAAGCAAACTGCTCAATATAAACCTCCGAATGTCTACGCGTGCACCGTAAAACGCGCTCAGGTGACCGGCGAGAAGACTGGCGGCTGCGGTTGCATCTAGGCTTAAATCGCGCACGACAGGGAAAAAATCTTTCATCTGCATGAGATAGTGTGCAAAGTATTCACCGCGAATCTCGCTAGTGACGCTGTTCCCACGATAACATAAGGCATACCAGGTCGGGGCGAGCCCCATCCCGAAATATTCGACGTAGTCCATAGTACCAGTCGATGTATGTTGTAGATTCAATCACGAGACGCTTGATCCGCCACTTTGTCGGCATGTCTGCCGTAAACTGCGGAAAATCTACTCCCTCGTTTAATAGTGAATTGCCGACCAGCAAAATCTCGGATTCGACTGTTGAATCCCGACCGTTCGGAGCCACTGCTGTCATGTATTCGTGGTGGATACGGCGTTGAATCTTACTCACTCTGTCGAACCCTAACTGCCGTTACCAGCTCGATCAAGATGAGCCATCCCAGGCAGATTACAAGTAATAGGACCGTGTAAGTACCTATCACCGACCTGCTTGTGCCTGTCACAGGCTGCCGGGTTAAAATGGGGAGAGGCCGGTTAGAATTGGAAATAGATGAAAGCATTAATCTGATTCCCGGAGAATAAAGTCACGAGCACGAGAATAGAAGTTGCGTACGCAACCCGATAGAGGTTGTTTGAGCGCTCAAGCACGTATTCCTCAGACCGGTACTCGATCACTAAATCCATAATGAACAGTGGCACACGAAAGATTACCAGGAACTTGAAAGCTATCCAGAATTCGGGCCGCCAGGTAATAGTGCTCCGTAGCTCGGTCGCCATATTTCTTAACGTGCGAACATTGTCGTTGACGTAAGCAGCCCGTCCCACAGTCTGGCAAGGGC
>DASWCL010000069.1:0-2851 GCA_036390135.1 Binatia bacterium
CAAACATCACAAACACTCCTATTATTTGATTAAGAGCTCTGGCATGAAATCGTTCAACAAGCTCGACCTCGAGCTGGTCGCCAATATCGCGAGATATCACCGCAAGGCCCACCCGAGCCACAAGCATCTCGGCTTCAGCCAACTTTCCCCCGCCAATCAAGACGTGGTGCGCAAACTGAGCTCGTTCCTGCGCGTCGCCGATGCCCTGGATTTCCGGCGTGAGCAACGCGTTGAGTCCGTGAGTTGCACGGTGAAGCCCAAGACTCTGACCATCGCAGTTGCGTCATCGCTAAGCGTCAAAGACGAATTTGACTGGGCGATGAAAAAAGGCAAGCTGGTACAGGAGGTGTTTAACACAGAACTGGTTTTTCAAAAGGGAAACGCAAACCGGACACGACCATAAATTGGAGGACCGTATGCGACGCGGACACATCGAACGAAACATTCTCTTTCTCTGCGAGGACAACGCGTGCCTGAGTCAGATTGCCGAAGCAACGGCGAAACACCTGGCACCCCCCAAAACTCGTATTTTTAGCGCCGGACTCAAGCCGAGCACGATTCCGCCCCACGTGATTCAGGCGATGCAAGAGCTCGGCATCAGCATGAGCGGCCAGAGAAGCAAAGGCTTGGCAGACGTGCCGATGCAAGATATTGATTTAGTCGTGAGTTTCGGCGATGCCCATAAGAAATGCGACAATCTGCCGGGACGCGCAAAGGTCGAGAATTGGCCCGTTCCCGGCGAGTTTAAGACGGACAAGAGTGGCGCGGCAGAATTGTCTACGATCCGAGATGAGCGCGATGAAATCGACAAGCGGGTTTTTGCGCTTTTTCTCGATCACTGGCGCAACAACGCTTAAAGCTTCGACGGCTTCGATGGAGCAGTCGTCGTGAATCTCTACCTGATGCGCCATGGCATCGCTTTACCGCAAGACGATCCGTCCGTCGCGCATGACGCCGAGCGCCCGCTGACCAGCAAAGGCGTCAAACGGATGCGGAAAGCCGCCAAAGGCGTGTGCCGCCTTAATATCCCCTTCGATTCGGTCTTGACGAGCCCATTATTGCGCGCGCGCCAGACCGCGGAAATCGTCGCCGGCGCTCTCAATATCGAAACTCGGCTCGAAGAAATTTCGTGGCTCGCGCCTGACAGCACGATCGAGCACTTGATGTTCGGCCTCACGCGCTACCAAGATCGAGAGCATCTTTTGCTTGTCGGCCACGAGCCGTTGTTAAGCAATGCCGCGGCGTATCTGCTCGGTGGGCGGAAAGCGGCCAACGTGACCATCGATTTCAAGAAAGGATCGCTGTGTTGCATTGAAGTCGAAACCCTGTCAGCGGCCAGTCCCGGCAAACTCCACTGGCTGCTGACGCCGAAACAATTGCGCTCACTTGGCTAGCATGGCGCAAGGACCGGTGGCTCTATGAACGCGCTTGCAGGCGAATCCATTACCGCTGTCTCCGCCAAAACCAAATTGGCGAAATTGGCGCGTAAGCGGCTCGTTCGATTCGTCACGCTTTTTCCCAAAGCCCTCGTCATCGACGCTCCGGAAACGATCCATGATCTGCGCGTCGGCAGTCGTCGTTTGCAGCAGACTCTACGGCTGCTTCAGCCGAAATCGAAAGCCTCCGCCAACCGCAAGGTCCTTCGCCTGCTACGCAAAGTGCGGCGTGCGTTCGGACCATGCCGCAACCTGGACGTGAGCATCGCTCTCATCGAGACGAAGCTCGGAACAACCGGGACGGCTTCACTGCGCCAAGCTTGGGACGCTGTAAAAGATTGGCTCGAGCAAAAACGCGCCACGGAAATCGAGCGGGGGCGCGCAGAATTGAAGAAACATGATCTGACCGATTTCATTACTCGCGTTCAAACCCGCATCGAAGATGTCGATGAGGAGCCTGAAGACGTGGCGCACTTGTGGGAAAGTGCACGCGATGCATTCGGTGAATGGCAAACGGCTCTCGCTTCGGCCAAAGAAGACGCCCAGATCGACCGGATTCATGGGTTTCGTATTGCCGGCAAACGGCTGCGCTATCGCACGGAATCGCTGGGCGAGTTGGGCAACCCGTCGGTCAAGCAATTGATCCAGGGCCTCAAAGCTCTCCAAGACGATCTCGGCAATTGGCATGATCACGCCGTCTTGCGCGACCTCGTCGCCGAATTCATTGGCCGCCCGGGCTTTCTCGCCGACGAGCCGGGCCTGTGTCGCGCGCTCCTCTTGGACATGGAGAGAGACAAACAACGCAATCACGCGGCGATCAACGATGTGATTGTAAAAGCCGAGGAAGTAGCCGAAAAAAATGCCACGGTGCTGAATCCGAACGAACCATCGTCAGAGGAAGCGAGCCGAGATCAATAACCGTTGCGCGCGATTACGCGGTCGACTCGTTCGCGCAGATGCTCGAAAACCTCCTCCACCGATCCCGAAGCATCGACGATCTCAAAACCGAACGTCTCAACCATTTTATCGAACTCGGCGAGCAGCCATTTTTGATACCGGACAAAGCTCTCATACATGTCTTCGCCCATATGCATATCCATTCCAGACTCCCAGTAATCGAACCCTCGGCTTTGCAAAACGCGAGTTACCAGGTCGTCGATCTTGACCCGTAGGTAAAAGATCGCATCCGGCTTCAGCGCAAAACCGTAAACCTCGCGCAACCACTCCGGATCGGAACCGCGCACGATGGCTCGGGCGATCAGAGAATAAATGTAACGATCCGTCAATACGATGAACCCCGCGCGCAGCGCCGGAATAATCTCGTTTTCCAGGCGATCGGCAAAATCGGTGGCGTAAAACAGACTCATCGTGATGCCGCCCAAGGTATGCCCTTCCTTCGCTTGTTTGAGCCTTTT
>DASWCL010000070.1:0-4227 GCA_036390135.1 Binatia bacterium
GACTACGTCGTGTTTAACTTGCACAACGTCAAGGAGCGCTTCGATCAAGCGCGCACGAAAGTCGATCAGGGGAAACTCTACGTGACCACCGGCGATGTGCTCATTTCGAAATACAACAACGTCATGCAGACCATCGTCAAAGACACTTATCGCGGCACCCACGACATGGAAAAGGGCATGTGCAGCACGTCTTTCTATAAGAAATGGGGCGATGAGATTTTCAAGATATACGGCGGCGTTTGGAAAAGATTAGGAAGAAAAAAAGTCGTCGCGCCCAAGCACGGTTGCTGGGAAAATCTCGCCACGGCACTAAAGCCCTACGGTGTTTTGAAAGAAGACGTGCCGAGCCCGCTCAACGTATTTCAAACCATGGTGATCAACGCCAAGACCGGCAGCATGCGCTACTCGATGACCCGACCACGGCCGGGCGGAGACATGATGGACTTGCGCTGCGAGATGGATTGTCTGATCGGCATCAGCGCTTGTCCCGAAGGCGGGCGAGGAAAGGATCTCCGTATAGCGATCTATAGGAATTAAGCGTTTAAATCGTGCAAAAAGTTCAAGCCGTTCAAAACGTCTGAAACAACTCGAACGATTTGGAACGTTTTGAATGGCTTGAGCGCGCTTATGTCATTTGTACATCTTATCGATGAAGCCGCTCGACTCGAGCTCTTTGAGAAAACTCACGTCGGTAAAATCGCTCGGTTTGGCTTGCGCGGCCTTGGGATTTTTGGCTTTCAGTTGATCGAGAAAAATCTGGATGCCCGGCTCGGTTGGGTAGGGCACCCGGCGGGTCAGTTTAACAACGATTTCATTGTAGGCTTCTTCGACCGGCTTTTCGTCTTTGATCGCCAAATATTTCTGCAGGATTTTTTGCGCGCCTTTGGGATTTGTCATGTTATAGTGAATGGCTTCGACGTAGGCGCGCATGAAGCGGCGGATCGTGTCGGGTTTTTTCTTGATGTAGTCGCGCGTGACTGCGACGCCGTTTTGCTGCCATTCGACGTCGAGCTTGGTGAAGTCGAGTAACGGGCGCAGGCCGATCTCTTTGGCCTTGAGAGTTTCCGGAGCTTGCAGCAGAGTCGCTTGCAGAGCGTTGGTCTGCATGGCCGCGAGGCGCGCCGGAATCGAGCCGGCTTGCACATAGGTCACGTCGCTCTCTTTGACGCCGAGCTTGTCCAGAACGGTGACAGCGGCGGCGTTGTCGGCGCTGCCGATGCGGCTGACGCCGAATTTCTTGCCTTTCAAGTCTTCCACTTTCTTGATTTGATCCGTGACGAAAAGCACGTAGGGGAAACGATTAATCGAGCCGGCGATCAACACCGTGCCGGAGCCGGCGAGATTGCTGGTGATCACCGCAGAAGCGCCGGTGTGCACGATCGGTGTTTCTCCGGCCATCAGCGCGGTGACGGCAAGCGGCGCGCCGACGAGCAGCACCAGCTCCGCGTCGAGCCCGTTCTTTGCGAAATAGCCCATATCCTTGGCCGTCCAAGCGTTCAATTGAGTCGGCGCGATCACCGTGTAAGCAACGCGGAGCTTCTCCATCGGGATTTGCGCGGCGACGAAGGAATGCGACAGCGCAACCAGGAGAACAACGACAGATAAGATTGGCGTCCGAATGAATCGGTTCATGTTTCTCCTCCGCATGTCTCGTTCGCTTGTGAGCTCGGCTTCGTCTCAGTATTTGCCGGTGATCGCCTGGTCGTCTTTGCCCGGTTCGTACGGCCGCGTGTCCCGGGCGAGATCGATTTTATTGAGCACTTCGTCCGGCGCTTGCGCCTCTTTGGGAAAATCGTAAGGCGGCAGCGGCTTGGTCGCGTCGAAGATCAGCTTGGTTTCCATCGGGCCGCGCTCCAAGCGGTTATAACCATAAGCCGTCGGGTTTAAGTGTGAGCCGATAATATTCGGGATGATCACCAGATCGCGGTCCGCTTGAAAGCGCATGGCTAGCGCCCAGAGCACCTGCGTCTCATTGAACACGTCCACGTCTTCGTCAACGACGATCACATGCTTGATATTTGGATCGGTGACAAAGGCCGCCAGAGCGGCTTGTTTGGGATCGCCTTCGGCGCGCTTTTTGACCGAAATATAGCAGTGCGAGCGCGCGGCGCCGGAGATCGGCATGTTGACCCCGGTGGTGCTGGGCACGACTTCCTGAATGCGCTTGAGCAGGCTGCCGAGGCGGGGCGCGGCGCCGATGATGTTATGTTCGAAGTGCGCGCTGTGGATGCTTTGGTAGATCGGATTTTTGCGCATGGTGATCGCTGTCACTTCGATGAACGGCTGGTCACCTTCCTTATAATAGTAGTGCGGCCATTCGCCAAAAGGGCCTTCGTAGTGGCGCTTTTTCGGGGGTACGATGCCTTCGATGACGATCTCGCAGCGCGCCGGCACCATGAGATGCACCGTCTCCGCCTTCACGACTTCGAGCGGCTCGCCGAGAAAGGCGCCGGCAATCTCCAGCTCCGATCCGACGCCTGCCTGCTTGCTGACCGCTGCCATGTTCAAGGCCGGATGGTGGCCGATGCAAAGGGCGACTTCCATCGCTTCGTTGTGATCCTCATATTCGGCCCGGACATAATTGCCGTGATTGGCCGGGTTGATCATCAAGCCGAGTTGCCGTTTGCCTTGTTTCTGATTTCTGTAGATGCCGACGTTCACCGCACCGGTGCCGCGCTCTTTGCACATCATCGCGGCGGCGTTGATGTAGGCGCCGGCATCCCCTTCGTTGTGGGTGAGCACGGGAAGAAGATCGAGATCGACGTCATTGCCTTTGAGGATCACTTCTTTGCACGGCGCGTCTTTGGCGGCAATTTCTTTTACCGGCACCGGGTGGTGTTCGCGATGCGCCAGGTCTTTTACCATCTGTGGCACTGACGGCGAGCCCAAGGAAAGCGCCAGGCGTTCGTAAGTGGCGCCGAGGTTGATCACGAGCGGAATCTTTGAGCCTTTGATGTTTTTAAAAAACACTAGGGGAAACTTGTTCTCGCGTTCGAATTTCTCGACGATGCCGCTGGCTCCATAAACTGGATCGACCTCTTTATCGACGACGACGACATCTTGCGGCCGTTTCTCCAACAATTCATCCAAATAGCTGCGCAAATCTTTGGCCATGGAAATTTCCTCCCCTCGCGCGATTGTTTCTCGTCGCCATATGATTCGATTCGACAATTCCTGTCAAGAACCATTTGGCTTGACAGCCGGGAGGGCTTTTCTTAACAGTGCTGCTCAAGAGGAACAATGCGAAACCTGCCGGTAAAATGGGGTATCAGTCTGCCCAATCGGGGCGCGTTGTTCGGCATGACCAGCATCGATGAGCTGATCGAAACCGCGGTCCTGGCGGAAGAGTCCGGTGTCTTCGAGTCGGTGTGGTTTGGCGACAGTCTCATTCACAAACCGCGCCTGGAAGCGATCACGATGCTCGCTGCCGTGGCGACGCACACGAAAAAGCTGCGGCTGGGCACGATCTGCATGGCTTCTTTTCCCGTGCGCCATCCGGTTTTGCTGGCGATTCAGTGGGCGTCGCTTGATCAGATTTCCAAGGGTCGTTCGCTTCTCGGCGTGTGTATCGGCGGTGTGCACGAAGGCGAGCTCAGAGCCTTCGGTGTCAAACGTGAGGAACGCGTCGGGCGCATGAAAGAGGGCATCGAGCTGTTGCGCAAGATTTGGGGCGACAATGAGTTTACGCACAGCGGCAAGTATTACATACTGGAAAACTGCAACATTATGCCCAAGCCGGTGCAAAAACCGCCGCCAGTCTGGATCGCCGTGAGCCCGGAGCGTGAGCAAGTCGGCGACAAAGTCGTCGATCAGGCGATGCGGCGCGTTGGCATGCTTGCCGATGGTTACATCACAATGGGGGTGACGGCGGAGGAGCTCGGCAAGCGATTAAAAGTCATCGAGCAAACCGCGAGTGAGATCGGCAAGGACTTGTCCAACTTTGAAGTCGCTATTCACGGTATGGTCAACATTAACGACGACAAACGGACTGCGTATGCGCAGTCGAAAGAATATTTCAACCACTACTATGGACCGACCTATCCGCCGGAGAGCTTGATTAAAGTGTGGCTTGCACACGGGCCGGCGAAAGACTGCGCTCGCTTAATTCAAGAATGGATCGATATGGGCATTACCACGCCGGTGCTGCGTTTCACAGCCGCGGATCAGCGCGGGCAAGTGCGCCGATTCATCGAGGAAGTCTTACCGCTTTTGCGGTTGAAGTGACGG
>DASWCL010000071.1:0-37467 GCA_036390135.1 Binatia bacterium
GATCCGGCCAAGATCGACGCCGCGTTGAAGCGAGCCGAGGAACTGATACGGCAAGCGAAATGACCGTGGGCGTTTTGTCTCGTCGCGAGGATTGCGGTCGAATATGGAGCGTCATTGGAATAAAATGCAAAAGCGCTACACTGTAATTCTATAGAGTGATCACCATACAAACCAAGAAAATAACTGAAAAGACTGCCGGCTACTGCGACATCATCGATATCACGCCGAAACTTTGCGTCGAGATTCACAAAGAAAATATCCACAAGGGCTCTATCACAGCGTTCGTCTCTGGGTCGACCGCAGCGCTGACGACGATCGAGCACGAGCCGGGACTGATTGAAGATCTTAAGGAATTCGTCGAGCGGCTCATTCCATCGAACCGACGCTATCACCATGACGATCGGTGGGGCGACGATAACGGTTTTTCGCACCTGCGCGCATCCCTGTTCGGTCCCTCGATCGCCATTCCCATCGAGAATGGAAACCCTTGCTTGGGAACTTGGCAGCAAGTGATCTTGCTCGATTTTGACAATCGTCCGCGCACGCGTGAAATCGTCGTCCAACTCATAGGAGAAAAAGAGTGAAAGACGAAAAGCAGCAAATCGCTGGAGTGGTGACGGAGGTTGGCGTCAACTTTTTGGAATTTCACGATCCCCGTTTTTTTCGCGATCTGTTGGGGCAACATGATCAGCATATAAAAATTTTGCAGCACACGCTGCAAGTCAAGATCCGCGTGCGCGGCTCTGGCTTGGAGATCGAAGGCGATCCGCTCCAGGTCGAGCTTACGAGCCAGATTATCCACCAGCTCTACAGCCTGTTGGAGAAAGGCTACCCGGTTTATGCCAGCGACGTCGACTATGCGATACGCATTCTCAGCGGCGACTCCCGCGCCCGCTTGCAGGATATCTTTCTCGATACAATTTATATTTCCGCGCACAAGCGAACGATCACGCCGAAAAGCATCGCGCAGAAAGCCTATATCGACGCGATTCGCCGGTATGACATTGTCTTCGGCATCGGCCCCGCGGGCACGGGGAAGACGTATCTCGCTATGGCGATGGCCGTGGCGGAGCTGATGAGAAATAATTACGTGCGCATTATCCTCACTCGCCCGGCGGTTGAAGCCGGCGAGAAGCTCGGTTTTTTGCCCGGCGATCTCGCTGAGAAGGTCAATCCCTATCTCCGCCCGCTGTATGATGCGCTGCACGACATGGTCGACTTCGACCGCGCGCGCAAGATGGTCGAACGCGGCACGATCGAAGTCGCGCCCTTGGCGTTCATGCGCGGCCGCACGTTGAACGATTCTTTTGTCATTCTCGATGAAGCGCAAAACACGACGCCGGAACAGATGAAGATGTTTCTGACGCGGCTCGGCTACGGTTCGAAGGCGGTGATTACCGGCGATGCCACGCAAATCGATCTGCCGGCGGGAAAGCTCTCCGGACTGAAAGAAGCCTCGCGCATCCTCAAGGGAGTGCACGGGATCCGCTTTGTCACCTTCACGGAGAAAGACGTGGCGCGGCACCACTTGGTGCAGGAGATTATTTCGGCATATGAGCGCGACGAAAATCAGACGAGCCCTCGCGATTTGCAGGAGAAAATCTGACCGGTGATCCCCCAACGTGCTCTGGCGATCGCCGGTTGAATGGCGGCGATCGACGTGTTCATTGAACCGCTTCCAGCATCAGGCGCGCCTGAACCGTTTTGCCGTTGCGCAGGAGCGAAACGGTCACGGCGTCGCCGATTTTATATTTTTCCAATAGCAAGTATAGATCGTTTGCCGATTCAACTTTTTTGCCGTCCACCGCAGTAATGATATCGCCCAAACGTAGGCGCCCCTCGGCATCACGTCGAGTCGGTTGAATTCCCGCCTTCGCCGCCGCGCCGCCCCTGGTAACATCGACAATTAGGATACCGGTCACGCCGAGTCGCTGCGCGATCTGTTCCTCTGCGATTTGGATTCCCAATCCCGGCCGTGTGACCTTGCCGCTGCGGATCAGCTCGGGCACGATGCGGTTGACCGTGTCCACGGGGATGGCGAAACCAATACCTGCCGACGTCCCCGATGGGCTATAGATGGCTGTATTCACACCGATCAGTCGACCGGCGCTATCGAGCAAGGGGCCTCCCGAGTTCCCGGGGTTGATCGCCGCGTCGGACTGGATCACGCCTTGGATTGGCCGCCGCGTGACCGATTCGATCTCGCGATTGAGCGCGCTGATCACTCCGGTCGTCAATGTTTGATCTAAACCGAAGGGGTTGCCGATCGCATAGACGCTTTGTCCCACTTGCAAGTCCTTTGAGGTCCCGATCGGGATCGGGTGAAGCCGGCTGGCCGGCGCGTCGATGCGCAGCACTGCGAGATCCTTATCAGGGGCAGCGCCAACCACCTGTGCTTTCCAATTCGATTGGTCCGCGAGAGTTACTTGAGCCGCGTCCGCGTTTTGTATGACGTGGAAATTGGTGATGATGTCGCCGTTGGTATCCCATACAAAACCGGATCCCGTACCCTGGGGAATTTGATATAAATTCAGACTGAAAAGATCCTGTTCCACGCCGATCGCGGTGATGTTTACAACGGCGGGGGAAGCTTGTCGGAACAAAGCGATCGTCGAGCGCTCGTTAGGTAAAAGGTCGCCTCTTGGCGTGACCGCTCGGGGCGAAGCACGAGGATCGTTGAGCGATGCGCTGCGAACCCATGAGTCCTTGACCAAGACGACTGAAACCGTGGCAATCGCGACAACGGCCCAAAAATAAATCCACGCCGAACGACGCGTCGGCATCAAATGGATGTGTGGCATGACGTCTTCTCTTGCCTATTCAGATCGCGATTTTTTTCCACTACGGTTTGAAATCGCTCTTAAGCCAGATCGTGAAAGGAAAACAATCCGGCCAATTGTTCATATCACCTCAAATCGCAAAATTCCAAAGCAGGGAAGCGAATCCGAGAACCTCATGTCACAGTAAATCATAAAAGATATCTCGTTGGGGAGATTCAATCAGTGGACATCATCGAGAGTAAGGATAGCTATCTTGTTCGCACGGAACTGCGGAGAATGAAACGGGAGGATTTCACTCTCGAAGTCAAAGATGGAACTCTCACCGGCAAAGAGGAAGTTCGACGAGCCGGCGAACGGCGGCGAATAACAGGCCCCGTTCGTGCGCGTGAAACCGGTGCTGCACGGAACAACCGGTCGCGGCATGAATAACAGTTGAATGAATTGCTACGGGATAATCTTCAGTGCGCACAAAAAAAAGGGCGCCCCATTTCGTCGGGCACCCTTTTTGTGTTTGTAGGTCTTACTAACGCAACGACTTAATAGTCGTCGTGATCATGCGGCATCGCCGGAGCGTCTTTCTTCTTCTCCGGTTTGTCCGCGATCATCGCCTCGGTCGTAATCATCATACCGGCAACCGATGCGGCGTTCTGCAGTGCGGTACGCACGACTTTAGTGGGGTCGACGATTCCCGCTTTGACGAGATCTTCGTATTCTTCCGTTGCCGCGTTGAAACCAAACGCCCCCTTGCCGCCCTTTACCTTCTCTAACACCACCGAACCTTCTAGCCCAGCATTTTGCGCAATCCAACGAAGCGGTTCTTCGAGCGCTTTCTGAATGATCCGGACTCCGATCTTTTCATCATCTGAAACCCGCAGGTTCGCGAGACTGGCCGAGGCGCGAATCAGGGCGACACCGCCGCCCGGCACGATGCCTTCTTCAACCGCAGCGCGGGTCGCATGCAGCGCGTCTTCGACACGCGCCTTTTTTTCTTTCATTTCGACTTCAGTCGCCGCGCCAACTTTTACGACGGCGACGCCACCGGCAAGCTTAGCCAAACGTTCTTGCAGTTTCTCGCGGTCGTAATCCGAAGTCGTTTCCTCGATCTGCGCGCGGATCTGCGTGATACGGCCTTCGATGGCGGATTTCTTGCCGGCGCCTTCAACCACCGTGGTATTGTCCTTGTCGATGATCACGCGTTTGGCGCGCCCCAGATCTTTTAGTGTGACGTTTTCCAGTTTGATGCCCAACTCTTCGGCGATCATCTTGCCATCGGTCAGGATAGCGATGTCTTCGAGCATCGCTTTACGCCGGTCGCCAAAGCCAGGAGCTTTGACCGCAACGACCTTCAGCGTGCCGCGGATCTTGTTGACTACCAGGGTAGCCAAGGCTTCGCCTTCAATTTCCTCGGCGATAATCAGCAACGGCTTGCTGGTTTTCGCCGTGGCTTCGAGAACCGGTAAAAGATCCTTCATGCTGGAGATCTTTTTCTCATGGATCAGCAGGTAGCAATCTTCCTGAACGCATTCCATCCGTTCCGGATCGGTCACAAAGTAGGGAGAAAGGTAGCCGCGATCAAAACGCATTCCTTCGACGAGATCGAGGGTTGTTTCCAAACCCTTGGCTTCTTCGACCGTAATGACGCCTTCTTTGCCGACCTTATCCATGGCTTCGGCCAAAATATCGCCGATGGTTTTGTCATTGTTAGCGGAAATAGTGCCGACCTGGGCGATTTCGTCCCGGTCGCGGGTCGGTTTGGAGATCGATTTAAGCTCGTCAACGACTTTGGCAACCGCTTTGTCGATGCCGCGCTTGATGCTCATGGGATCGTGCCCGGCAGCAACCAGTTTTATCCCCTCGCCAAAAATTGCCCGTGAGAGAACCGTCGCTGTCGTCGTACCGTCGCCTGCCACATCCGACGTCTTGCTCGCGACTTCTTTCACCATTTGCGCGCCCATGTTCTCGAACTTGTCCTCGAGCTGGATCTCCTTAGCGACGGACACACCGTCTTTGGTTATTGTCGGCGAGCCCCAGGATTTCTCCAGAACCACGTTGCGGCCCTTGGGGCCCAACGTCACGGTTACCGCGTCCGCCAACAGATTCACGCCGCGCAGAACTCTGTTGCGCGCCTCTTCACTAAAGCGAATATCTTTTGCAGCCATGTGTCTTTCTCCTCCTTATTCCACGACTCCGAGGATGTCATCTTCCCGCATGATCAGATGCTCCTCGCCGTCCAGTTTGATCTCCGTACCGGAGTATTTGCCAAAGAGAATTTTGTCCCCGGATTTCACCCCGAGAGGTATAAGCTTCCCGTCTTCATATTTGCCCGGACCTACGGCAACGACCTTGCCTTCCTGTGGCTTTTCCTTGGCCGTATCCGGGATGATGATACCCCCCTTGGTTTTTTCTTCCTCCGCGATGCGCCTGACTATCACCCTATCGTGTAGGGGACGAATTTTTGTCGCCATAAACACCCTCCTGAAATAGAACGTAAATTTAGATTCCTGCAGAACAGGTTGGATGCGGCAAATTTAATCTCGCAATGCTGATCGTCAAGGGGGGTAATCAAAAAAATCGAAAATTTCTCTGCTCGCCGCGCGCATCAGGGCTTGTACGGCGGCGCGGCAATCGTCCGGATGTAAGCGACGATGTCCCGAATTTGCTTATCGTTTAATGCGCCGCCCCAAGACGGCATGAAGGTAGACTTCCCGACCCCAGCCCCTCCTTTGGAAATAACGTCGGTGAGAAATTGATCACTGAGCTGATTCATCACCGCCCCGTTGGTATGGTCGGCAGGCTTCGCTGGCAGCGCAGCGGCCGCCGTGCCATCACCCTTTCCCTGCTCCCCGTGGCAGGACACACAATAGGTAGCATACAGTTTTTTGCCTTCGGCCTGATCTTGTGCCCGGCTTATTGGCGCTACTGCCAGTTCGGCCAGAACGATAACGGTCAACCACAAATATCCTTTTGTCATGGTCTGATCGCCTTCCGTTGAGATTTGATTGTCCATTTCCTAACAGATATTTAAGCCCAACGACAGAGCAGACGACCACGCGAGGGAGTGCGCCTCCAAGCTATTCATTAAACCGAAAGGATGTTAAGAAGTATGGGAAAAATCTTAACCGGGGGCGGTCATGATCAAGATTTGGGGCAGGACGGATTCATCGAATGTGCAAAAAGTGCTGTGGTGCTGCGGTGAGCTTGGTGTCGAATTTGAGCGGGTCGACTGGGGCGGAAAATTCGGCGGCAACAACGATAAGGCTTATCGCGAGATGAATCCCAACGGTCTCGTGCCAACGATCAAGGACGGTGATTTTATCCTCTGGGAATCGAACAGCATCATGCGCTACCTTAACGTGAAGTACGGGGGCGGAAAACTGCTTCCGGCTTCGCCGGAAGGCATGGCCAGCGCCAACCGCTGGATGGACTGGCAGCTATCGGCTTTCAACGCGACAATCGTGCCACTGTTCTGGAATCTGGTTCGAACCCCCGCCGACAAACGCGACCCCAAGGCGGTCGAGGCGGCGTTGGAGAAAACGACCAAAGCCTGGCAGCTGGTCGAGGATCATTTGGCCAAGAATGCATTTCTCGGCGGCGAACAATTTTCGTTAGGTGATATACCGCTCGGGGTTTGGGCTTACCGTTGGTTCAATTTACCGATCGAACGTCCCGAGCAGCCCCGTCTGAGCAACTGGTACGAACGTCTCAAACAGCGCAAACCTTACCAGACTCACATCATGATCCCGCTCAGTTAAGTTTTTAGCCGAGGGCAGACTAATTTATCGAGATCGCGGGCGACCAGCCCGCGGCAAAAACATGCGATGCGTCTGTCCCGAGCGGTTATGAAGGATCGCCGACTAACTGGCTAACTCAATCAATTGACCACCGGCAATGTAATTTCCGCCTTCGTGCCGGCTCCTGATGCGTTGGCAATTGCAATTGCGCCACCGTTTCGTTCCACGAATTTTTTCGCCAACGGTAATCCGATCCCCGTGCCGTGGGGCTTTGTCGTGAAGAAAGGCTCAAAGACGCGTTCGCGATTCTCGTTCGGAATGCCTTCGCCGGTATCTTCGATCGACAGCCGAACCGCTCCACCATCGCCATTGCTCTTTGCACACCTAGTACGGATCGTCACCGTCCCGCCCTTCGGAGTCGCTTCCATTGCGTTGGTGATCAGCACCATCAAGGCTTGCTCCAGATGATTTGCGTCGGAGATCACCTCGGGCAATTCTGCAGCCAAGTCCAGATTTAGCGCAACCCCGGCGTCGCAAAGACGCGCGCGCATTGTTTCCACGACGTCGCGCACGATGGCATTGACTTCGACCCGAACCGGGCGCGGTTCGAGAGGCCTGGCGAAATTCAATAAGCCTTGCATGCGTTTCTGCACGCGATCGACTTGCTGCATGATGCTTCGCAAGTTTTCTTCCATCTTATCGTTTTTTTCCGAGCCGTTGCCGCAGGCATCCAGCATGGCGACCTGCGCGGCGGCGCGAATCGACGAAAGTGGATTGCCGATACCATGCGCCACGGCGGCCGCCATTTCGCCCATGACCGCCATGCGCTGCGACGCCACAAGCTCGGACTGCATCTGGAGCAGGTTTTCCTGCTGCTCGGCGATTTTCTTCGCGGCTTGCCGAACGATGGCGAAAAGTGAAACGTACAAGAGCAGACCACCGCCCACTGCGCCTAAGAGGACGATGAGCCGCGCCTCGTGAATGGCTTGAAAGATCCCTTCGGGCCGGCGGTAGGTTTCAAAAACCCCGAGCAATTCCTTGCCGCTTTCGGAGTAAATCGGCACATAGACTTGCACAGCGGTCGACTCAGGACGCTGCTCTGAGACATTTTCTCTGGTGCTCGATAAATCGAGCTTGGCGATTACGCTGCCTTTAAGCGCCTTTTGCAGCTGGGGGTTATCCGTAAACGATTTGCCCACCAGGCTTTTGTCATCCGACCAGATCACGACCGCCCTGGGGTTATAGACTCTGAACCGGAGAATCTCCGGCGCCAGGCGCATGTGATCCAGCAGGGCAACAAACTTCGGGCCCACTGACTTACGGTCCTGAGCTTTGAAGTCATATGCCTCGAGAAATTTTCGCACGTCGGCTCGCACCATTTGCGCGGTCGTCTGCCATTCCCTATCGAGGATTTGATTGATCAGATAATTGGAAACCATAAACCACAAGGCCGCCGTCATCATGCCGATGCAAATAAAACTATAAACGCCAAACCGGGTGGTCAGGGCCGCGTTAGACAAAGGAGATTTGAGCGTCACATTACCGAGTCTCATGAAAACTCGTCCTCCTCTTGAGACGGCCTCGAGGCTAGCACCGACTCATGCTGAGGGTCAATGAAGCCCGCGCCGATGCAGGCCTGCTGCTTGGTCGCAGTCCGGTCTCGCAAATATTTTAATCGCCCGGACGTTTGCCGCGCACGGCCGATGAAAATACCGCCAGCAAGGTGAAAAAATTGAGGACATAGATCGTCGCGCTAAAGGAGCTCATAAACGTCTGCGGCGCAGCGCGCCAGCTTTCCGGCAAGCCGATTTGGCCGCTGCTCAAACCGGCAGCGGATAAAAGATAGCCGAACAGCGTCGCCGATAGCGCCACGCCCATGGCGCCACCCGTGCGCGCGGTGGTCGCGATCATGCCGGCGGCAGCGCCGATTTTTTCCTGGCTGACCGATCCTAAGATCGAACTCTGATTGGGTGCGTTGAATAGCGCCCAACCGACTCCCCAAAGTGCCAACGGCAAAATGATTCGGATTAAGGATGAATGCACGTCCAAGGTCGCCAAGAAAAATTGCGCAACGGCGACAACGACACAACCGACGGTGCAAAGCAGACGTGACCCAAGACGGTCGGACAGCCCGCCGGCGACCGGCGCCATGACCATGATAATCATCGAGTCGGCGACGATGATCCAGCCGACTTGCGAAGGCGAGTAGCCGAGCAGATTTTGCAAAAAGAAAGGCAGCAAAAAGTTGATCGCAGATAACGTGGCTGAAACCAAAAAGAGGCTCAAGACCCCGGCGCTAAAAAGGCGCGAGCGAAACATCGATAGGATCAAGATCGGCATCTTGGCTTTGGCTTCGACCCTCAGCAAAAAGAACAGCGCGACGATCGAGAGCGATGCGGTCAGCAGAAATATCGGATGATGCCAGCCGGTGCGGGGCAGCTGATCGATGGCGTAAATAAACAGGCTGTTGGTCAAAAGCAGCAGCAAAGCGCCGGGGATATCGACGGCGATTTTGCTCCCGAGGCGGGTCTCGGGAACCACTTTCCACGCCAGATACGCGCCCCACAGACCCAATGGCAGGTTGATGTAGAAGATCCAGCGCCAGCCGATGCTGTCGATGAGAAAACCGCCCAACGAGGGGCCGGTGAGAAACCCCAAGTGAAACGCGGTGGAAGTCACACCGAGGGCGCGGCCGCGCTCTTCGGGCGGCAAATTCACTGAAACAATGGCGCGGCCGTTGGCGGCGATCATGGAACCGCCGATCGCCTGGAGCGCGCGAAAAAAAATTAGCTGGCCGGCGCCTTGCGACAGGCCGCAAAATCCCGACGCGGTCACGAAAATTAAAAACCCGATGCTATAAAAAAGCCGCCGGCCGAATAGGTCGCCCAGCCGCCCCATGGTGATGATCAGACCGATCAGAATCAGATCATAGACCAAGATCGTCCATTGAATGGTCGTAAACGCAGCTTCAAACGTGCTGGTCAACGTCGGCAGGGCGACCAGCAAGGCACGTTGATCGAGACCGACAATGACTTGGCCGATGCAAACGCTCAACAGAATCAGCCGGGAATGTCGCTGGGAAACGATGGATTCACTAACTACTGTCATAGAACTTAACCTTGACCCGTCGGGTATTCCTGGCGCGAGCCGCGCACCGCCGAAAAAAGCACCGAGAGCAGGGTGAAGAAATTGACGATGTGGACGGTGTGATTGAATGAATGGACGAAGATTTCCGGCGCTCCGCCCCAGGATTGCGGCGTCTCTATTTGCGTCCGGCTCATGCCCGACGCGGCGAGCCCGTAGGTAAACAAAGTGGCGGAAAGGGCGACGCCCATGGCGCCGCCGGTGCGCGCGGTGGTCGTGTTCATGCCCGAGGCGGTGCCGACTTTGTCGCGCGGGACCGAACCCAGGATCGCGCTCTGGTTCGGTGAATTGAATATCGCCCAGCCAAAGCCGATCAGAAGCAATGGCATGATGATCCGCGGAACCGACGCATCGACGGACAAGGAGGCGATGAAAAATTGGCCGATGACGATGATCCCCGAGCCGATGGTGCAGAGCAGACGCGAACCCATGCGATCCGACAACCAGCCCGCGAGGGGCGCGACCATGACGATCACCACGGAGTTGGCGATGATAATCCAGCCCATTTGCGTGGGCGAGAATCGCAGGACGTCCTGCAAGTAAAAGGGCATGAGAAAACTGATCGCGGATTGCGTCGAAGTGATGAAAAATAGACTGAACATGGACGCCGTAAAAAGCCGGATACGGAAAAGCGAGAAACTCAAGATCGGCATCGGTGATCGAAGCTCGACGTACACGAAAAGCGCCAAAGCGACGGCAGAAAGCATCAGTGCGCCCGAGATTAACGGATCGCGCCAACCGACGTGGGGTATTTCGTTCATGGCGAAAATGAAAAGACTGCAGGTCAACATCAAGAGGATCGCCCCTGGTAGATCCACCGAGATTCCTTTGACGCCTTCTTGGCTTTCTTCCAATAGTTTTAACGCTAGGAAAGCGCCCCAAATGCCGATCGGGAGGTTGATGAAAAAAATCCAACGCCAACCGATCGTGTCGATCAAGAAACCACCCAGGGTCGGACCGGTCAAGAAACCGACGTGGAAGGCCATGGAGGCAAAGCCCATGGCCTTGCCGCGCTCGCTGGCGGGAAACGTGATCGAAGCAATCGCCCTGCCATTGGCCGAGATCATCGCGCCGCCGAGTGCTTGCAAGCCACGGAACAAAATAATTTGCCCCGCGGTTTGAGCGAAGCCACAGAGCGCGGAGCTTAAAACGAAAACCAGAAAGCCGCTGGCATAGAACCGCCGCCTGCCAAACAGATCGCCCAATCGGCCCACGGTGATCACCGTGCCGATCAAGAGCAAATCGTAGATGAGCAAAACCCACTGAATGGTCGTCAAGCTGGTGTTGAAAGTGACCGTCAGCGTCGGGAGCGCGACCAGCAGGGCGCGTTGATCGAGACCCACGATGAATTGACCGACACAAACATTAAACAAGACGAGGGTAAGCCGTCGCTGGTGCGCCACGGCACTGACCGCGGAATCCACAGCAGGATTCATCGAGTTGGTCGACCTGAGGTAAAAATGACTGAACCGTGGCTAGGCTTGACGGGTAAATCGGCAATCAAGGCCAAGACAATCATCGGCTCGCTCTCTTCGAGAAAAAACACGAGAGTGCGCGCGCGATCACCGCGCGCTCGGTAAAAAGAAGCTTAAACTGCAGTTAAGAAAATTTGCGCGGCAGGGTTTCTTTCAGTTCTCGGCGAATCTCCTCTTTTGCCTGCTTTCGCCGGTCGGTCTTCTTACTCTTGAAGATTTTGCCGGGAGGAGGAACCTCCTTCCGGACCCGTGCCAGTCCGGGAGGCACTTTTCTAGAAGAGGATCTCAATGCAGCGTCCGGGCCTCGAGACTTTCCCCTACTGACGCCGCTTCCCCGTGGGTGAAAGTCAGTTCATCCGCGTCGACATCGACTTTGACCCGATCGCCTTCTTGGAACTCCCCTTCCAGAATCTTAACTGCCAGCGGGTCCTGAATCAATCGCTGGATCGTGCGTTTGAGCGGCCGCGCGCCGTAAACCGGATCGTAGCCTTTATCGGCGATCAACGCCTTGGCGCGATCGGTGATTTCCAGGGCCATCTTTCGCTGGGCGAGATTCTGACGCAGCCGCTTGAGCTGAATTTCGACGATGGATTTGATCTCGTCGCGGCCCAGGTTGTTAAAAATGATCGTCTCGTCGACCCGGTTCAAAAATTCCGGCTTGAACGCCTCGCGCAACGCAGTGCTAACCCGTAGTTCCATCTCTTTGCGGTTCTTGGCGCCGAGCTCGAGAATGTACTGGCTGCCGAGGTTCGACGTCATAATGATCACGGTATTCTTAAAGTCCACGGTGCGGCCTTGCCCGTCGGTCATGCGGCCGTCTTCAAGAATTTGCAACAGCGCGTTGAACACATCGGGATGAGCCTTCTCGATTTCGTCGAAGAGCACGACCGAGTACGGCCGGCGGCGCACGGCTTCGGTCAAGTAGCCGCCTTCCTCATAGCCGACGTAGCCGGGGGGCGCGCCGATCAAACGCGACACGGAATGTTTCTCCATGAACTCGGACATATCCAAGCGCACCATCGCCTGCTCGTCATCGAAGAGAAATTCCGCGAGAGCCCGGCACAGTTCGGTTTTGCCGACGCCGGTGGGACCGAGGAAGATAAACGAGCCGATGGGGCGATTTTGATCTTGCAAGCCCGCGCGGGCGCGCCGTACCGCATTGGCCACGGCGTGAATCGCGCTATCTTGTCCGATGACACGGAGCCTGAGGCGATCTTCCATTTTGAGCAGTTTCTGGACCTCGCCTTCGAGCATCTTCGACACCGGGATGCCCGTCCACTTCGCCACCACTTCCGCGACGTCTTCGGCGTCGACTTCTTCTTTGAGCATCTTTTGATTCTTTTGCAGCTCGGCGAGCTTTTGATTCGCCTGTTCCAAATCTTTCTGCAACTGGGTCAGCATGCCATAGCGCAATTCCGCGGCGCGGTTCAAATCGCCCTGGCGTTGAGCCTGCTGCTCTTCGACCTTGGTCGATTCGATTTTTTCTTTGAGCGAGCGGATTTGCTGGATCGAAGCTTTCTCGTTTTGCCAGTGCGCTTTAAGCCCGCCGGAAGTTTCGCGCAGGTTTTCAATCTCGCGCTCCAGCTGCGCTAGCCGTTCGCGGGAGGCTTTGTCTTCTTCCCGCTTGAGCGCCTGCCGTTCGATTTCAAGCTGGAGAATCCTTCGCTCCACCTCGTCGATTTCGATCGGCATGCTGTCGATCTCGATTCTCAGCCGCGACGCCGCTTCATCGATAAGATCAATGGCCTTATCCGGTAGAAAACGATCGCTGATATAGCGGTGCGACAACGTCGCGGCGCCGATGATCGCGCCGTCGGTGATGCGCACGCCGTGGTGCACTTCATAGCGTTCTTTGAGGCCGCGAAGAATTGCGATGGTGTCTTCGACGGACGGCTCGCCGACATAAACCTGCTGGAAGCGTCTTTCCAGCGCCGGATCCTTCTCGACGCGTTTGCGGTATTCGTCGAGAGTCGTCGCGCCGACGCAGCGCAGCTCGCCGCGCGCGAGCGCGGGTTTGAGCATGTTCGAGGCATCCATGGCGCCTTCCGCGGCTCCCGCACCGACCAGCGTGTGCAGCTCGTCGATGAAAAGAATGATATGTCCCGCGGCATCGGTAACTTCTTTTAAAACGGCTTTCAGGCGATCTTCGAACTCACCGCGAAACTTCGCTCCGGCCACGAGCGCACCGAGATCAAGCGCGATCAGCCGCTTGTCCTTCAGGCCCTCCGGCACATCGCCGTTGACGATCCGTAACGCCAAACCCTCGACGATCGCGGTCTTGCCGACGCCTGGCTCGCCGATCAGCACTGGATTATTTTTGGTGCGCCGCGACAGTACTTGAATGACGCGACGAATTTCATCGTCGCGCCCGATCACAGGGTCGAGCTTTCCCTTGCGCGCGAGATCGGTCAAATCGCGGCCGTATTTTTCCAGGGCTTGGTATTTCTCCTCCGGATTGGGGTCGGTAATTCTCTGCGCGCCGCGAATGCTGACCAGCGCGCTCAAGATCTTGTCGCGCGTGGCGCCTTGTTCCTTGAGAAATTTGCCGATTTCGCCGCTATCTTGAACCATCGCCAACAACAAGTGTTCGGCCGATACATATTCGTCTTTTAGCGATTCCGCTTCGGACTCTGCGTTTTCGATGGTCTTTTTGAGCCTCGGTGTGATGTAGCTTTGGCCGGCGCCGCCAGTGACTTGCGGCAGGCGATCCAATATTTTTTGCAAGCGGTCGGTCAACACCCCCAACGGAACGCCCAATTTCTGCAGCAGTGACGCGCTCACGCCTTCTTTTTGGCCGATCAACGCGAACAGCAGATGCTCGACGTCGATCGCCTGGTGATTCCGTTTGTCGGCAAGCCCCTGGGCTTGCTGCAGGGCTTCTTGAGATTTGGTCGTAAGTTTATCTAAACGCATTCTTAGCTTCCTCGATTATGGAGAAAACCTAAGCATCGTTCACCCGGCTGTCAAGAAAGTATTAAACGTCGAAAAGGAAACGGAGTAATATCAGCGCCGGCATCAAACCGATTTAATTTTCCGGTGCCGCAAAGCCGCGGATCTGCTTTAGAATTAAGTGGATTAGCGCTCTTTTTTGGCGAGCTCGAAGTATTCAAACAGCGGCGCATCGGCATCGCGAGCGTAGTCTTTTTCCGTGCAATGATCTGCGAGTACGATCCCCTCTTTGGAAGCGAGCATAAAACCATATTCGGCAGGTTCCACCGCAGTGCCGCGCATTTTCCTAATGACCACCGTGCGCTTGAACTTGCCGTCGATGTCGCCGCTCTTGAGAACCAAGACGCCGGACGCGAGAAATTGCTCGATACCACTCTCGGCATCGAGAGCTTGGCCGCCCTGGGCCGTGAAAAGATTGGTCGTGTTCAATTGGGACTGCAGCAATTGGATCAGTGAACGCGCTTGATCTTGGCTCGGGCTCGTGGCGTCGTTTGGTAGAATGAGCGGCGTGATCGGATCGATGATTAGCAACGTGGCGCCGAGCCTCTTTGCGTAGTTGCCAAGATCCGCGACGATTTTCTGTGGATCGATGCCTTTCTCGGTGGCGCTGGCGCTGCGTGCGCCAAAATAAGGCGAGGCATCGAGGATGACCAGGCTCTTGTCTTGAATATACGGTTGGAGGTCCCAGGATAAAGATGCCGCCGACTCCAAAATTTCAGCCGGGCGTTCGTCCACGGTGACATACACGGCCTTTTCTCCATGTTTGAGGCCGTGCAGCAGAAACTGCAAACAGGCAATCGTTTTCCCCGTGCCGGCGTCGCCGGTCACGAGATAAGTGCGGCCCTTGATGTAGCCGCCCTGAAGCAAAGCGTCGAGCCGCTTGATGCCAGTGGAAAGGCGCTGGAGAGCCATTGTAATGTCCGAGTTTAGCGCGATGATGCCGGCGGCTGGATCAGGATGCCTTGACCTTTAATAATGTCGAATTCGAGCTGCGTCGGCTTGACGTCGGTGCAGCGCATTTTTTCGACGATTAGGCTGCGCCCCAGGTTGCCGTCCTGCCAAATCATTTCGAGGACGATGGCGCCGGCGACGAGGTATTCTTCAATGCCATGCATGGTGCGCTCGCCGGTCCGCGGCACCGCATACGACGTGAGCACGTTGGTCGTCGGCACCGAGGAGCGCAGCAGCTTGATCAGCAGCCGTGTTTGATCTTGAATCCGCACGCCGGTGTCACGCAGCAATACGAACGGGCCGGCGGGATCGAGGACAAGTCGCGTTGCGCCGACTTGACTGACGAAGCGAGCGAGATCGCTCACCGCTTTTTGCACGTCAACGTGACGTTCCCGTCCCGCTCCGGGAAAAGAGCTGAGATACGCTCCGGCGTTCAAAATCGCCAGTTCTTTATTCTCCACGTGTGGTTCGAGATCCCAGCCCAACGACGCCGCGTGTTCCAGGACATCGATCGGTTCTTCGTCCGCGGTCACGAAAACACATTTTTCCTTGCGCTTGAGCCCCTCGACGAGGAACTGCAGGGCAAACGTCGACTTACCGGTGCCGGGCTCTCCGGTAATCAAAATCGACCGCCCCTTGGGAAATCCACCCTCAATGAGCGGGTCGAGTCCGACAATTCCCGTCGCTACGCGTTCCGTCTGTAACATGACCATCCTTCAAATCTTAGCCATCGCTTGTGATAAACGTCCACCCGCGAAGTGCTAGTAAATTGACCGTTCGCACGCAATTGTCTTCACCCGTTCAACTATCTTCAAGCTGTTTCCGATGATTTCCAACGCCTCTTCCAGGCGAAACCCGTATGCCAACGGCGCCCGTGGTTGGAGGGAGACCACGCTTGATCGCCGGAGCTCGTGCCGTTGGCTTTTTCAAAGTGCGTTTCTTGGTCTTGATCTAATTTGGCCTCACCCAAGACGAAATCGCCCTTTACTTCGATATTTTTTGTTTCCGTCAGCTTTCGGCGCAGAGATTCGATCTCCTGATGGTACTTCTGCTCAAGTCCGTGGGTCACCGCTTGCCGCTCGTCGAGCGCCCATTCTTTTTGACTGAGCTCGGCCTGAAGCAGCGCAAGTTGAGCTTGAAATTCCGTGCGCATGCGCTCCGCGTCCGCGGTGAGCACCGCCTCGCCCTGCGCTACAGCCGATTCCAATGCACGATACTGCTCCTGAATGTTATCCAGGTCGGCTTTGACTCGGACAAGCTCGTCATTCCGGTCTTGCAAAATCTTGTTTCTTTCTTGCGATTCGCGAATCAGGCGGTCGATCTCCAGGCGCAGCGTTGGTTCGAGCTCCGATGAAAATAGACGGCGCTCCACGAGCTCGCTGTTTTTTTGCGCGACTTGCCTTTCCAATTCCGCTATCCGCAGTCCGTATTCTTCCTTGATTTGCACGGCTCGGTTGATCGAGGTGAGTTCCCCCTGTCGCAGTTCGGCGGTGAGCTCGTCAACCCGCCGTTCAAGCAGTCGCGTTTGCGATTGGGATTTTTCCAGTTCGAAACTTCGGTCCTTGGCTAAGTTTTGTTGTTCGGCGATTTTCTCTTCAAGCTTTTCGATCTGCTTTTTGTGGGCGAGCGCTAAATTTTCCAAATTCGCTTGTTGCTGAGCAGCCGCCCAATTTTTCTGTTGAACCTCGTGATGGGTGGCCGCGAGCTCCCCTTCAAACTTCATGCGAGCTTGAGCATTTTCGCTTTCCGCGTTGGATAAATCTGCCTGGCGACGTGTTTCCAGTTCTTCCAAGCGCGAACGCAATGCCGCAACCTCGACCGCCGCGGCCTCAAGATCTTGCTGGCGGCCATTGAGCCCGGCTTTCATATCGGCATTGCGCCGCTCAAATTCGCTGACGTGCTGGCGAAGCAGGGCGATGCATTGTCGTTCTTCAGCCAGCTCCTTTTCTAAATTTCGTTGCGCGAGCTGAGATTCCTCCCGCAAGGCCGTTATTTGAGCTTGATGCTCGGCGCGACTTGCTTCGATCTCCCTTTGTAAGCGATCGCTAAACTCGGCGGCGGCGGAATCTCGCCGCGCCAACTGCTCCGTCAGGCGATCTGCTGCAGCTTTAAGATCGTTAATCTCACTGGCTTTGCTCTCGATCAGCAACTGTTTTTCAGCCAGCTGGAGTTGCAGTTCATTGATCTTGGCATCGAGCTGGCTTTTAAACGTATTTGCACTGAACTGAGCCGACTGATACTCGTCGTCTTTCGCGCGCAGGCGCGCTTCCAGTTCCGGCTTGAGCGCCGCGGCCTCTTGCCAGTTTTTTTCAAGCTCGTGACGACGATTCTCGGACTGTGCTCTTTGCTGCTCGATATCAGCGTTCGCCGAGCGCAATTGGCTAAGTTCTTCGCGCGCTAGCCCGGCGCTGTATTTTTGATGCTCCAATTGGGTGCGCAGCTCGCTGATATCCCGGTTGAGTTGCACCTCGGTCGCTTTGAAATATGTTTCCTGTTCTCTGAGAGCCGCCGCCAACTGTTCACTTGCTTGCGTCTGGGCAACTCGAAATTCATCCTCCTCGGCCTTTAAGCGCGTCTCGAACTCACGGCACAGCGTTCTGGCCTGCTGCATATTCTGTTGGAGCTCATTGCGGGTCTGTTCAGACTGGGCATTGAGCTCTTGGAGGCGCGCAATCTCGGCATTGAGCTGGGCAAGTTCGGCACGGCCTTGCTGCGCTGCTTGTTCCTGCTCATGCAACTGGTTCTTAAGTCGGACGATATCGCTCGCGGTTTGTTCCTCGAGCATTTTGAGCTGGAGTTCGTGTTCGCTACGCGCGGCTTGTATGCGCTCTTGGGCGTTTGCCTGGAGTCGTTGCAGTTCATCATCCTTCGCTTGCAGGCGCGCTTCTAGTTCGCGACGGACCTCTGCCTCGTGGTACCGACTCCGTTCGAGTTCTTCGCGGGCATTCTCCAACTGGGTTTTGTGTGCCTCGGTCGCAGCGGCCTCTGAACGCAGGCGTTCGAGCTCCGTGTCGATTAGATCGGAACCCGCTCGTTGTTCCTCCAATTGGCTTTCAAGTTGATGGATCTGGCTTTTTAGCTGGCCTTCAACCGATATGACATATGTCTCTCGTTCGAGCAGCGCCGTTGCTTGTTCGCTCGCTCGCCCGTGGACCGCTTCGAGTTCGTTCTGATTTTCTTCTAAACGAGTTTCTAACGCTTGGCGCAGCGCCCCGGCCTGCTGCAAGCTCAGTTCATGCTCGTGCCGAAGATTTTCCGATTGGGCATTCTGTTCCTGGAGATCAATAATCTGTACATGCAATTGGGTGTCTTCGGACCGAGCTTGCTGGGTTGCTAGTTCTTGCTCTTGCAACTGATTTCGCAATTGAACAATCTCAGTCGCCAATTGCGCTTCGGCCGATCGAAAACGGCCTTCTTGCTCTTTTAGCGCGGCTTGTATGAGCTCTTGGACGTTTGCCTGGAGTCGTTGCAGTTCATCATCCTTCGCTTGCAGGCGCGGTTCCAGTTCCCGACGGATCTCCGCCTCATGTTGGTGACTCCGTTCGAGCGCATCGTGGGACTTCGCCAGTTGGGCCTTTTCTTCGCCAACCGTAGCGAGGGCTGAACGCAGGCGTTCGAGCTCTGCGCTGGCGAGATCGGCTGCAGCTCGCCGCTCTTCCAGCAGGCTGGGTAGCTGGTTGACTTCGGCGCCCAGCCGCTCTTCGAGCGATGCGATGGATTGTTTTTGTTCGTCAAGCGCCTGTTCCTTTTGTGCCAGTGCGGTGCGCAAGCTCGATATTTCATCTTCCAGACTGCCGCGTGCCCCTTCGGCGATTTGTCGAGCCGCCAGTTCCCCTGCCAAGGTAGACTCGAATTGGCTGACCCGTTGGCGCAGAGTTTCGACCTCAACGCGCGAGCTTTGAACGTCGTTTTGGTGTTCTCCGATCAGGTTGCGGCTACGCGCCAGCTCCTGCTCTAAAAATTGGATTTTGCCGTGCAAGGCGAACTCAACCGCAGTGACGGCTTCCTGGCGCTCGGTGAGAGCGCGCTCACTGACCGCCACCTCATGCTGTAACGCCGCGACTTCGCTTTCGTGGGCGCGACGAACTCCTTCGAGCTCGTCCGCATTGGTTGAAGCCAACTGGCTGACGGCTTCGAGCTCGCCAAGTCGTTGCTGAAGCGCTACGATTTGGCTTTGGCCATCGCGCAGCTCGTCATCGCGAAATCCGATCAGTTCTTGTTTCTGATCGAGCTGGCTTCGCAACGTCAAGATTTCAGTGTTGAGGCCGCGTTCGATCTCGCTTGTCGCGTTCTGGTTTTCTTCGAGCGCGTGCTCTCGCTCGCTCAGGGCCGTTTGGAGCAGACCCATGTCAGCGGCAAAGGCGGCGCGGGTGTGTGCTAATTCTCGCGCCGCATTCGCCTCGGCTTCTTGACGGCTTGCTTGGAATTCCGTCGCGCGCTGACACCAGTCTTCGATCTCGCGCCGGGCTTGTTGCAGCTCACGGTCAGCGACGTTTGACTGTGTCTGATTTTCTCTTAAGTGCTCTTGCAGTTGCGCGAGCTGGGTTTGCAAATCACCCTGAATTTCCCGCGACACAAGCTGCTGATGTTCGAAAGCCTGTCGATCTTTTTCGAAACGGCCGCGCAGATCTGCCAGCTCCAGCTCAAGCGCATGACGAGCCGTCGCAGACTCCTGCGCCGATACTTGCGCGTGTTCCATAGCTGCTTCCAGTTGCCCGATGCGAGCGCGCAGATTTGCGGCCTCAGACTCGGCGCCATGGAACTTCGCTTCGCGGCTGTTGAGTTGGTGCCGATTCTCCGCCAACTCGATTTCGAGGACTTTGACTCGCTCAAGGAGGTTCCGTTCCGTTGCGCCGGCCGCCGTTTGGCGCGCCGCGAGGGTCTGCTCGCTCGCGGCAAGCGCGACGCGAAGCGCCATCAACTCGGCTTGATGCCGCTCCTGCGCGCGCGCTTGTTCATAGGCTGCCGCTGTCTGCGCTTGCTTGAAATAGAGTTCCAACAGTCGAGACTGGGCAAGCAGGATTTCGATTTCATTCAGCAAGCGAACTGACGGGTCGTTTTTTGGAAGATTGGACGATTGCATAGTTGAGATAAGTTAGCGCGTATTCGTCGCGATTTCGCCTCGAGTTGGGGGCAGAGATCGATCAACGCACTGGCTAAAGCCAAAAACATGCCACCATTTAAAAAGTAAACTTTACAAAATCAATCGGTTAGCCGAACGAAGAATGGAGCTTCCCGCGCAAACCCGCCAATAAAGGGGAATTCTGGACAAATTCTGGAATCCGTGGACAAAATTGTCTTAATCGGCGGGCTAACGGCTCGATCATTCTCAACTCAATTGGCGGGCAATTTTGAAAATCAGAGTTCTCGTCCCGGACGACCGCAAGCTTCGCCGAGTCAAGTTTTGTCGCGCCAAAATCATGGTTTGAAAAGGCTTGCGCCTGCCGATAGAATTCCAACCCATGTCACGCTATTTCCGAGCGAACATTGCCACCATGAGCGGCTATGTTCCAGGCGAGCAGCCGCAAGACGCCGGCGTCATCAAACTCAATACAAATGAGAATCCCTATCCGCCATCGCCGAACGTTTATAAGGCGCTTAAAACGGCGCTCAATCCGTCGTTGCGCCTTTACCCGGAACCGCAGAGCGATACCCTGCGAACGGTGGCCGCAACCGTCTATGGCGTGAAACCAGCGCATATCATCGTCGGGAACGGTTCGGATGAGGTTCTCTCGATGTTGCTGCGATGCTTTGTCGGACCTCGGGACCGCGTCGCTTTTCCCGTTCCGACTTATTCACTTTACGACACATTGGTTGAAATTCAGGACGGAGTCGCCGCGGCAGTGGACTATTCCGCGGATTTTTCCGTGCCGCCATCTTTGAGCGAACAAAACGCCGTGCTGACTTTTCTATGCAATCCAAACGCTCCATCCGGCACGCTGGTGTCGCTGACGGAAATCGAAAGGCTTGCTCGCTCGGTGGCGGGAATCCTCGTGGTTGACGAAGCCTATGTCGACTTTGCCGCCAGCGAGGGCGCGTCATCGATCCCGCTCATCCGCCAACTGCCCAACCTGATCGTCTTGCGTAGTTTTTCTAAATCATTCTCCCTGGCCGGAATGCGTATCGGGCTCGCATTCGCGTCGGAAGAAATCATTTCCGGCATAATGAAAGTAAAAGACTCGTATAACGTGAATCGGCTGAGCTTGATCGCGGCGGCGGCGGCGCTGAAAGATATGCCGTGGATGGTGCGCAATGTGCGGCGCATTCAACGCAGTCGTAGAAAGTTGACGACCGGACTCAAGCGCATGGGGTTCGATGTTTACCCCTCACACGCGAATTTCGTTTTGGCGCGTAAAAAAGGCCAAAACATGAAGCGCGTCTATGACGATCTCAAACTCAGAAAGATTCTGGTACGCTACTTCGACGTACCCATGCTGCAAGATTGCCTGCGCATCACGGTGGGCACACCGATTGAAGTCCAAGCGTTGTTGAAAGCAATGACGGCCGTCGAGTTGTAGCGTTCGAAGCGCAATCCGGCTGTCCTAGGGAAAGGAGTTCCCCTATGGCCCCATTGAAGATCACGGAGCTTGACCATATCGTCCTCAACGTCCGCGATATTCACCGCTCGCTAAAATTCTACTCGCAGGTTTTGGGCTTAACCGGCGAACGAGTCGAGGAGTTCCATGCCGGCAAGGTCGGTTTTCCGTCGGTGCGAATTAATGATCGGACAATCATCGATTTATTTCCTATTGAAGAAATTACTCATAAACGGACTGGCGAAAAGACTGACGGCAATCTGAATCATTTTTGCTTAGTGGTCGAACCGGGCGATTTTACCGGCGTCGTCGATTATCTGAAGGATAACCAAATCACTATCCGTGAAGGGCCGGTGTCGCGCTGGGGCGCGCGGGGACGGGCGACGTCTGTCTATTTTCTCGATCCCGACGGCAACGAGATCGAGGTTCGCTGCTACTAGCCAACGTGCTCTGCTGTTTGGTTATCGCGGATGCGCCCCTATACGCTGGCAATTCGCTCCAGCTTAATTTTGACGATGCGTCTCCCTTCCATGTCGACGATGGTCAGCTTGAAACCGTTTTCCTCAACCCATTCACCGCCCCGGGGGATACGCTTGAGTTTGGCCAGCATGAAACCGGCGAGCGTGTGATAATCCGGCGACTCTTCGAACGGGAGCTCGAAATCGGTCTTTAGGTCCTTCAGCAAAGCGGAACCCTGGATGACCAAAGAGCCGTCGGGCAAGCGTTCCACCGGGCCGCGTTCTTCGCGGTCGTATTCGTCGCGAATCTCGCCGACGATTTCTTCGACCAGATCTTCAAGCGTCGCAAGTCCTTCGACCTCACCGAATTCATTGACCACCAAGGCCATCGCGAGCCGCCGCCGTTGAAGTTGCTTCAACAGCTCGCTGATTGGCAGTGAGCTGGGAACGAAAAAAGCCAGGTGCAGATGGTCGCGGATGCGAAACTCGCTCTGTTCCTGTAAGGCTTTGAACACGTCCTTGTTGTAAAGAATGCCGATCATCTTATCCAATTCGCCCTCGTAAACCGGTATGCGCGAAAAGCCGCTTTCGACGAAGCTCTTTGCCACGTCGGCGAACGAAGTATGTACCTCGAGGGCATGGATCTCGGTACGCGGGATCATCACTGCTTTGACCGGCGTATCGGTGAATTCAAACACGCTGTGAATCATCTGTTCTTCGGTCTCGTTGAAAATCCCTTTAGCGGCGCCCTCGCGAATCAACGATTTGACCTCGTCGACGGAGATGAAACTGGCGCTTTCGGTTTCACCGCCGAACAACCTGAGCACCAGGTTGCTAGAATCGGTCAACGCCTTGACGACCAACGAACTAATGCGCGCGAGAAACTCGATGGGCCGTGCGACAAAGCAAGCGATCTGCTCCGAATACCTGAGCGCGAGCGTCTTCGGCACCAGCTCTCCCAACACGAGCGACAAATAAGAAATCGGCAAGACCACGATAAAAAGCGCGATCGCTTCGGCCCAGCGCGCGATGAAGGAAAAAGGCAAGGCGGCGATCTGCGGCTTCAAATAGCCGATGGCCGCCGCGCCGCCGATCGCCGAGGCGAAGGAGCTGATGACCGTGACACCGATCTGCACTGTGGCCAAAAAGCGGTCCGGTTCTGCTTTCAGTCGCGCCACCACGGCGGCGGCTCTGACGCCTCGCTCGAGCAAGGCGTCGATCCGGCTTTTGCGCATGGTGATCATGGCGATTTCGGACGCTGCGAAAAAGCCATTGGCGAAAATCAAAGCTAGGATCACGATTGCTTCGAACCAAAAATACTCGATGGTCATGGTTGCGGTCTCCTAATTTTCGCCGCTCCTGCGGCGGCGAAAACGGCGAGAGTATTGTGCGCTCTTATCAAGGGATCTGGCGAGAAAAAGCTAATTGTCGGGAGCGAATCTGGACACGAATATTGGAAAGAATCTTATCTCCCCCCTGACAAAAGGCAAGGGGCATCGTTTACGCCCGCAAAGCTTTCGCGTAGGATAATTCCCCAGAGATGTCGTTGATGGACAAACTGAACGAGCCGACATCAATCCAAGGCACGATCAGCCGGATCACCTATCAACATCCCGAGACGCACTATACCGTGGCGCGTCTCGATGACGACGGTGGACCCGGAATGACGATCGTCGGCACGATCTTTCCGGTTTCGGAAGGCGAAGAAATCAAAGTCAGTGGCTCGTGGAAGCGCCATCCGCGCTACGGCTTACAGTTTCAGGTCGATCATTGGGAGAAGGTCGATCCCGCCACGCGCGAGGGGATCGAAAAATATCTCGGCTCCGGTCTGATCAAGGGGATCGGCCCCACGTACGCCAAACGGTTGGTCACGGCCTTCGGCCTGGAAACGTTGAAAATTCTCTCGGAGCAGCCGCTTCGCGTCCTCGAAGTCGAAGGCATCGGTGAAGTGCGCGCCCACCGTATCATACAGGCGTGGCAGGAACAGCGCGGCATGCAGGACGTGATGGTTTTTCTGCAGGGCCACGGTGTGGGCGCCTCGTTGGCGCTGCGAATCTACCGGGTTTTTGGCGCCGACACGGTCAGTCAAGTTCGAGAAAATCCCTACGCGCTGGCGCAGCAGGTGCACGGCATCGGCTTTCTCCTGGCGGACCGACTAGCGGATCAGATCGGCATTCGCGGTGACTTTCCGCTGCGCGTGCAAGCCGGAGTTCTGCACATGCTGCGCGAAATGGCGGATCGCGGCCATTGCTATGCGCCACTCGTGTCGCTCAAGCGAAACGTCGCCGCGCTTTTGAATATCGACGAAGATCCGGTGGACGCGGCGGTCGCCAAGCTTGCCGGGAAGGGCGATTTGGTGCTTCACGAAGTCACTGACCGCAACGATACGCAGGTTTACTTGGCAGAGCTTTATCATGCCGAGTGCCGTGTCGCTGCGGCGTTACAAAGTCTTTTGTCGACGCCGTCGCGTTTGCAGAGAGAAAAAATGCTTGGTCCCTGGAGCCGGCCCGGCCAAACTTCTCGCGGCGCGATCGATTTGGTGAGTCCTGAGTTGTTCGGGCCCGCGTCACTAACTTTGGATGAAGACCAAATGCGCGCCACTGAGCACGCCCTGCGCGAAAAGGTACTTGTCATCACCGGCGGGCCGGGCACGGGCAAAACTACACTCCTTACCGCGCTGCTGACGATCTTGCGCCGCGCCAAGGTCCAGTTCGCGCTGGCCGCGCCGACGGGACGGGCGGCAAAGCGCATGACCGAGAGCGCCGGCGAAGAAGCCATGACGATCCATCGACTGCTGGAATACAATCCGCGACAAGGCGGTTTTCAAAGGAGGGAAGACAATCCGCTGCAAGTCGATTTTATCATCATCGATGAGACCTCGATGGTCGATTTGCCGCTAATGGATCATTTGCTGCGCGCCGTCGATCCGCACAGCCATCTTATCCTCGTCGGCGATGTCGATCAGCTTCCGTCGGTGGGGCCGGGCAGCGTGCTACGCGATTTGATCGACTCCGGTGTGGTGCCAAAGGTCGTGCTCCGACGAATCTTCCGCCAGGATCGCGAGAGCCTCATCGTCGTCAACGCGCATCGCATCCTGCAAGGCCAGCCGCTTTGGCTTCGCGAAGCGAGTGGCAGCAGCGATTTTGCGTTTCTGGCGAGGGAATCCGAGGAGGAAATTCTCGAAACGGTGAAGACTTTGGTGCGTGAGGAAATCCCGCGCTCGCTCCAATTAGACTCGGACGCAGTTGGCCAGGCGATCCAAGTGCTAACGCCGATGCATCGCGGCTTGTTGGGGACGATCAATCTCAACCGCGAGCTTCAGGCTCTGCTCAATCCACCGGGCACCGGTTTGGAACGCGCCGGATCTACCTTGCGCTGGGGCGATAAAGTCATGCAGCTGCGCAACAACTACGACAAAGCCGTTTTCAACGGCGATCTGGGACGCATTGTCGCTGTCGACAGGGAAATCGGCAGTGTAAAAGTCGATTTTTTAGACAAGGTCGTCGAATACGAGTCCGACGAGCTCGACGAAATTGGTTTGGCGTACGCCACTTCCGTGCACAAGAGCCAGGGCAGCGAGTACCCAGTTGTCGTCATTCCGCTGCATACGTCGCACTATTTGCTGTTGCACCGGAGCATTCTTTACACGGCGGTCACCCGCGGCAAGAAGCTCGTCGTCATCGTCGGCAGCCGCAAGGCTTTGGCGATGGCGATCCGCAATTTTCGCGTCGAGAAGCGCAACACCGGCTTAATGGAAAAGCTCGCCGGCATGGCGCGGCCGAGCACACGTTCGCCGCAAGAAATGGACGGATGATTCGGACTTGCTCGTGGGCGGATTTCTGCGGCCGCAAAATCCCCGGCGAAGGAGACGCCTTGGATCGCGCCCGCCGGTAAGTGCGATCGCAACTAGTGAAAGAGTCGTCCGAGTTTTCTATTGGTGTGCGGGATGCCGAGTTTTTTCAAGCAAGCCCAAAGCGTCGCCTGATTGCTGTTAATGACCGGCTTGTCGAGATCCTTTTCCAAATCCTCGATCGCTTCGATCATGCGCGTATTCGTGCAACTCAAAAAATAGCCGTCGGCGTCAGCTCGGGCATTTTCCTTGACGATGTTTTTCCACTCTTGCGGCGTTACCGTCGAGTAAGCGTGAGGTTCCAGACCGAGTCCCAGCTCATGCAACACGGTAAAGCCGGTCTGGTTGAGATAGTTGACTTCGAGCTGGTTGGTAGCTTTGACGTAGGGGCTGATCAGCACGACCTTCTTGATGCCAGATTGATTGAACGCTTGCGTGATCGCTTGCGCCGTCGTGATCGTCGGACAGCCACTCGCCTCCTCGATAATATCAACCAAGGCTTTCTCGTGAGCTAGGCCGCTCTCCATCGAATTTGCCGTGCAGTGAAAAACGATCACTCCCGGCCTAATGTCCGAAATAGCTTCCGCCGCCTCGGCGAGCGGCCGTTTGAGCTCGCTCAGTGGCTTGCGGAATTTTCCGGTCATGCGCAAACGGGTGATGTGTACGCCAACGCCCGGCGGAACGTACGCGTTGAACTGCGGTTCCGTCAGGCGATTGCCGGACGGAATGATCAGGCCGATGCTGACAGGAGTGCTCATAGCCCCGCCGCTCCGAGATTGTAAAACCGCCGCGCATTGCCGTGTAGAAACGCGGCCTTGTCGGCAGCGCCGATCTCTTCGTTTTCGAGAAATTCGTTGATCTCGTGCTTACAGAACTCGTTATTGACTTCGTGCGGGTAGTCGCTCGAATAGACCCAGGGTTTGTTGCCGACTCTTTTGATCGCGTGCGCGATGTCCGGTTCTTCGCCTTCGCAGCCGACGAAGATCCGCCCGGCGTCGATATGGCGCGCGATATATTCGCTGACTTTTTCCTTGGGACGGAGCTCCAGGAATCGCTTACGCGGGTCGTGCTGAATATGGGTTTCCCACGAGCGATCGAAGCGTTCCAGGCAGACGAGAAACCACGCGACGCCGCCTTCCATAAAACCGAATTTGACATTGGGAAATTTTTCGAAGACGCCGTTGAAGATCAGGCCGCCGAACGAGATCATCTGGCCGAAAGGATGCCCGAGAGAGTGCACCGGTGCGTAGGGAGTCAGATCGTCCAGTCCGAGATTTTCATGCGCGCCGCCGTGCACGGCTATGGCACAGCCGAGGCGGTTAGCTTCTTCATAAATCGGCCAGTAGCGCTGATCGCCGAGATTGGCTTGAATGCCGGTCGACGGCAACATCGCCCCGCACATGCCGAGCTCCTTGACGATCCTTCTTAATTCTGCCACAGCGGCCGCCGGTTCTTGTAACGCGATCAAACCCATCGCCTTAAATCGTGGGCTGCGCTTCATGTAGGTGTTGTAAAGCCAATCGTTGTAGGCCCGCGCCACGTCGATCGCCCAATCGCGACTGACGATCTTACCGAAAGCGAGACCGAGAGTCGTGTAGAGAACGGTCGTCTCAATGCCGACGTCTTCTAAAAACTCGACCCAGCCATCGGGACCGACTTTATTAAAAGCGCCTGGTTGGAAATCGTGCAAGTTGGATGAGTGAAGGTGGTCGAGGGGCGGAAACGGATTGAAAAAACTATGGGTCTCGTACTTATCGCGATAAGGTTGGGGCATGTAGTCGATGATGGCCTGACAATCTTCGATCACGTGACCGTCGGCGTCAATAATGGTATGGCCGTTAAATGACATGGCTAGGCCCTCCTTCCGATTGATACTTAGGTCATCAAGGCGCGAGGTTTTTGTCAAGCGCGCCTTCGGCAGTTTCGGATTGCGAGTCTAGGGTTTCGGGTTCAACTCGAAACTCTAAACCCGAAAACTCGGAACAGTTCTTACGTCGCGCCGCCAAACCATTTCGTATACAGCTGATCATAAATGCCGTTTTCTTTGAGCTTCAGCAATGCTTCGTTGACCGGTTTACGGTACAGGCTGTTGGACGGAAAGACGATGCCGTAGTTTTCCTTACGAAAGATTGCTCCGACCGTTTGCACTTTGCTCTTGCCCTCGTGCGCCGCGTAAAAGAGCAAGACCGGTGCGTCGTACACGACTGCCTCGATCTGGCCGTCTTGGAGGGCCTGATACGCCTCTTCGATCTTCGCGAACTCCACTGGGTCCACGCTATGCTGGCGCAGATATTCCACGGAAGTGCTGCCTTTTATGCTGGCGACGCGTTTGCCGGGAAGATCCTCCGGCCCGTTGATGTCGCCACGCAATTGTTGAACGGTCAAAGACGAAGTGACCGCCGCAGTGAAGTACGCAATAAAGACAACACTCATGAACATCCAGATGACGGCAATGATCCGCGCCGTCGCCGCGCGCGGCATTTGATCGGCTTGGGTGGCAAGCGTCGAAGCTGCCCACCAGCACGCCTCGAAAATCCCTGGAAAATACGTTCGATGGGTCAGCATACCAGCAGCGTTGCGCCGCTCAAATAGCCAGACTAAATGCGCCATCAGCAGAAGAATGAGCGCTACCCCCAAAACGTAAAGCAGGACGGTGACGGACAACAAATTAGCCATGATCGCTTCGACAAGCGTGTCACGGCCACCTTGAACCGGAGTCAGGATTTGCAACCCGGCATCGAACATCGGCTGGGAAAAATCCAATTCCACTTCGCGATCCGCCGTGATCGAGATTGCGGCGATGCCGAGCGCCGCGTCCTTAGACTTCACCGCGTCCAACAATTCCTTAACCGTCGGCTTGACGACAAATTCCGACTGCACATTCATTTGCCTGGCAATTTCCTGCCAGAGCTCGACGCTGAAACCGGTCAGCTGTCCCTGTTGTTCGTAAACGAAGGGTCTGACCAAGCGCGTCGCGACGCGTAGTCTTCCCGCCTTTGGCTGCGCAAAGGCGAAACCAACGAACAGCAAGACCATAGAAACGATGATGAGTTGTTTCGTTTTAGTCACGGGTTCGATGCGCGGCAATTGGGTGAAGCAACTTGAACGGATGGTTGGCAACTATTGTAAAGTCGCGGTTACGATTAGACTGATTTCATCGCTGCTCGCGCGGTCGCGGTAACCGAGGATTTGCCGCGTAATCTCATGTAGTTTGGTCGTCGAACCGCCCAACGATACTGCCTGGCCGTTGGGCACAATCAGCTCGGTCGACGCTTCGCTGAAATCGATGGCCCCGGGGCGTTCCGTCGAGAAGTAACTGATTCTCGGCGTGAGGCGTAATCTAATTTGCCCGTCCGCCATCGTGGCGGCGTTTACCCGCAGTGAAGTGCCGACGTCGTTGAAGACAATCCGTTGTTCGATGTAGCCCACGCCTAGCGAGTAATTGTAGAAGTAGCTGGCTTGGTTCTGCGGCACTCGCGTCGCGACGGCAAGGATCGATTCGCCGCCATCCAGCACCAAAGTAAAGATGCCGCTGGAGCGCTGAACGGTCGTCTGGCGGTCGTTGGCGATGATTCTTCCCGAGGGATTTACCGTGCCTCGGCGAATGATGACGCCGCCGGAACCTTGCACGACTTCCTGGTTACTGGTACCGGACTGTTTCGTTTCCAAAACCACTTTGATATGACGCCGCATCTGCGAGTGACTGTCCGCAGCCAATCCAAACAACGAAATAAAACCGAGCAATAATTTAACAAGCAGCCGTGATTTCATCCGCACCTACTGGCTGAGTCTCTACCGGTTCCCCGGCAGCAGAGACAAATCGACATGCTTCATCGGATCGTAGTCCGCCGGGATCGGCCGCTCCTGACGCAAGATGTCGAGATAACCGCGCGCGACTTTGGGATTGAGCCGGCCGTCTTTGTTCAAGAGCCTGATTAATGTCGCGTAAGTATTTTCCGCTTCCGGTTGGTTTACTTTGAATTTATCGACGATCATCTTAGCGCTTTCGGCGCGATTGGAGCGGAGCCAGGCAAGCGAGTCGAACACCGCGGCAACCGTCCGGCGCACGGACTCGCGGTTGTTTTTGATTTCACTTTGCGACGTGACCAATCCGACGTAAGGGATGTCTGCCAGATCACCGAGCTGCATGAATTTCTTGTAACCCAACGAAACCGCCTTGTCGTCGAACGGCGGCGTCAAGACCGTGCCGACGACACGGTTGGTTGTCAACGCGCGAAAACTATCCGCCGTGCCGCCTGTATTGATCGTGCTCACATCCTTTTCGTTGATTTCGGATTTTTTTAAAAACGCCTGAAAGAAATAGTAGGGCGACGTGCGGATTCCTGAGAGTGCGACGGTTTTACCGATCAAATCTTGCGGTTTGTTGATGTCCTTGTGCGTAACTAACACCCATGGCGAACTGTCGCAAAAGCTGATGACGATGACTAGCGGCAGTCCGGCCACTGCCGCGGATATTCCCGTGGACACCGAGGTGAAGTAATTGATGTTGCCCGCCACCACGGCCTGAGGCTGAATCGTAGTGCCCATCTGAATATACTCCGACTCGATGCCATATTTTTTATAGATGCCTTTTTCCTGCGCGACATAAAATGGCATGTAAGAAAATGCCAGGGAGGGAAAGCCGATTCTGATTTTGTACGGGGTCTCGGCTCCCTGTGCGGAGACGGAGCCAATGAAAAAGACGAAGACGAGTACTCCCAGCCTCATTTTCTTTGTTCCTTAGGCGTTGGCTGCCTTCGCCTTGCCATTTTCCCAGCTCCGGCGCGCGGTCTTGAGCGCATTGGCTTGGGGCAGATTCTTGAGCTTGAAGAATTCGATGGCGGTCTTGTTCAGCAATTTTTCTTTCTGCGCGAAAGAAAGATCTTTGCCGTCGACAACGTCTTTGACCGAATAAGGGAAGTGGCAATCCCAATGGCAATAGTCCGAGGCGTACATCACGGTGCTCTCGCCATTGGCTGCGAATACGCGATCGAGGCCGGTTTCTTCGGATTCACAGGTCAACGTGACCTGTTCGCCACGGATGATGTCGCTCGGTTGGCGGCGCAGCTCGGGCATCTGGGGCCCAAGTTTCTCGATATGCTCGTCGAACCGCTCGGCCCAAAACGGCAACCAGCCCGCGCCGCCTTCCATGAAACCGACGCGCAGCCTCGGGTAGCGATCGAACACGCCCTCGCCGATCATGTGCATCATGGCGATCATCAATTCGAATGGAAACGCGGTCATGTGGACGTAGGCGTACTTGCGAAAGCGCTCGCTGCCCGCGCCCATGACGCCGGAAACACCGAGCACGCCGTCGTGGCCGGTTTGCGGGTGCACGCTCAGCGGCATTTCTAACGATTGCGCACAGTCGTAAATCGGGTCGAACATGCGATCCCCCATGTTATTCAGGCCATACACGTTGGTCGGGAGCATCGCCGTGATCGCGCCCATCTTCTTGAGATACTCCAATTCTTTCACCGCTGCCGGCGGATCTTGGCAGGGAATCAAGCCGACCGCGAGCAGACGCCTTGGATCCGAAGAACAGTATTCGATCAGCCACTCGTTGACCGCCCGGCAAAGCACGGCAGCCAATTCCTTGTTCATCAAACCGTTAACGGTAAGCGCGATCTGGGTGCCAAACAAGATCGCGACGTCGATGCCTTCCTCGTCCATGTCTTTGATCCGGGAGACAGGATCGACCATGCCGGCTCGATAGCCGCGCGCTTTCTCCGTCATCGGACCCGAGACACCTGGGGCAAGCCCCTGCGACGCAGACCACAGGCGGCCTTCTAATAGAATACGTGAATTACCCTCGTTATCTTTTAATCGCACCGGCGCCTGGGATCGCCACCTCTCCGGCATCCGCGGTGATAAATCGACGTTTCCTTCATAAACATGGCCGTCGGCATCGATGACGAGCACGTTATCAAAATTATCCATGGCTCTATCCTCCGGGTCGGTTGTCTTTTCTATCACCGACATGCCTCAAGAGCTACCATAGCAAAAGTCTCCGGGGCAACTACAAATCTAAAAGTCACTCTGCGACTGACAACACGTGGTTTGAAACCGAACGGCCAATCCGATATTCAAACAAGCAGATGCTGCAAATCTTGAAAGACTGCCTGCAAGGCAAATTGCCGAATCGCACGGAAGCGCACACACTCAGCGCATTAAATGGCGAGGAGCTGCAAGCTTTGATCACGATGGCGGGGCAAGTGCGAGATCGTCACAAAGGGCGAGTCGTCACGTTCTCGCCAAAGGTCTTCGTGCCGCTGACTAATTTGTGCCGCGACTTCTGCGGCTACTGCACGTTTCGCAAAGCGCCGGATGAGATTGGCGCCAAGACGATGACTCTGGATGAAGTCCTGCGCGTCGTCCGCCAGGGCAAACTTCTCGGCTGCACCGAGGTGCTGTTCAGTCTCGGCGATAAGCCTGAAGCGATCTATCCGGAGATAAAAGAATTCTTAGCCGAGCGCGGCCATCGGCGCACACTCGATTATCTGCGCGAAGCCTGTCGCGCCGTGTTGGAAGAAACCGAGCTGCTCCCGCATTCTAATCCCGGCGTGATGGGCAGAGGCGATCTGCAACGGCTCAAAGAAGTGAACGTGAGCCTAGGGTTGATGCTCGAAAGCATCAGCGAGCGATTGCTTTGGCCTGGCGCCGCGCATGATAATGCGCCGGATAAGAAGCCCGCCGTGCGGCTGAAAACGCTCGAAGAAGCGGGCAAGCTCGCGATTCCATTTACGACGGGAATCCTCATCGGCATCGGTGAAAATTGGCAGGAGCGGATCGATTCGCTGCTGGCGATCCGCGATCTGCACGATCGCTACGGCCACATCCAAGAAGTCATCGTGCAAAACTTTCGCGCCAAACCGACGATACCGATGCGCGCTCATGCCGATGGGACCCGTGACGATATGGTGAGAACCATCGCTCTCGCCCGTCTCATACTTGGCGGGGAAATGAACATTCAGGCGCCGCCCAATTTGACGCCGGCCGGTTATGAGCTCTATTTGGACGCGGGTATCAACGACTGGGGCGGTGTGTCGCCACTGACGCCCGACTTCATCAATCCCGAAGCGCCCTGGCCGGCGCTAGGGCTGTTGCAGGAAAAAAGCGCGCAAGCGGGCTTTGAGCTCAAGGCGCGTCTGCCGATTTATCCGGAATTCATTCGGCGCGCTGAGAAGTTTCTCGTGCCATCGTTGATTCCGTATGTCGAGCAACTCTGTGGCGCGGACGGCTTGGTTAGAAACAACGGCCCGCTGGCGAATTTACCAACACTCCATCACTCCAACACTCCATCGATTTCTGATCTGCCCGAATGATTGTCGCTCTCACCGGCGGCACCGGCGGCGCTAAACTGATCGAAGGTCTCGCTGCCGAAATCGATCCTGCCAACCTGACGATCATCTGCAACACGGGCGACGACGCGATCTTCCACGGCCTTTACGTCTCGCCTGACATCGATACGATCACCTACACCTTGGCGGGCTTCATTGATCCGGCCAAAGGCTGGGGCATCAAAGATGATACGTTTAAGGCGTCAGAGCAGCTACGCCGCTTGGGCGCAGATACTTGGTTTAAGCTTGGCGATCGAGACTTGGCGACGCATATCAGCCGCACACAATTCTTGCATGAAGGTCTGACCCTGTCGCAGGTAACCGACAGAATCCGCCGCGCTCTTGGAGTCAAATCGACCATCTTGCCGATGTCCGACGAGCACGTCGAAACGCGCGTAGAGACACCGCAGGGGGAAATTTCCTTTCAGGAATTCTTTGTAAAGGATCGCTGGTCAAGCGAGGTGAAGGGAGTTCGTCTCGTCGGAGCCGAATCGAGCCGACCGGCGCCCGGCGTTCTTGAGGCGATTCGCTGCGCCGAAGCCGTCATCGTTTGCCCGAGTAATCCGATCACGAGCATCGGACCGATTCTCGCCATGCCAGGAATTCGCTCGTCATTGGCAGGCAACGACACACCGATCGTCGCTGTCAGCCCGCTCATCGGCTCAACGGCAATTTCAGGACCGGCGCATAAATTAATGAAAGCGAGCGGCCGGGAAGCCTCCCCGGTCGGTGTGGCGCAGTGCTACAGCGATTTCCTCGATGTATTTCTGATCGCGGAAGAAGATCGGAACCTAGCTAAGCCCGTTGCGGCGGCGAATATTCAAGCCATCTGCACGAACATCCGCATGAGGACACTCTCCGATAAGAGACGCCTCGCGCGTGAGGTCTTGGCGTTAGTCGAAAAATAGTTTACAAAAACTCTTTCTGGAGTGCACATGAATGTCGCCGCACTGATGCCCGTGAAGGGTTTTCGTAGCGCCAAGCAACGGCTCAGTCCGGTCTTGAGCTGCGCCGCGCGTGAACTTTTGGCCGAAGTGATGTTTCGCGATGTTTTGCGTCAAGTGAGATTAGCGCGCGGACTGGCGGGAACATTTGTTGTCACCAGCGATGACAAAGTTGCCGCCCTTGCCTCGGCGGCCGGTGCCGAAGCGATTCGTGAGAAAGCGGAAAACGGTGAAACCCTGGCGGTTGATTTTGCCAGGATGGAATTAAAAGGCGCGGGTTGCGAGTCCGTATTGATTATCCCTGGGGACATGCCATTGGTGCGCGCGAGCGATATCGAGCACGTCATAGCGCAAGTGCCAGATGATGCAGCGGCGCCATTCGCTTTGTTGGTGCCGTCGCATGATCGACTTGGAACCAATGCATTGCTCTTGGCACCGCCCGATGTGATCGAGCTCCGATTCGGGTATGACAGCTTTACGTTTCATCTCAGTCAGCTGACCGCGCAAGGTTTACCGGCGCGCTTTATCGAAAACGAACATATCGCCTTGGATATCGACGAACCCAAAGATCTCAAGCGTTTTCTTTCCTATGGGGTGACAGACGGTGAGGCGACGCAAGTGGCGTTGAAACTTTTGGCCGAACAGTACGCAGGTGACTCTCCACCCTCAGGTGACGTATGAAGCGGCTCGAGCTGCTCGGCCTTGAGAACATCGGTGAGATTCGCACAGGCGATTCGCTGGGTGAGCTGATTGTTGCTGCTTGTTTACGTCAGGGCATCGAGCTCAGCGATACCGACGTGCTCGTCATCGCGCAGAAAATCGTCTCGAAGGCTGAAGGGCGCATAATAAATTTAAAGGACATCGAAGCCTCGGAGCGCGCTAAAGAATTGGCGCGCGAACTCGACAAGGAAGCGGCACTCGTGGAGGTGATCCTCGGCGAGAGCCGCAGTGTGATCCGCATCGGCGGCAGAGCGTTGATCGTTGAAACCCAGCACGGTTTTATTTGCGCCAACGCCGGCGTCGATCAATCGAACGTCGGCTTGAAGCAAGTTAGTCTATTGCCGAAAGACCCGGATCGCTCGGCGCGTTCATTGCGCGAGGAAATTCACAAGCGCACCGGTAAAAGTCCCGCCCTCATTGTCAGCGACAGCTTCGGCCGGGCGTGGCGCTTGGGCACCGTCGACGTGGCAATCGGCATCGCCGGAATGAAGGCAATTAAAGATGAAAGAGGGACGCAGGATCGCTACGGCTATCAACTCAAGGCAGCAGTAGCGGCAGTGGCCGATGAAATCGCCGCGGCGGCGGAATTAGTGATGGGCAAGCGCGAAGCGATACCCGTAGTTATCGTACGCGGATACGACATGGAAAAAACGGAGGATGGATCGGCGCAGGAGCTTCTTCGCCCGCACGCTGAGGATCTCTTTCGTTAGTTCTGGGTGAAATTATGGATCAATTGATCGTGGCAATTGTCGGCGGTACAGGCAATCTGGGCGGCGCTTTGGCGCTGCGCCTCGGAGCTCCCGGAGTAAAGATCATTATCGGCTCGCGCGACGCAGAGAAAGCAAAAAACGCAGTCGAGACGCTGAAGCCTAAATTGCGCGCCGGTGAGATAGTCGGCACGACCAACCGGGAAGCGGTGAAGGACGCCGACTTCGTGGTCATCGCGGTCCCCTACGAAGGGCACGCGCAAATGGTTTCCGATCTCAAGGGACAGCTTGGCGGCAAGATCGTCATCGATGCTGTGGTGCCGCTTAACAAAGTGAAGCCGTTTGTGCCGCCAGCGGGCTCGGCACTGCAGGAAGCACAGCAGATTGTCAGCGGCGAGGCGCCGGTCGTGGGCGCGCTGCACAATATCTCCGCCGTCGATTTAGGCGAGGTCGAAGCGCCGCTCGGCGATGTCCTGGTATGCGGTGACGATGCTGCCGCGAAGCAGCGTGTCATGGAGATTATTCAACGCATCGGCGCTACGGCTTACGATGCCGGTCCCGCGAGCAATGCCTACGTGATCGAGGGACTAACCGGCATCATCATCGCCCTTAACCGTAAGTACAAATCCAAGCACGGCAGCATCAAGATTACCGGCATCGGCGCACACTGAAGAGTTGTCGAAGAACTATCCTTGGCCGACGTTCAACCAGTAACAATTACCCGTACCCTAACATTTTTGTCGACGGGAACGGAGCCATAGTCGCCCTCCCAGTCAGAGTCGTTCCAACCATTCCCTCAGTTATCGTCGCACAGCCGTGGCTCGTTAATTGCCTATGGTCAATCGCCGTATGGCAAAGCAATATACGCAAGTCCCGCTCATTATTTCTCTCATAGGGCTTTCTTTGGCACTACACGGCTGCGTTGCTGGCTTAGGCTTAACCCTACTCGGCGTCGGCGCTGGCGTTACCACTGGCACTTCGGTCGCCTATACGCTGGACGGCATCGCGTATAGGACATTCACAGCGCCCCTGCCGCAGGTCGAAAACGCCACGCGGACCGCGCTTGATCGGATGGGTATCAAGATTGAAGCAACCTCCAAAATCGACCAGGGAAAAGCAATTAAAGCGTTGTCCAACGACCGCGATATCGAGATCGAACTCGAGATGGTGAGCAGCAAAACGACGCGCATTCGCACGGTGGCGAAGCAGGGGTTCTTTTTCAAAGATCGCGCGACTGCGACTGAGATCATTATTCAAACTGAAAAAGCTTTGGGACTCAGCTAAACAAATAATGAGGAGGACGTTATGAAACTCTTAGCAGCGATTTTAACTGCCGGTTTGGCCACTGGAGTGCCAGTTTTGGTGATGGCCGACACAGCGTCGGATTTGAACAGTCAAGTAACCACGATGAACAGCGCAACTCAAAACCAGGGGCAAACGAACGTTATCAATAAGATCAGCGGCGACTTTAATTCATTTCTCGGCTCAGACTCGAAAGCAGTTGTGACAGGTCTGAGGAACGGCACGCCGATTACGTTGACGTCGACGTCGACGATTCCAAGCACGACGCCGGGTGGTTTGCCGACTACGACGACCACGACCACGCCGATCACACCGCCAACCGGCCAAATGGGTTTTGGCAATGTTTACATTTCCCTAGCGCTCGCAAAACAGCAGCTCAGCACACTTGGAATTACCCAACCGACGCCGCAGCAGTTACAAGCCGCGTTGACCGGTGGCACAATCACCCAAACCACCGGTACGGGCACGACGGCCGCAACCACAACGACGAATCTACAAGGGATTCTCACCATGCGCAGCCAGAACATGGGTTGGGGGCAGATTGCCCAGAAACTCGGCTTCAAGCTCGGTCCGGTTATAG
>DASWCL010000072.1:0-6267 GCA_036390135.1 Binatia bacterium
CGCCGGGGCCTTCTGGCGCATGATGGCGCGCAGTTCGCGCAGCCCCATCTGTTCGAGCGGTTTTTCCGTCATCGAACCTCAATTCGGCGAAACGATTTCCCAGCAATTGGTGCCTGGGTCGCGGAAGCAGAACGAGTTGGCTCCATTATTTTCCTGCAACGGAAACAATTCGCTCACGCCGACCTCTTTGCCCGATTGGCTGAACTCTCGATAACTTTCTTTCACTGCGTCCTTCGAAGCCACGGTCAGCGTGTTGCGAAAGTTTGGCGAAAAAACTTTCGGATTCTCGCGCAGGGCGCAGACGATGTAAGTTTTCGTGCTCGGATGCTTCACGTAGATCACGTGACTGCTGAAGCGGTGCACTTCCAGGTCCAGAACCCTCGTGTAAAACTCTTTATTGGCCTCCAAATCGGTCGCGACCAAAGTGCCATGGGTAAAAGCCTGCGGCACGTACCCGCGCCCCGGAAAGCGCTCTTCCGGATAGATCTCTTCCCAGTGCGGCTTTTTCACGCCGCCGAATTTTTGCGCCGCCGCCTCTTTGCGCGAAAAATCCTCGTAGCATTCGATTTCCCAACCGTTGGTGCCGGGTTCGACGAAGTAACAGGAATACGAGCCGTGGCTCCACGTCGGCTTGCCAATCGCGCCGAGGTTATATTGTTGCTTATGCGCGGTCAGATACTCGTAGGCTCGGTCGACTTCCTCGGTCGTCAACACGCGCACGCCCCAGTGATTATGCATCGGTTTGGCCGGAGCGTCCGCACCTGCTTCGTGCAACACGAGTATCCAAGGAGAATTGGGATGTTTGAGGGTGGCTTCACCCGGCTTTTCGGCAATTTTCTCAAACGCGAGCAGCTCGGTCATCACGGCCATGGAGTCCTTTAGATTGCGGCATTCCATATGAGTCGCGGATAGCGCGATGGGCTGAATCATAATCTTCTCCTCACTGAGCGTCTGGAACCGAAGTCTAATGGCGAAATTTACAGTGCTGCGCCTGGGCTGTCAAATTGACTCGTTCTTGAATCGGCTCACCCTTTGGCCTGGCAACAGTCATTGCCTTTCCTGAAACATGCTTGACACATACAGGGGTTTTTCCATAGATTCGCGCAGCTTTGCGACAACCGGAGCGCGATAATGGTTAATCTAAAAATTGTCACGCCGATTTCAGCGGTGATCGCGGGGTATTCAATCCGTCGCGAACTCAACGTTTGCTCAGGAGCCTTTCCACAAAGGCAAAACCCTTCGGCACTATGATCGCTCTTATGTGCTGCCGCCGGACACGCCAAAAGATCGAGTGCATGAGCCCGTCGGTGATACCGAACTTAAGAGAATCCTGCTGCCAAGTTAAGGACCATTCTTAACAAACCGCTGAGCAATCTTGTCATTACAACGGAGGATCTATGAAAAAAGTTTCGAAGCTGGTGTTCCTGGCGTGCCTCATCACCATCGCAAGCGGCGACTGGGAAACCGCGCATGCTCAAGCAAGTTTCTACGACGGCAAAACTATTCGGATGATCGTCGGTTTCACCGCCGGCGGCGGTTACGACGCTTATACGCGGACGATCAGCCGCCACATGGGCAAACACATTCCGGGCCATCCGGTGATGATCGTCGAGAATATGCCCGGCGCCGGCAGTATGATCTCCGCCAACTATACCTTCAAAGCTGCCAAACCCGACGGTCTGACGATCGGTCACTTCATCGGCGGGCTTTTTTTGCAGCAACTACTCGGCAAGCCGGGGATCGAGTTCGATGCGGCCAAGTTTCAATATGTCGGCGTCCCGGGCCAGGATAATTTTGTCATTGGCGTCGCCAAATCCTCCGGCATCAACGACGTGGAATCCTGGCTCGCCTCCAAGCAAATCGTCAAATTCGGCGGAGTCGCTTCCGGCTCCGGCTCGGACGATATTCCCAACGTGCTCAAGGCGACACTTGGATTACCTATCCAACTCGTCTCCGGCTACAAAGGCACCGCCGACGTGCGCCTGGCGTTCAACAGCGGCGAAGTCGCCGGCCTGAGCAACTCCTGGGAGTCGACAAAATCAACTTGGCGGAAGGAATTGGAAAGCGGCGAGCTCAAACTGATTCTTCAGGCGACGCTCAAGCCCCACCCAGAATTTCCCAAATTGCCGATGGCGCTCAACTATGCGAAGAACGATGAAGCGAAGCGCCTTATCTCGACGGTCGCGCGCGTCCACGGACCGACGGTACGCCCCTACGTGCTGCCACCTAACACGCCGAAAGAGCGCATTGAAATCATCCGCAAAGCGTTCATGGACACGATGAAAGACCCCGAGTTTCTCGGTGAGGCGAAAAAGGCCAACCTCGATATCAATCCCGCCGACGGTGCCGAGCTGGAACAAAACGTCAAAGAAATTTTGAAACTCGAACCCGGGCTGACCGCCAAGCTGAAAGAGATTCTGAAGTAGCGCAGCCTGAGCTACGACACATTCTTACTCTAAAGCACGCGAGAAGGGGTTCAATCCTGAGGGATGTCACCTGAGGCCCTTCGGCTTGGATAAACTCCACGAAGGATCTCGCCTTTGTCACACTACAACCGGTCGAGATTTTTCACTTCGTTCAAAATGACGGCGGTGTCGTTCCTCGGTCGCAATGCCGGCGATGAACCTCACCTCGATTTGTTAAAGATCGCATTGAAGCGCGCCACAGTGTCGTTATAGTTCTCGATCATGCCTTCCGGGCGCGCCGGGTAGAGATTCAAACCTTCCGTCAGCGTCGGCGGATCGGGGAAGACGTCAGGGCGCGCGGGAATTCGGCGCAAGCCGCGCAGCAAATTTTGTCCTTCTTTCGATAGCGCGAAATCGACGAATAACTTGGCCGAGTTCGGGTGCGGCGCTTTTTCCGGAATTCCGATGGCGTTGATCGCCGTGATCGTCGGTCCTTTAAATCTAACCCAATCGATCGGCGCCCCGCTCGCTTTCATCCGCTCCACCCGATTCGAGTAAACCACCGTCGCCAGCGCCACCTCACCTGCCGCCACCAGCTGTGCCAGCAGGGTGTGACCTGCGCGCATCTGCAGATTTTGCCCGGCAAATTTTTTCATGAACTCGAGTCCCTTGTCCCGACCCAAAATCTGCGTCCAGTGATAAAACCACTGGTACTCTTCGGTTTCCAAAGCGATCCATCCCTTCCATTTGGGATTTAGCAGATCTTCGTAACTCGTCGGCGCATCCTTTGGCGCCACGAGCTGCGTGTTGTAACCGATGACATAGGGAATTTGATAGAGAGCGGTCCAATATCCCTGCGGATCTTTGAAACCATCTCGATAACCCGCAGCCTCCTCGGAAGCGTAGCGTCCCAGCAGCTTGAGGTTCTTTAGCTGATAGACTTGAATGATGCTCGCCTGAAAAACGTCCGCGCTGTGCGTGCTGGCGCGATGCTCGACAAGAAATCGTGTCTGGATTTTTTCGCCGCTGGAACGAAAGATTTCAGATTTTATGAACGGATACTTTTTCGAAAACTCGTTTGTAAAGAGCATCGCTTCGTCGGTGTCCATGCCCGCGTAAAGAACCAGCCGACCTTCCTTCTTTGCGCCCTCCAACACACGGTCACGCTCCGCGCCGGCGGCGAAAGCTGAATAAACTGGCTGCAACATCGTCACGACAAACAATGCGAGCAAAGGCCGACGCGCACGGTGCAGACGGATCATGGCATTCTCCTTCACTTGCTAACAATCGCGCCAAGCATAAACTCCGACGGCTTTGCGATGTCAATCACAAATCGGTCGCGGGTTCACGAGCGCAGTCAACTTGACAACCAAGGTTGAGCTCTCTTATGGTCGGCAACGGAAGCGATTTGAGATAAATCGCCTGTACTTTTCGATGCTCTACGACGCTGAACATGGCCGGATAAGTCTCGCGCTTTGCGGCGATCTTATGCCGTCGCGCCGCCTGGCGATTTATCGCGAGGCGGAATTCCTCGCGCTGCACGAGCTTCTCCGAGGCGTACGGCACCTGCGTAGAAGTGCGCGAAGGCCGCGGTATTATTCGCGGCGCTTGATCGAGCAAGGAGAAAGTCATGCCGGACTTCAAACTCATTTCGGCTGATAGTCATGTCAATGAACCGCCCGCCGCTTGGGAGCGCGCGCAAAAAGAATACGGCGAGCGAGCGCCGAGAGTCGTCAAAGATCCTGCGGGCGTGCCGAAAGGCATCTGGCTTCTGATCGATGCACTGCCGCCGGTCGGCTTGTCACACTATTCGAAGGGTCTCGTGGTCAGTAAGAATCAAGGCATCTCCGAGGTCGACCAGGAAAAACATTTCGAAACGATTCGCTTCAATGAAACCTTTCGTTACGAAGATTATCCCGGCGGCTGGGAGCCTGCGGCGCGGATCAAAGATCAGGATACCGATGGCATCGACGCCGAGATTCTTTTTTCCAGCGCCGTGCGCCAGCTTTACAGCATCACCGATGAACCGTTTCAGCGCGCCATCTTTCGCTCATACAACGCCTGGCTGCATGAATTTTGCAGCTTCAATCCGAAGCGGCTTATCGGCCTGGCGACGCTTTCGATTTTGGATATCGAGCATACGATTGCCGACATTCACGAATACGCTAAGCTCGGTTTCCGCGGCGTGCAAATTCCCACGCGAATTCGTGATAGCGGCTACTATGAAGCGAAATATGAATCCATGTGGGCGGCGCTGGAAGAAACCGGTATGGTCATTAACGTGCACACGAGCGCCACCCAGGGCGTCGCTCGCACGCACTACGAAGGACCGCGCGACGTCGATCCAAAAAAACAGAGCCTCGGCTTCGCCACCAAACAAGCGCCGGCGCAGCAATTCCTCGGCAATATGATTCTTTCTGGCGTCTTCGACCGTCATCCCAAACTCAAAGTCGTCTGCGCCGAGTTCGACGTCGGCTGGGTCGCCAATCTCGTGCAGCAGGTCGACTACTGGTTTGGTCGCGCCAGCACCTTCGATGCGGAGAAAAATATCAACAAGCTCCCGCCTAGCGAATATTTCAAACGGAATGCTTACTTCAGCTACCAAGACGACCGCGCCGGTGTGTTGACGGCACCCGTTTACGGCGAGGACAATTTTCTGTGGGCCAGCGACTATCCCCACGGGGTGACGACGTGGCCCAACTCGCAAGCAACCGTCGACAGAAATTGCGCGGGCATTGATCCCATCGTCAAGCGGAAAATGAACCGAGACAATGCCGGCAAGCTTTATCGCTTGAGCGATTGAGTGAATGGAGTGGTTATGGGTTCGAAACGCATCACTCCATTACTCCATCAATCCAGCACTCCAGTCATTGAGGAGGTATGATGAAGATCACCATCGACCGAACAAAATGCGAAGGCTACGCCAAGTGCATTCAAGCATCACCCAAGGTCTTCAAGCTCGACGCCAAGATGATCGCCGAAGTGATCGACCCCAAGGCCGACACCGACGAAAAAATTCTCCTTGCCGCAAAAATATGTCCGACGAAAGCAATTGGTCTTGAAGAAGAAGGAACCGGGAAAAGAATTTTTCCGGCGGAATAAGCGGGTTGAGACGCGTTACGCCGCGCGATGTCGATCCGGGCGCTACAACTGATTGCCGCAATAGTGGTTCGCAGCCCTCCCATGACAAACCAAGGGCGTGCACGTCAGGTTCAACGTTCGAGTGAGCAAAGTTCAACCGATATCGATTCCGCTGTTGTCTTCGGTTGTCCAAATTTGTGCTCCACCACCCACCAAATTAAGATCTTTTTCTTTTGAATCAGTGACTTAAGGCAATGCCTTCGGTGGCCTTGTGATTGCTTATCGCTTGGCTTAATTGGGGATTTTGCAGAGTTCTCTGGGCGTACTACGATATGAAATCGAAGGATTTTTTAGCGGTCAGTGATCCAGTTTGCGGCTCCTTACTTCATGCGCGTTCGGTCACACTCGGTTCCGTTGACCGATGCAAATTTGCCAGCCTATCGAAAATATTCAAATCATTAAGATCCCTGATTCCTACCGGTGGCGCCTTGCCGAAAGAAGTATGGCTCCAACGACACCGATTTTTAGTAGGACTGACTTGGTTTCACGCGATCGTCATTGCTCTCTTGGGGCCACTGCTCGGTTACACCTGGGAATTCAGCTTCGATGCACTATCTAAAGACGGCACGATACCTCATATACTTTTAGAAAGTTCCATAATCGCGCTGTTTGCCGCTCTCGCGAGTTGGCGTCGCATAGGGCCTACCTTAAAAGCGGTTCTTGTCGCATTGGGACTGACGAGTTCATCGGCGATTTTCGTGCATCTCTCGGGCGGGTATAT
>DASWCL010000073.1:0-10644 GCA_036390135.1 Binatia bacterium
GTCTTATCGCCGCAGCCGAGCAGCAATAGCAGCGCGAGCATCCATTGCCAGCTTCTGGGGACCATGAGTCAACTACCGATGGCTTCGATCGGCACTTCCTGAACGTTGGCGGGTTTTGGCTGGGAGAAAAGATCGGGCGAAACCACGGCATTGATTTCTGGCTGCTGATAGCGAATCTCAAGCTTCTTTTTCTGCAGTAGCGCTTCAAAAACAATGTGCGAAGGAAACAAGCCGGCCGCAGTGGCAATGTAGTCGCTAAAGCTGGCGCTTAATTCAACTTTGCCGTCGGCGTTGAAACGCTCCCATCGGGTCGGTACCGGTTGTTGCGATTCGAATGTCACGACGTCTCGCTTGCGCCCATTGGAAGAAAAAACCAACGTATTCCCTTCTTGCTTGGGCGGCGCGCTGGCATCGATCGGTGGCAGGCCGATCAGCAATGTGGTGATCTCTTCGAGTTCGAGGGGAATCTGCGTGTAGCGGCGCAAGTTATCTTTCGAGCGCGCGCCGCGCACGAACACACCCTCGCGCGGATGGTAGCCGATAATCTCTTTGCTATTGGCCGTAACGATGAGGATCGCGCCCATGAAACTCAGCGTCTCCAAGCGCAATCGGTCGGGCCGCTGCACGATCACCGCTTCTTGAAAGCCGTGTTTGCCGTCTGGACCGGTATAGTTGACCTGTGCCAAGGCACGCACCGAGCGAAACTGCTCGCCGCGCTGATTGATCGACTCGATGAGCTTGTCTGACTCCCATTGCGGGCTGGGAGGCTTGATCGCGGGCGGCGGGATAACCGTCGCGCAACCGAACAGTCCAACGGCCGTGACTAATATAAAAACTGTGAGCGGCTGAAAGGAGACAACGACGGCACGCCGAAGAGGCAAGCTCAAGTCTTTTTCTCCAGGCGTTGGATTTTTTCGCGCACTCGCTTGCTTTGGTCGGTTTCCTGGGTGCGCTTGAGTGCGTCCCGGTAACGCGCCAACGCCCGATCCGGCTTGCCGGCTTTTTCATAGGCGTCAGCGAGATGCTCGATGATGGTCGGGTCGTCTCCGGTAATCTCAACCGCCCGTTCGAGCTGTTCGACCGCTTTCGGATATTCACCTTTTTGGTAATAAACCCAACCCAGGCTGTCGATGTAAAACCCGTCGTCCGGCTGAATCTTGAGCGCGCGCTGCACTAAATCTTCGGCTTCGTCGAGCTGGACCCCCATCTCCGCCCAGGTATAACCAAGATAATTCAGCGCCGCGGCGTTTTTCGGATTGAGCTCGATGGCTTTCTTCATCGTGGCGACGGATTTTTCTTTGTTCTTGTTCTCGTCATAGAGCGCGCCGAGTTGAAAATGCGCTTCATCGTTTTTCGGATCCAAGCTGATGACACGCTCCATCGCTTGAATCGCCTTGGGGTATTCTTTGGTTTTGCGATAAAGCGAGCTCAGAAATGCATAAATTTCTTTGCGGTCATTGCGTTTTTTCAATACCAATTGCAAAACTTCGATCGCCTTTTGGGTTTGCTCTTTGCGGTCATAGAGATACGCGGCTTGTACGCGGGAGTCGGCGTAAAGCTCGCTTTTTTCCGAAACCCGCTCGAAAGATTCCAGCGCCTTATCGTCGGCTTTCATTTCAACGTAGGTCGCGCCGAGATAATACCGCGCCCGATCGTTGTCCGGATCGCCGGCCAAAACCAGATTGAATTCGGTGGAGGCCCGCTCGAAGTCGCCCTTTTCAAAGGAGATCAGACCGATCTTGATTCGCGTCTCGCGCGGATCGACTTCGGCGCCTTGCAAGCTCTCGAACTGACGCAGGGCCTCATCCAGCTTGTTCTGCCCGACGTAAAGCTCACCCAGGCGCCGACGGGCCCACACGTTTTGGCCGTTGACTTGCAAAAGGCGCTGATACGTTTGGATCGCGTCTTCGGTTTTACCTTCGAGTTCATAAACCAGCGCCAAGTCCAACAGCACCGCGTCGGATTTCGGATTGAGCTCCAGCGCCTTGCGGTAGCTTTGCTCCGCAGCGAGATAGAGCTTGCTCTTGGCGCGCACCCGGCCAAGATAATAGTGACCGAGTACCGAATTGGGGTCGGCCTTGAGCAGTTCCTCCAACCGTTGGCCGGCGCGCGCCAAGTCATCGATTTGCAAATACAACGCACCGAGGTAAAGCAAAGCCTCCTGATTGGTGGGGTCGAGTTTTAAAGCCTCGTTGTACTCGCCGATACCTTTTTGGTTTTCGCCGAGGGAGGAATAGAGACCGGCCAACAACATGTGGTTCTCGACGCTTTTGGGCTCAAGCTGCGCGGCGGTTTCGGCCTCGGCCAATGCCTTGCGCATTTCTCCTTTGCGCAGGTAAAGCGATGCCAAACGAAAATGCAGGAAGGCGTCGTTAGGCTCGGCCTGGGACGCTGCTTCGAATTCGGTGAGCGCGTTATCGAACTGGCCTTCACCGAGCAGCGCGTACGCCTTCAAGAAATGACTGAAAACTTTGGCTTCAGCGGGAATATCGGGTTTGGGTCGATCACGGAATGGCGGTGTATCCGCCGACCACATCAAACCGTCCGGCGGCAGGTTAGGCCCGGGTACCGCCGTGGCGCAGCCGGACAGAATCAACAGTAAGATCACCGTCCGAATTGAGCGAGTACCCATCACCTGAAAGGGTTAACATAACGGCTACAGACGGTCAATGAAGCGTGCCGGCAAGCTTCATTCGGTTATGCAACTATGTTATTTTTTTGCTGCGGTCATGCGTGAGCACAGCACCGCATAGGTTTGCCAGCGGTTCCGAAGTTATGACTCAACCCTCCCGACAACACGCTGCAGAGGAAGTCTTGGAGCTTCAGCGTGAAATTGAGAAACATAATTACCAGTATCACGTGCTCGACAATCCGCTGATCAGCGACGCCGAGTACGATCGGCTATTTCGCCGCCTGCTCGATCTCGAAAAAGCGCACCCGGAGCTCGCCACGCCCGATTCCCCGACGCAAAAGGTCGGCGCGCCGCCATTGGAACGATTCTCCACCGTGCAGCACTCCCTCCCGATGCTGTCGCTCAGCAATGCCATGAATCCCGAAGAGCTGGAGGAGTTCGAGGAACGAATCCGCCGGTTTCTCAAAATGAGCGATGACATCGAATATGCGGTCGAACCGAAGATCGATGGCCTGGCGGTGGAACTGGTTTATGTCGACGGCAAATTGACCACGGGCTCGACCCGTGGCGACGGGGTTAACGGCGAGGACATAACGGTCAATCTCAAGACCATTCGCTCACTCCCGCTATCCCTCCGCGCCGAAGGACAGGCGATTCCACGTCGGCTTGAAATCCGCGGCGAAGTGTTTCTGCCGCTTAAAGCGTTTCAAAAAATGAACCGCGAGCGCGAAGAAGAAGGCCAGGCGGTTTTTGCTAATCCGCGCAACGCCGCCGCCGGATCATTAAAACAGCTGGATTCCACCATTACGGCCAAACGCCCCTTGGATATATTTTTTCACGGCACCGGCATCATCGAGGGCGTCAGCTTCGCCACCCACTGGGAGTTTCGGGAGGGGATGCAGCGATGGGGTCTAAAGCCAGTGCCACTGGGGCGGGTGTGCCGGAGCCTGAGCGAAGTTTTTCAATACCGCGACAAAATAGAGGCCCGCCGTGAGGAGCTTCCCTATGAGATTGACGGGCTGGTGCTGAAGGTCAACAGCATCGCACTGCAGCAACGCCTGGGGCAGGTCGCCCGCTCGCCGCGTTGGGCGATCGCGTATAAATTCAAGCCGCGCCAAGCGATCACGCGCATTCTTGACATTCAAGCCAATGTCGGCCGGACCGGCACATTGACGCCGGTGGCAAGCCTGGAGACGGTGCCGATCGGCGGCGTGATGGTCAAAAGCGCGTCGTTGCACAACATGGACGAGATCGAACGCAAAGACATCCGCATCGGCGACACCGTCGTCGTCGAGCGCGCCGGTGATGTCATTCCGTACGTTGTCAAGGTGCTCGAAGAGAAGCGCACCGGTGCTGAACGAAAATTTGTCATGCCCGAGCGCTGTCCGGTCTGCGGCTCGGAAGTCTTCCGCGAAGAAGGTGAAGCCGCCTTTCGTTGCATTGGGATCTCCTGTCCGGCGCAGCTCAAAGAGAGTTTAAAATTTTTCGGCTCCCGCGGCGCCATGGATATCGAAGGCCTGGGCGAGAAACTCATCGAGCAATTGGTCGAGCAAGGCCTGGTGCACGACGTCGCCGATCTCTACAGCTTGACGAAAGAGCAATTGGCCGGCTTGGAAAGAATGGGAGATAAATCGGCGCAAAAACTTCTCGATGCATTGGCGCGCAGCAAACATGTCACTTTGGCGCGTTGCCTGACGGCGCTGGGGATTCGCCACGTCGGTGAAGCGACGGCGAAACTATTGGCCGAGCATTTTGGCGATTTGAAAAAAATCGAGAACGCATCCGAAGAGGAACTCAGGGAAGTGCGCGAGATCGGGCCCGAAGTGGCAAAAACCATCGCGCGCTTTTTCGCCCAAGAGGCAAACCGTCGGGTGATCGAAAAACTGCTTACGGCGGGCGTGGAATTCAAAACCGAACCGAAGAAAACCGGCGCTCTGACTGGCGCGAGCTTTGTTCTCACCGGCGGGTTGGAGAGCATGTCACGTCCGGAGGCGCAAAAACGAATCGAAGCGCTGGGCGGGCGAGTCACCTCGAGTGTCAGCCGGAGCACGACTTACCTTGTCGCCGGCGCTGACCCCGGCTCCAAGCTCAAAAAGGCCAACGAGCTTAGCGTCCGCATCCTCACGGAAGAGCAGTTTTTGCAGTTGCTCAATCAGTAGCGATCGCGCCGCGGCGGCCGACCACCGCCCCCACCGGCGCCAAAGCCGCCTCCTGGACGCGGCGCCTGCGGACGGGCTTCGCTGACAACGATATTGCGCCCTTCGAAGTCGGTGCCGTTCAGCGCGCTGATCGCTTTCTCGGCTTCCTGCTCGGAACTCATTTCGACGAAACCGAAACCTTTCGACCGGCCGCTGAACTTGTCCGTGATGATCCTCGCGCTGACCACGGAGCCATGTTGCGCGAAGTGTTGCTGGAGCCTTTCCTCTGTCACGTTATAGGAAAGGTTCCCAACGTATAACTTTGCTCCCATTTGGCCCTCCTTATCGGTACAATGAACGGTCATTTAACGGATCGACTTAGCCAAAGGGCAAGGCCTTCAAACGGGTCTCACACACTCGCTTGGCGCGCTCTTCGGTAACCGGACCCTCGTGAAATGGCGCCAGCCTACAAAAGTCAAAGCGCGCTTGTCAAACATTTTGCGAACTGCCTTAAAAGCGCGATGCCAGCCTTGCGCCGTGGACAGGCGTTCGTTAGAAAAAAGGAGCAATGGTGGAAAATTCCGCCGAAACGGGCCGCGTCCATCTAAGAATCGTCGGTCGAGTCCAAGGTGTTTATTTCCGCGCTTCTGCGCACCAAGAAGCGCAAAAACGGGGGCTCGCCGGATGGGTAATGAATTGCTCTGACGGCTCGGTGCGGCTCATCGCCGAAGGCGATGGAATCAAACTTGAGGAATTGATCGCTTGGTGTCATTGCGGCCCCGCCGGCGCCCACGTGACCGATGTCGAGATCCGCTGGGAGACTCCAGAGCATACTTTCCGCGGTTTCAGCATCCGATATGAAGGTGACGCGTGACCAACCTATTTGGCATTTCTGACCTGCAAAGCGAGCCGGTAAACTTCCCGCTTGGAAATGTGGTAGCGCTCGCCGATTAATTCGGAAATTTCCTTGATCCGCATTCCCCCGGCGGCCATCCGGCGTATCTCACTTTTCAACTCTTCCTCGGAAACGGGCGGTTCACCCGTAGCACCGTGCACGACGATGGTGATCTCGCCTTTGACACTCTGCTCGGCGACCCGACGGGTGAGCTCGTGAATCGTGCCGCGCAAAAATTCTTCGTGGACTTTGCTGACCTCGCGGCCGATGATGATCGGACGGTCACCGAAAGTTTGCTCCATATCGGCCAGCGATTCTTTCAGGCGGTGCGGCGCCTCATAAAAAACCAAGGTTCGTCTCTCGTGCCGAAGCGCTTGGAGCTTCGCCTTTCGCTCTTGTTTTTTGGCCGGCAGAAATCCCTCGAAAACGAATCGGTCGGTGGGCAAACCGCTCGCGCTTAAAACCGTCGCCAAAGCAGAGGCGCCGGGGAGCGGAATGACTTGAATCCCAGCGCGAACCGCTTCGACGACCAGGCGATAACCGGGATCGGAGATCGCTGGGGTGCCGGCGTCGGAAAGCAGAGCGATATTTTCACCGCGCGATAGCCGCTCGATTAACGGCTGCGCCTTCGTCCGCTCGTTATGGTCGTGGTAACTCGTCAGCCGCGTACGAATGTCGTAATGACGGAGCAGAGTCTGTGTGTGCCGTGTGTCTTCAGCGGCGATCAGATCGACTTCCTTGAGAATGCGCAGCGCCCGTAGCGTGATATCTTCGAGGTTGCCGATCGGCGTGGCGACGATATATAGAATCCCGGCCATAGTGAGTGCGGCGTGACGAGCGCTGAGCTCGAAAAATCACGATCGATGGTATGCTGCGACGCGAGACGAAAGAGTTTTTCCGAAAATACCACGAGCGTTCGCTCACTTGCAATTTAACCGCCGCGCGCCTATTTTTGAAATAGCTGCGCGGTATCGTAAAGTGGCAAACCCAACAATAAGTAAAATGGATGAGAAAGTTCTTATCTTCGGAAAAGATCTTTGACCCTACACGGCGGAAGCCCGGGAGGCTTTTACGCGCCGCAAAGTTCCCCATGAGTACGTCAACGTTCTCGAAGACGAGCCAGGCCTGGCGCGCATGCTCAAGTTTGCCAAGGGTCGGCGCCAAGTCCCCGTCATCGTCGAAGCCGGCAAAGTCACCATCGGCTTTGGTGGTTCGTGAGAAGTTTAGCGCGCCGACGGCGTCGGTGGCTTTCGATAACGGCTAATCCTCCAATTCGACTGTTCAAGGCCCAGTGTGACTGACCGCATCAAGCAGCTCATCACGGAAAAGATCAGAACTGTTTTCGGCGCTGGTCAGACATTGACATTCCTCGCGCCGCTCGCCGGAGATGCTTCAAGCCGCCGCTATTACCGCGCTCATCTGAGCGGACCCGGAGCGCCGGCATCGATCATCGCCATGGAGCTTCCAGCGGGAAGCTCGCTGCCGCTTTCCAGCGAGGAGCTCGCCATTTTCAAAGAACGCCCGAAAGAACTTCCTTTTTTGAACGTGCACCGTTTTCTCAGCCGGGTCGGCGTCAATGTCCCGAAACTCTATGGTCAATGGGAGAAAGAAGGCGTTCTCTTGCTCGAAGATCTCGGCGACACCGCGCTCTGGGATCAGGTGCAAAATTTGCCGGACCACGACGTGATCGGTTGGTATCAGAAGGCCATCGATGAGTTGCTCCGCTTGCAAATTCGCGGTACGGAGCAACGCGATGATCGTTGCATCGCTTTTCAACAGCGATTCGATCTTAAACTTTACATGTGGGAGTTTGAGCACTTTATCGAATGGGGAATAGAAAAGCGTCCCGGCGCGGCAATTAGCCCAACTGTCATCGGTCAGTTGCGAAAAACGTTCGGTGCCATCGCCGAAATCCTGGCAAGCCAAACCGCTTGCTTGAACCATCGCGATTATCATAGCTGGAACTTGATGGTTCGCGATAACGCGGTCAGAGTGATTGATTTTCAAGACGCTCTATTGGCGCCGCCGCAATACGATCTCGCGTCGCTGCTCAACGATCGCATCACCGACAGCCTTATCCGAGGGCAAATCGAAGAGCACCTAGTGCGGTATTACCTCGACCAGCGCGGCGCGCTTGAAGGGCGAACTATCGGCGCTGATGAATTTTTCGAGATTTACCGCCTCTCGGCGATTCAAAGAGATTTAAAAGTGGTCGGCCGGTTTTATTATCTTGATCTCGTCAAGGGAAAGCCCGGCTACATGAAATTCATTCCGCCGACGGTGCGGCGGCTGAAGCGCAATCTCGCGAAAGTTCCGCAAACGAAAGTCATCGTGCCTTTGCTGCTCGAACATTTCGAGGCGATGCAGTGAAGGCGATGGTGTTAGCCGCGGGCCAAGGCACGCGTCTACGCCCGTCAACCGATCGCATGCCTAAAGCGCTCGTGCCGCTCGCGGGACGGCCGATGATCGAATACGCGCTGCGATTGCTTGGCTATTACGGGATACGGGAAATCATCATCAACCTGCACCACTTGGGCGAGCAGATCGAGAGTCGGCTCGGCGATGGCCAACAGCTCGGCCTGAGGATCAGCTACTCGAAAGAATCTGAATTGCTGGATACCGGCGGCGGTCTTCTCAAGGCCAGATCATTTTTGCAAGACGGAAGCTTCATCGTGATCAACACCGACGCGCTGATCGATTTGAACTTGGCCAGTGTCATCGCGTTTCACAAAAATAAAAATGCCGCGGTGACACTCGTCCTTCGTCCCGACGAAGACGCCGACCGATACGGCTCCATGGATATCGACCAACAGGGCCGAATCTGTCGCTTCCTTAACAGCAAAGCACCGATCGAACCGTCGGAGCCGATGCGCAAGTTGATGTTTTCCGGCGTGCAGATTCTCGAACCGACGGTGTTCGACTATATGGGCAGTGTCGCACAAAAGTTCAGTACGACCCGAGAGACCTATCCCAAGATGCTCGTCGCCGGCGAGCCGCTTTATGGATTTTGCTTCGAAGGTTTTTGGCAGGATCTCGGAACGCCCGAGCGAATTAAACAAGCTGAAGAGAGCCTGGCTCGCGGTCGAGCCAGGCTGCATTATCTCTAACTCCTATCTCCCTCAATTGGCGACAATCACGCCGCAAGCGACACGGTCGCCGGAGTTACCGGCCGGATCGGTGACGTAGTCGTCAGCGCCGGCGTGAATCACTAACGCGCTGCCGTCAGCATCAAAAACTGACGCCGGGCCGGCTTTGAGCGTCATCGCATCGGTCAGAGCTTCAAAACGCCCCGAGCCGTCTTTGGCGACGAGCATGTTCGGCAGATCACCGGCGTGAGCGCCGTCAGGACTCTTGAAGCCGTGCTTTCTTTGCAGCGGATTGAAATGTCCCCCGGCAGTGGTGAAACCCGGCGCTTCGCATTTGCCCACGGCATGCACGTGAACTGCGTGCAATCCGGGTGTGAGACCTTTAACTTCCAAGCGCACGAGCACGCCATCCGATACTTCGTGAAAGACTCCCCTGCCGACGGTTTTGCCGTCCTTATCTTTGAGTTCGGCCGTCGCCCGCGATCCCCGCGCCGCCATAGAACAGCCAAGAATGAAGCTCAATCCCAAAACCAGGAAGAAATACTTTTTAACCACGATGACATCTCCTTTCCTAGCACTTGACTAACATGAGCGTTTCACAGCCGCAATAATACAGCCAGCGATTGGTTGAGCGCCGATGGTCATTTCTCGACTGAGCGCGCCCTTGACTCAATTCCTTTCGGAGTCATCGCGAAAATTAGCGACTCCTTTCATTAGCTGGTGATCAAATGCAATTTATCCGGCATTCTTCGACCTGCGCCTTTTTACGCGCGCACATGAAAAATCTGGATTTCTTCGCGACATGACTTCAGCTCAGTCTGCAGACAACATTATCTAACGGCTGGACTAGACCGCAAAATTCGCAGCGCGTCTTGCAAGTGTATGGACGCTTCATCCTTTTTGCCGAGTTCGAATAGTCCGCGGCCGAGGCTCTCCTGCACTTCGGCATCCTCGGGCTGAAGCCGTATGGCCTCACGAAAATATTGCACCGCATCGCTCATCTTCCCCTGGCGGCCATCACTTGTCCCAACCTTAGTAGGATCTTAGCATTCTGCGGATCTGCTTTCGCGGCAGCGCTCAAGGTCTCGGCCGCTTCGTCGAGATGACCTGATACAGCCAAGACGGTTCCCAGTTTAACACGAGCCTCATTGCGGTCCGGCGCCAGCTCCAGGAACTTGTGGTGCTTGCGCCTCGTTGCTCGCTTTGCCATCTGCGCAGATTCTCCGTCTTCCTCGCCGCAGGCCTACCACGGGTGTTCGGCGCCTGAGCAAGAACAGTTGTTTTCTTGATATCGGCGTCGGCTTTCGGCTAGTGTGCCGGTTCAATGGCGAGAAAAAGAACTGATCGAAAAGGTAATCGCCAAAGGTTGCCCGCTGCTGAGCGATCCCAAGTGCCAGGATTCGATCAGCGGACTTCTCTTCTGTGGACTGCCGCCATTTGTCTGTTACATGGGTTCGCTCTCGCGCTGTTGTTCGATCCGCTGAAAGGAATCGTCGATAGCCAAACGCTCATCGATCAAGACTGGGGGCTTCATTTTCATCATCTCAAATCGCTCGAGGCGTTCTGGCACCTAGACAAAGCAGTCTGGGGTTACAACCCGTTTTTCATGGCCGGATATCCATCGAATACGATCCAGGATCTTAGCATCAAGTTCTTTGAATTCGTGGCCTTGGGAATGTCCACCGTTGCCTTGTCTCCGGTCCAATGGTTTAAGATCCTCGCCTTTGTCGCCATGGCGAGCGTCCCATGGATAATGTACTCAGCAGCCATGAATTTTTTTATTGACGACGATTCTAGATACTTGGCCGCATCCTTAGCCGCGCTCTTCGGAACGATTTACTGGTGGAATTCGTTGCCGCGCGAAATGTTTTTCTACGGCATGATCGGATTTCC
>DASWCL010000074.1:0-13213 GCA_036390135.1 Binatia bacterium
CGGCGCTGTCTGCGGCAAAAACTTTCTCAACGTCGAACCTTGGTTTTTGTAACGGTGATGCACGCGTTCGAGAATGAACGGCACCCACTGGCAACCGGCTTCGAGAAAAACGATGCGCAGATCCGGAAAACGATCGAGCACGCCGCCGCTGACGAGCGCGGTGAAAGCCATGAGCAGCGGGACGTGAAACGCGATGACGCCAGACGGATAGATGTGCGAATAAAGATTGTTGATCGACGGACAGGACCAGCCGACGTGGACGCCGAGCGCGAGATTTTCTTCACATAGCGCCTGATAAAAAGGCAAGAGCCTGGGATGATCGAGCATGTCATCGCCGGCGGTTCCGAGCACCATGACGGACACCGCGCCGAGTTTCTTGGCTTCACGCACTTGGTCCACCGATGCGGCGACGTCGTCCAGATTGACCACCGCCGACCATTTGATGCGCGGGTGGCGGGCAAGGCGATCGCCCATCCAGCGGTTGTAGGATGTAGTGATCGCGCTGCCGAGGCCGACATTCTTGGTTAGCGGATAGGCAAGAAACAGGGTCGTGTAAATCACTTGAATGGCGATGTCTTCCTCGTCCATCGCCTTTATGCGCGCGGCGACATCGGAGAGTTCCATGCTGCCGATGCTGTCGGCTTTGCCTTGTGTGTGCGCCGCAACCTGGCCGTTGAAATTTGTTGGCGTGCCTAGATTATGACAGCCCGGTCCGACGCGGCGCGGGTAGAGCTGCTCGTCGATCACCCAGTAGACCAGCCCATCCACGGCTGTAACGCGCGGACGTAGAGAACGAAACGCAGGGTCGAGATATTTGTCGCTGAAGGTGTCGAGATTCTCCTCGACGTGGCCGTCGGCATCGATAACTCGCATTACCAGCACCTCCTCATGGGTTGGCTTGCGTTACCCGCCAACTCCTTAGTCAGTCGATTACGCTGCGGTGAGCAAAACAACTTCCCCCACGCTCTACGCGCCAGCAGTCCCGGATCAAAGCCCGTAAAGCGCCTTGGCGTTATGGGAAAGAATTTTTTCTTTCACAATCGAGTCGATGCCTTCCATGCGCTGAAATTCATTCAACGCAGTGACCGCGCTCGATGGATCGGTGTGGCCGTAGTCGGTGCCGATCACCAGGCGATCTTCGCCGCAGTGGCGAACAATGTACGGCACGTCGTCATTGACTTGGCAGGTTACGAAAATATTGTAAACCTCGAAAACGTTTTCCGGGAAAGATCGATTAGCGACCCTATAACGAATTTTTGCCTCGCGATAGATCCAGGGTACCCACTGAGCGGAGGCTTCGATGAATCCCCAGCGGAGCTTCGGGAATGTGTCGTGCAGTTCGCTCATGATCACGTCGAAGCAAGCCGTAACCGTCGGCACGCGAAATTGTGCGAAGCGTCCTGCCGGCGCCATGCGGTAAAGATCGGCGTTCTCGGGATTGCCATTGGCGATATGCACGGCAATCGACAGGTCGAGATCGCTGGCGGCCTGATAGATCGGATAGAAGTAGGGATCGGAGAGGTGGTGGTCGCCTTCCAACGGTCGCATGCACACCGCGGCGGCCCCGTTGCTCTTGGCGAACTTTACTTCCTCGATCGCTGCATCGATATCCATGGCCGGCACGACGCAAGAGTAAAACAAGCGCCTGTGGCTTTGCTTTGCGATATCGGCCAACCAGCGGTTCCAGCTTCGGCAAAGCGCGACTTCGGCTTCTGGGCGGCTCGTAATGCGCTCAATCCAAAACGTATTGTGCAGCACCTGCACGTCGATGCCCAATTCGTCCATGTGCTTTAAACGCAGATCGACATCGTCCAGTTCGCGTGCCGCCTGCGGAGTTTCGAAATTTCTGCCGGCGCGCTGGGCGAAGTCATGGAGCTCGCGCTCGCTCAAAGTTGGAAAACGAAAGCCGGCGATCTTATCGTCGATCACCCAATACTGGCGGGTTGCGTCCTCCGGAGTGGAAAAAAGTTTCGGTCGATATTTGCGATCCGAGGGATCGAGATAATCCCAGGTTCGCTCAGTTTCGATCACGTGAGCGTCGGCATCGATGATCTGGAACGAGTCGGCCATAGGGCTTCCTCCTTGCGAGACTTGTAGCGGTCAGAGACTGATTTGACGTTAGTGCGATTGGTTCGACGCTGTCAAGTGATCGACACGATTCATCATCGCTACATTACCTTGACTCTCTGTTCCCGGCGTAGGCATATGATTGAAGTGCATTTCACCGCTGCAAGCACATTTGAATTTCGGAGGGCGAGACATGAAAAGCGCTTATGGTCTGAAGATTCCTGAACCCGATTTCACGCTCACCCGGGTCGGACCGGGAACGCCGTGCGGCGAATTGATGCGCCGGTACTGGCAGCCGGTTTGTCTGTCGGCCGATCTCAAGGATTTGCCTAAGGCAGTCAAAATCCTCGGCGAAGACCTGGTTGCTTTTCGCGACGGCGCGGGTAGGGCTGGGCTGCTCTTTTTTCGCTGCAGTCACCGCGGCACTTCTCTCGAATACGGCCGTGTCGAAGAGCGCGGTCTGCGCTGCTGCTACCACGGCTGGCTCTACGACGTCGAAGGCAACGTTGTCGAAATGCCGCTGGAGCCCGCCAACAATCCGTTTCTCAAGCAGATCCAACATCCATGCTATCCGGTGCATGAATTCGGCGGCTTGGTCTTCGCTTACATGGGGCCTCTCGACAAGATGCCCGAATTTCCGATTTACGATGTTTGGCAAAAGGACGGCGGCACGCTCAAGGCGCGCATGGGACCGCGCGTCGGCGGGCCGGTGAATTGCAATTGGCTCCAAGCCGAAGAAAATCTCATGGACGCGCTGCATACCTTTTGGCTGCATACGCGGCACAGCGGCGCGCAGTTTCCATCGCAGATCTACGGCGTCGATCCAGACGCATTGCAATACGAAGAGAGTGACATGGGGATGCGTTTCGTGCTCAAGCGAAGATTGGAAAACGGCAAATGGTGGGAGCTCATCTGGGAGATGATCATGCCGCTCAACGTGCATCTGGTTTACACCGACGAGCCGAAGACCGAGCGGGTGCGCGCCGTGACCTATTGCGTACCGATCGACGACACCCATCAACTGGGCGCGAGCATTCGCTGGCTGCCCGACAATGAACCCGCGACACTTTCCGGTCGCGAGCAACTAGCGCCCGGCGGGCGGAAAAATACCAGCCACGAATATACCCAGCGCCATCCCGACGATAAGGAAGCCGTCGAAGGGCAAGGGCCGATCGCGCTCCACGGCTTGGAGCATCCGGTCACTTCCGACCAAGGCGTCATGATGTTTAGAAATATCCTGAGAAAAGCCATTCACGCCGCCGCGCAGGGTGTAGATCCGAAGGGAATTCTCCGCGATCCAGCTAAAGCATCAGCCGTTCACACCACCGCCGGCAGCATCGTGAGAGGTTGATCGGGTTATCGGTTTAATCACTGCGGGTTAATTCCCCGCAGCTTGCTGCCGGGTAGTTCATTCTCTTGTCTCTCCCAGGGATGGGTTGAAATCCCTAGACTCGACGCGAGGCGAAAGTTTGTCATGCCGGCGAAGGCCGGCATCCAGGTTCGTTTTCGGTTTAAGTTGGATAATGACGAGCAAAGGCGCCGGAATTATCCCATACACTTCGGGGGAGGACGTTAGCCGCGCTTTGGTCGATGCGCTGCAACCGGTTTGTCGACGGCTTCGCCCCAACGGGTAAGAAATGTCAGGACGAATTCGCTCTGCTGCGCCGCTTCCACGGCCAGAGGTGCGAGCGACATAGCGACGGTAAGCGCAATGTGGTACCCGATCGAGCGCGACGCGAGCGCGCGGCGGTAGGCGGGATGGGCGCGGTTGACCCAGACGGTCGATTCCACCAATCGCCCCAAGTCCAAGTCCCCCGGGCGATCTTCAAATTGAATATCCAGTCCGTAATGAGCCGGTCGGCGGCTGCCGTTTTTTCCCGGCAGTTGAAGGCCGGATTCCTGCTTCAGCATTTCCTCTGTGGGTTCGTTGACGGTGGGAGTTTCCATTTCGTTCTGCGCGGTGCTCGGCTTAGTTTCTGTCGGATGATGTTCGCCGGCCGCGAGCGCGCTGACCGAGGCGGCGACAAAGCTGCGCGTTTCTTCGTCACTTCCGCGCCCAGCGAGGGGCAGCCGCTTTTGCCCGCCGGCATGCCGCTCGACGAGACTCGCGAGCAACGGAAAATCGATCGCCAAGTCTTCGAGCAGGTGCGCGAGATCGCGTTGCAGGGGCCGAACCTCGCGCGGCGGTGCTTGTTCGCTCGCCGGCGGCGTATCGCCCCACGCGGCAAGTTGGTTGGCGACCGCTTGTTGTATCGCCTTGCGAAACGCGAGATAGGTTGCACCGCGCGTTCCAGTGCGGATGAAGTCTCCTTTGTTCAAGGTCAGGCACGCTGCGAGCTCCGGCACTTCGATCAAGCCGCCGATCCGTTCCGGCGCCATTGGTGTCATGCCCAGCCAATCCCAGCCGCGCCGGATTACCTTGCCGAACGTGCTGATCGCGAGGCCGCGCTGATCGTCGGTCAGGGCGTGATCCACGCGTATCAAGTAACCCAACGCCGACGGTTTGCGTTTGCGCAGCATGCGGATTTCCAACGGCGCGTGCAGGGGCGTTGCCGATCGATGCCGTGCTAGGCGTTGGCCATTTACCTGAATCGCGACTCCCTTGGGATAATGCGCTGAAAGAAAATCATCGAACGCCGGATCGAGCAGAGGTTGAAAGTGACGGCGCAGCGTTCCTTCCAGAAAGCCAAGGTCCAGCAAAGGTGACAAAGGGTTACGAACCTTCAGGCGCACGGCGGTGCCGCGCTCTGAGACGAGCCCCGCCGGCGGCACCCACTTCCACGGCGCGCGATGGCGCGACGCCATGTGCCATGACGATGCCACGTGATGCTTGCCGCGCCGGGTTTCGGTCAGCACTTCTTCGCAAATCAGCAGTCCGAGCTTGATGCCGACGCCGGCGAAGCCGATCCCTTGGCCGCGAATTTTGTTGCTTGACGCGATGTCATGGAAACGCGCCAAGTCGCGCCGCTGCATGCCGGAGCCGTCATCGACAACCGTGATCGACCTTTGTGCTGGATCGGCAGCGAAAGTGATCACGGTAGCGCCGGAGTCGAGCGCGTTGGCCATGATCTCGGTGAGAATGGTTTCTTCGAGCGCGCCGGGATAGGCGTCGCGCAAATCTTCCAAGAGATGCAACAAGTCTACGCGAGTTTCACCCACGACTGATCGCCTTCAGAACACTTTGGTTTAGTTTCGTATTGCACGATAAAATAACACGGGTTACAAGCGGCGCGCGATTCGATTATCGAAAAGCGCAATTCATCCCGGTAAACCTCGCCGACAAATTTGTTTGATTATTCCTTGGCCTTTGCCTTTATCTTGGCTTCATCGATGATCGGCTGCAGCTTTTTTTTGAGCGCTGGATTCAACTGAAAAGCTTTCTGAAAGTCAGCGTCGGCATCTTTTTCTTTTTTCTGGTAGGTGCGAATGATGCCGCGGTAAACGTAGGCGTCGGCGTTTTTCGGCTGCATGCTGATCACGGCGCTAAAGTCGCGCGCGGCGTAATCGTACTTATCAATCCGTAAATAGGCGAGGCCGCGATTGAACGGCGCTTCGGGGTCCTTGGGGTTGATCCGCATCGCTTCGCTAAAGTCGTCGACGCCGTCTGCAAACTTGCCGAGTTTCATCTTGGACAATCCTCGATTGTAAAACGCTTCTGCCGATTTCGGATTCAAGCGGATCACTTGATCGAAATCCTGAATCGCGTCTTCATATTTTTCCTGGTCGGCGTAAGCGATGCCGCGATTATAATAGGCATCGGCGAGTTTGGGATCGTGGCTCAATGCCGCATCGTAATCTTTGATCGCATCCTCTTTCTTGTCCAAGGCGAGATAGCTGTTGCCTCGATTGTAGTAGTTTTGTGCGTTCTCCGGTTCGATCCGGATCGCCTCGGTGAAATCTTTGACGGCGCTTTCGTAACGCTTGGCGTCGAACTGCATACTGCCGCGATTGATCAAGCTGCGCGCGTCGTCGGGATTCAATTTGATCGCGGCGCTGTAGTCACTGAGCGCGGCGGGCTCCTGTTTAAGCCGCCGATAAGTATTGCCGCGGTTGTAGTAAGCTTCGGCGTCTTTCGGATTGAGGCTGATCGCCTGGCTGTAATCTCTCACCGCCTGCTGGTCCTGGCCGAGATCGTAGTAAGCGTTGCCCCGGTTAAAATAGGCTTCGGCAAGTTTCGGATGGGATTTTATGACCTTATTATATTCTGAAATCGCTTCTTTGATCTTGCCCGATTCATGCAATTCGAGAGCATTCTTGAGTGGATCTTCAACCTGCGCCGAGCCGGCGGGCTTGGCCATGCACGCCAGCATTGCAGCTGCGACAAAGAGCCTGACGCTTAAATGGCGCGCAAATCTGATCATCACTTAACCGGCGTCAGTAATGGTTCGAGCTTGTTTTTCAAGCTCGGATCCAGCTCGAGCGCTTTCTTAAAATCCTTCTGGGCATCGTCCTGCTTGCCTTGGCGCGCGCGAATCACGCCGCGGTTGGCATAAACCTTGGCATTTTTGCCGTCGAGCTTAATCGCTTCGTCATAATCTTTGACCGCGTCGTCATATTTGCCGAGCACCGAGTAAGCGTTAGCGCGATTGTTGTAAGCTTCGGCGTTTTTCGGTTCGAGCTTGATCGCTTCCGAATAATCCTGCGCCGCCTGCTCGTTCTTACCCAAGCGGCGATAGGCTAGACCGCGGCTGTAATAAATGTCCGCGTCCTTGGGGTCGAGTTTTTGTGCCTGGGTAAAATCTTGAATCGCCTGATCGAACTGGTTCAGGCCATTATGAGCCAGGCCGCGCTGCCGATAGGCTCTCGGCGCCTTGGGATCGTTTTTGATCACCTCGTCGTAATCTTTGACAGCGCGATCGTACTGTTTCTGTGCAAAATGAACGTTACCCCGGTTGAAATAAGCGTCGGTCAACTTGGGGTTGAGCTTCAGCGCTTCGTCATAGTCTTTGATGGCGTCGTCGTATCGGCCGAGCTTGAAATAAGTCAAGCCGCGATTGTTGTACGCCTCGTCGGCTTTCGGCGCAGCCTTGATCGCGCGGTTGAACGCCGCGACGGCTTCTTTGTATTTGCCTGTCTTGTAAAATTTGACACCCTCGTTAAACGCGTTCTGCGCTTCGCCGGCGCGCGCCAACGCAGGGACGAGCAAAAAAACGACAAGGCAGCCGCCAAACACGAACCCCATTTTTGTCATGACTAAAAATTCTTTAACGTATGACACCGCCATTGTCCAATTGCCGCGGCCCGGGTTCTTCGCCGCTGGACAAAAATGGCAAAAAGGAATAGTAAAAAGGAATAAGGAAATCATGGTCCGACTACAGGAGGATACGCTATGAGCACAGCCACTGCGGTTAAGCGAACTGCGGAACAAGTACTGGGAAAAGATAAAATCATTTCGTCTGATTCCCATATCATGGAGCCGCCGGACCTTTGGGAAGCCAACCTGACATCGAGTCTTAAGGTCAAATTCCCGAAGTTTCCACCGCGCAGCACAGTGGGTGAGAAGCCGGGTGGGCACGATCCCAAGGCGCGCCTCGATGAAATGGCTGTCGACGGGGTGAGCGCCGAAGTTTTGTATGCAACCCACGGACTGCGGCTTTACGCGCTGGAAGACGCCGATCTGCAAGAAGCCTGTTTTCAGATCGCCAATGATTGGATGATCGATTACTGCCAATCCTCGCCGGGACGGCTGTTCGGTATCCCGATGATCTCGATGTACAACATCCCGAACGCCATCAAAGAGCTCGAGCGCTGCAAGAAGCAGGGCATGATCGGCTGCATGATCTGGCAGGTACCGCCCGAACATCTGCCGTTTACCAGCGACTATTACAATCCATTCTGGGAGGCAGCGTCGGAGCTGGACATGCCGGTCAATGTGCATATCTTGACCGGGTTCAATTATAGCCGCTTCGAGCGCAAGGGTTTGGACACGTATCGGATGACCGTCAATCAGAAGCTCACCGACGCGGCAAATACCTTATTTGATTTCGTCTTCGGCGGCGCGTTGGCAAAGCACCCGAAACTGAAACTCGTCTACGTCGAAAATGAGGTCGGCTGGATCCCGTTCTACTGCCACGAGTGGGATAAATATTTCGTGCGCCACAGTCCTAAGGCGCCGCTGGCGTATATGAAAAGGCTGCCGAGCGAGTACGTGCAGGATCAGGTTTTCGCGACTTTTTTCAGCGATCCGTGCGGCGGGCGCATGATGGATTGGTTCGGCGAAAATAATTTCATGTGGTCGAGCGACTATCCGCACGCAGCGTCGACCTGGCCTCACTCGCGCCAAGTCATCGCCAACGAGCTTGGCCATCTGCCAAAACCGGTCATCGACAAAGTCGTACGGAGCAACGTGATCGATCTCTATCACTTAAAGGTTGACGGCGTTAACAACTAAATCATAGCCACCTTGAAAGGAGTTCCTATGCACGCAGCAAGAAAGTTAGAACCCACGGAGAAGCCGAAGACACAAAAGTTTTCGCTACGGACCCCATACATGAAGCAGGGCCGGATCACCCAGCTGGTCGCGGAAACCGAAAACATGTGGATTCATACCAAGATCAACTACGAGGGCGGCGAGAACGAGATTCACTGTCATCTCGATGAAGACCATTCATTCATCGTGCTCGAAGGGCAAATGAGCGTCTTCGATGAAAACGGCAACGAGATCAAGGTCGAAAAACATCAGGGCGTCATGATCCCCAAAGGCGCTTATTACCGTTATCACAACACCGGCAAGGAAAATTTAGTCGTGATCCGCGTCGGCGCGGGGGTTAAAGGTCAGAAGCAGGGCGGGGAGGAAATGCGCGTTCGTCCCGACGGCAAGCCGCTCATCGCTTCCTCCGAGGAGAACAAGACTGTGCCGCCGATCGAGGATATGAGATTCTTCGCGGACTCGGCCGGATAAGCGTCGCATCCATTGTCAGTGTTTTTTCTACGCACCGGCCACTGAAAGATCAGTGGCCGGTGTCGTTTTGTGGAGCGGATATGTCTCAAACCATTCGAGCCATGCCTGAGGAAATGCCTATTGAGCTTTGGCGCGGTTTCAAACCGACGACTGTGGTCTGGCAAGGCAGCGTCGAGGGTATCTTCGTTACTCCGAATGCCGCCGGCGAGATGGTTTCGGTTTCGCAGGTTCGCGCCTTTGCCGACCGCGGCCTGGAAGGAGATCGTTTTCTGCGCGATTCATGGAACGCCGTCCGTCGGCCGGACAAGGCCGTTACGCTGATCGAAGCCGAAGTGCTGCAGCTTGCCGCTCAAGAGCTTGGACTTGCATCGATCGCCGCCAAGACGCGGCGCAATATCGTTACCCGCGGCGTGCCGTTGATTGATTTGTTGGATCGGGAATTTACCGTTGGCGCGGTGCGGATGCGCGGCGTCCGTTTGTTCGAGCCTTGCGGCCATCTGGTAAAGGTTTCCAAGCTGCCCGGCATTTTCAAAGCGCTGGATCATCGCAGCGGCCTTAAAGCGGCGATTCTCAGTGACGGCGTGATTTCCGTCAGCGATCCAGTCGCGCTTCGCCCTGGCGCAGAGACTGCCGCTGCGCAGATTGGCTGAAGAACGATGGATTTTGGACTGCACCTACCCGCATCGAGCGCCACCGTCAAAGCGAGCGAACTTGTTCGCTTCGCACAACAAGCCGAGGCTCTCGATTTTTATTGTCTGACCGTTGCCGATCACGTCGTCGTACCTAAAAATATTTCGGTGCCCTATCCCTATACCGTCGACGGAAAATATCCCGGCACGGGTTATCATCTCGAAACTCTGACGACGATGAGCTATCTGGCGGGCGCAACCAAACGGATTCGCTTCGTGACCAGCGTTATGATCCTGCCCTATCGCAATCCGATCGTTACGGCGAAAATGCTCGCCAGTCTCGACGTTTTGTCCGGTGGTCGGGTAATCGTCGGCGCCGGCGTCGGCTGGATGAAGGAAGAATTCGAAACGATCCGAACCGAATCCTTCGAAGAGCGCGGCAAAGTCACCGATGAATACATCGCGGCATTCAGAGAACTATGGACGAGTGACAATCCGAGGTACGACGGCAAATATTGCAGTTTCTCCGACATCGTTTTTCTACCGAAGCCCGTGCAGAAACCGGCGATCCCGATCTGGATCGGCGGCCACAGCAAACAAGCGATCCGACGCGCCGCGCGGCTCGGCGACGGCTGGCACCCCATCGGCGGCGTGCCGACGATCCCGCTCGAGCCCGAGGACCTTGCCGCGGATATGTCGATGTTAAGAGACTATGCCAAAAAAGCGCAGCGCGATCCGAAAAACATCCGCGTCGCCCTGAAGGGCTCGCTCTTTGACCGTGAGAAACAAATCACGCCGGGTAGGCGGCGCCGATTCATCGGTACCGCTGAAGAAGTTGCATCGGATATTTGCGACTACCGCGCCGCAGGAGTCGACACGATGATCTTCGACGTGCGCCAACCGAGTACCGCTGCCACGTTGGAGCGAATGGAATGGCTGGCCAAGGACGTGTTTCCCAAAGTCTAGCGCGGTGTTTCTAAAGCTCGCTGAATTGAGTATCGGCCGTTGCCAAGAAGCTGCGTGATCATGCCATCCTGAGGCAAGGCCTAAGGATCTCACCTTTTGCAACTCATGATTCGATTGCGGCTATTTTAGTGGTCGATTCCGCTGTGGCTCGCGGCGTCTCCAGCCTCAGCCCTCGCCGCAAGGCGTCACACTTACGTCGGACAGTAAATGCCGGCCTACTGCGCAAAATTTGCCTAGACAAGAATGGACGCCTGAAACAATACGAATTTTAACCTAAGTCAGGCGATTCCCTATGAAGGTAACGAATTCCCTAATCCCGCCAATGGACTCCTTAACGCCTCTGCCCCTCTGACCAAAAATGGGGCACAGATCGACCGGCACTGGAAATGCATTACAGTGATGCATGGCCCAGAAACAAAAGATCCTAATCGTCGAAGACAATTCCGACTGCCGAGAACTGCTCGCCCTCGTTCTCAGACGATCAGGCTACGAGATTGCTGAAGCGGCAACGGGACTTGCAGCCATAGAGCAAGCAGCCGCCACCCATCCAGATCTAATCCTTATGGATCTGGGCCTGCCGGGAATTACCGGCGATGAAGCGACGGCGCGCCTTAAAGCAGATCCGGCGACGAAGGACATCCCGGTGATCGTCAACACCGCTTTTCACAAGGGAACGCTGATAGACCGCGCTATCGCGGTTGGCGCCGCGGAGATATTGCACAAGCCTATCAGTTTCGAAGCTCTTCGAGAGGTGGTGCGCCGATATTTATCATCGAACGACACCCCTGATTTGTCGCGCAGTTCTGAGAATCCCCAACTTCTTCGATCGCCCGATCGAACAACTCTATCCGCCCCAGAGTAAGCGTCAATTTAATCTCTGCAAACAAACGGGTCTGAAAGCTGGTTTTCCGCCAATGCTATGGCGGGCGATACTTGCTAATTATCAGTTGGTGGGTTTATGAATGCCAATCGCGGCGAATTGAAGCAACGTTCTGCTTCTCAAGACTCAGTTTTCTGGCGTTGCCCTGAGGCGTCGATCCGGCGCGCCTCAGGCTGATTGCCGCCATTTCGATGCTTTGAGAATTCTCAAAACGTGCAATGTCTTCCCTCCGAGTCAGTCTTCCTTGGAACGAGCTTCGGTTCCAAACGATTTGAACGGCGCGCAGCGGTCGAACGGCCGGAACGGGGCAGTGGCCGTGGTGAGCGTGTTCGTGATACGTGCTCGTGTCCGGAGGAATCCCGTCCACGGTTTTTTTTATCCCTTATCCCTTTGCCCTTATCCTTTATCAGGCCACGATCACGGTTTTTTCGCGAGATTCTTGTCGAGCCACGTCCACTCGCACGATCACGGTAGTTTTTTTCACGCCCTAGAATTTTTTTTTCTTTCTGGCCTTGAACCGTCCTCGCCTCCAGGGAATGCTAGAACTATGAGTCCTAGTGCGGCTGAGCCGCAACCAAGAACGTTCCGTAAGGATAATTCACCACAGAGGCGCAGAGTTCACAGAGGATTTTTTACTCTCATTCTCAGCGTCCTCTGTGTGCCTCCGCGGTGAGTTTTTTTCTTGGGGATACACTAGTCTAGCCACCGGAAAATTTGCGCGGGACATGAAAACTTTGCCATGAAATCGACTCGTGCGCGCCGCGCCGTTTTAGCCGTCGCCTGCGCCGTGGTTGCCACCGCATGGGCGGCCGATCGCGTCGTCGTCGAGGACTGGCGCTCGTATCCGCTCGGTACACGGGGCATCCCAGGCGAGTGGAAGGAGCAGAACTGGGGAAAGCCCGCCTACGACTTCGAGATCGTTTCGGACGACGCTCAACCCGCTCTCCACCTCAGGAGCAAGGGTGACAGTTCTACGATCAGTCGCGACCTCGGAGCTTCGGTCCAGCTCAACGAGACGCCCATCCTCGAGTGGCGATGGAAGGTCATGACGCTTCCCGCCGGCGGCAATGCCTGCCAGCAGTCGACCGACGACCAGGCCGCCCAGGTTTACGTCGCTTGGCTGCGCGCGCCGGAGGCGGTGCGCTCGCGCATCATCGGCTACGTTTGGGATTCGACGGCACCGGCTGGCACGATCTGCAAGAGCCAGAAAACCTCCACGGTGACTTATGTCGTCCTGCGCTCGGGCTCCGGCGGACTCGGCAAATGGATCACCGAGCGCCGCAATGTCGTCGAAGACTTCCGTAAGATCTACGGCGAGTCGCCGGACAACCCTACCGCCCTCTCGCTCGGGATCGATTCGGATGATACGCGCTCCAGCGCTGATTCGTTCATCGGACCGACCGTCTTCACGCGGCCTTGACGAGTGCAATGAAGCGTTGCCGGCTGTCGCAAGTTGCCACGCCACAGGGCCTGCAAACTGTCGTCAACTTGGAATCCCTAATGTATGGGGAGATCGTGGTCGTGTTTCGTGATCGTGACGTCGGAGGAACGGCGATGAACAGCGTGGAAGATCTCGACGTTTTTAAATTGGCGCATGAATTGGCGCTCACTTGAAAGGATAAAGGCTGAAGGATAAAGGATAAGCCCGGCGGCTAAAAGCTGGTAACAAAGTGCGAAATGAACAGCGACTTGAAAGTCAGGACGAAGGATTACGCACTTTCAGTGATCCAATTACCGGAAAGAACAGAAGCGCAGGTCATGAGACGTCAG
>DASWCL010000075.1:0-6838 GCA_036390135.1 Binatia bacterium
TGTCAATAATTCATGGACTTCTTGAAACTCGCAGAAGGATCATGTTACCTGTCTTTTCCAAGGCGGCGTACCCAAGTGGTTAAGGGAGAGGTCTGCAAAACCTCGATGCAGCGGTTCGAATCCGCTCGCCGCCTCCAATTCCTACAATCCTGCCTCGCATTTTTTGTGGCCACGCAGATTCAAGCTCTCCACGAGAAATGTTTTCGATCGCGTTTAGATTCCGAGCAGGCGATCGAGCTCGCCGCTTGCGTCCAAATCGCGCGCGTCGTCGTAGCCGCCGATCGGTTTGCCGTCGATGAAGATCTGCGGCACGGTGCGCCGCTCTGAAAGTTTTTCCATTTCGCTTCGACCCGCCGGATCATCGGTCACGTCGATCTCCTCGAATCCCGCGTTCTTGGACCGGAGCAGCGCTTTCGCCGCCGTGCAATAGGGACAGTAGCTTGTCGTATAGATGACCACTCGAGCCACGAATGAGTCGCTCCGCTTTGCCAGTCATCGGCATTTGAAGCAAAATTGCTTGAAAGCCGATGCCTATTTTGCCAATAGTATGGCGTGAAACTGGTTGGATTAACAGGCGGCATCGCCTCCGGTAAAAGCACCGTCGCAAAAATCCTCGAAAATCTCGGCGCGGCAATTATCAACGCAGACGTCCTGGCGCGGGAAGTCGTTGAGCCTAACCAAGCCGCTTGGAAAGAGATCGTCGCTGCATTCGGCGCTGACGTGCTGCAGCCGGACCGTACGCTAGACCGGCAAAAACTCCGCACGTTGATCTTCGATAAACCTGACGCCAGGAAAACACTCGAATCGATCATTCATCCGCGCGTGCGCGCGCTCGCCGAGCAACGGATCCGCGAGCATACGGCGGCAGGCTATACCGTCATCGTCTATGAGGTTCCGCTCCTCTTCGAAGGCAACCTGCAAGAATGGCTGCGACCCGTGATTTTGGTCGCCTGTGACGTCGCCACCCAGCGCCAGCGTTTACAGCAACGAGACCGGTTGGGCACCGCGGAAGCTCAGAAACACATCGATGCGCAGATGAGCTTGGAGGAGAAACGGCGGCTTGCGGATTACGTAATCGAGAACAACGGCAATTGGGAAGATCTCGAGCGGCAAGTCCAAGCGGTTTTAGAAAAAATCAAAGCTACTTAACCCGCTCCTGATAGGATCCATCCGTCGGATCGACGCGCACTTTATCACCCACCTGAACAAACGGCGGCACCTGAACCGTGACACCGGTCTCTAACTTCGCCGGTTTATAAGAGGCGCTTGCCGTGGCGCCCTTCATCGAAGGCTCGGTGTCGACGACTTCTAAATCGACGGTCGACGGCGGATTGATACCCACGGGTTTGCCGTCGTGAAATTCAATGCCCACCACGGCGTTCGGTAACAAGTACGACAACAGATCGCCGATGTCTTCGGCCGGCAATGAAATCTGCTCGTAGTTTTCCGTGTCCATAAACGTGTGCAAATCCCCTTCGGCGTAGAGGTATTGCATTTGGCGGTTTTCGAGAATCGCCTGATCGACCCGATCTTCAGATCGGAATTTATATTCGGTGCCGATTCCGGTCCTTAGATTTTTCATCTTAGTCTGCATAAAACCGCGCTTATTGCCAGGCGTCAAATGATGGACGGCGGTCACCCGAAAGAGATCGCCTTCATGAATAATGATCATTCCGGGCCTGAGTTGTGTCGCTTGAACCATTTTCTTAACGTCCTTCTTTCATCTTTTTTCACTTTTGGGTTAGCAGTTTCTCCCGACCGCTTCAAACGCAGGGACCCATCAGCGTCAAGCACAGCAACGATCGGTTAGGCGTACAGCCCGCGCCACAGCATCGCGCGAACGACACGATCGATGCCGATCATCAGCGCCGCCAGGCGCATGTCGACCGAATGTTTCTGACTCATCTGCAGCACTTCATGAAACGCTTTGACTAGAATTTCGCGCAATTTATTATTCACCTCAGCTTCGTTCCAAAAGAAGTTTTGCAAGTCTTGCACCCACTCAAAATACGACACCACCACGCCGCCCGCGTTGGCCAAGATATCAGGAATCAGAAATACATCCTTATCGCGCAGGATCGCGTCGGCTTCCGGCGTCGTCGGACCGTTCGCGCCCTCGGCAAGAATGCGGCATTGCAAACGACCCGCGTTGACTTTGGTGATTTGCATCTCGAGCGCCGCGGGAACCAGCACGTCACACTTAAGCTCCAGCAGCCCATCATTGCTGATCCTGTCCCCGTACGGGCAACCTTCGAGACTGTGATTTTTATCGGCGACTTCCAGGAGTTTTTCCACAGGCAATCCCTTCATGTCGACGAAACCACCGGTTCGATCCGAAACACCGATGATTTTTATGCCGATATTGGCAAGCTCCTTAACCGCCACCGAACCGACGTTGCCAAATCCCTGGACCACCGCCGTGCATTTGGTGAGATCAATTCCCAAATGTTTCGCCGCTTCAATAATCGTATAAACCACGCCGCGGCCGGTCGCTTCGCGCCGGCCCAGTGAGCCGCCAATCGCCACCGGCTTGCCGGTAACGATTTCCGGCACCGCGTGTCCTTTGTGCTGAGAATAAGTGTCCATGATCCACGCCATCACCTGCTCGTTGGTGCCCATGTCTGGCGCCGGCACGTCGACTTCGGGGCCAATGATGTTGATCATCTCCGCGGTGAAGCGCCGCGTCATCGATTGCAGTTCGGCGCGCGACAAGTGCGCCGGATCACAAGCAATGCCGCCCTTAGCGCCGCCCAGCGGCAAGCCGACCAGGGAACATTTCCAGGTCATCCACATCGCCAGCGCGGACACTTCACCGAGATTGACCGCCGGATGGTAACGAATGCCGCCCTTGAACGGCCCTAGCACGTCATTATGCTGAACCCGATAGCCAGTGAAGACCTGAACGCGGCCGTCGTCCATGCGCGTGGGAACGCTGATGATCATCGCCCGATCCGGCCGGCGCAATCGGCCGGCCACGTTGGGATCGATTGCCAGTTTGTTCGCGGCCACGTCGAACTGCTGTATTGCCATATCGCTGGTGACGCTGTGCCATTCATCGGCCGACATAATGCCTCCACTCATTGAGAACTGAGAAATGCGAAACGGGAAAGAAAGCTCTGCGGTCGTGCTGGTTAACCGGGCGGCCAGCTCATCTGCCGCCCGCCGATCAGATGATAATGCAAATGAAATACGCTCTGGCCGGCGTCGGGGCCGGAGTTGACGACGATCCGGAAGCCGCTTTCGGCGATCCCCTGATCGCGGGCAAGACGCGCGGCCACTTGAAAAATCTCGCCGATGATCGGACCATCGTCCGGTTCGATATCAAGAACGCCGGCGAGATGTTTGCGCGGAATGATCAGAAGATGAACCGGCGCTCGAGGCTTGATGTCCTTGAAAGCAATGACGCGATCGTCCCGATAGACGATATCGGCTTTAATTTTCCCGTCAGCCATCGCGCAGAACAGGCAATCGTTCATCAGATCCTCCTTGCGAATGACTTGTCGATGACCGGCCAGGTTCAGTCGTCGCCGGCTCCCGGCAGATGCGCATAAATCTGCCCGCCGTCGATCTCGATGGGCACGCTTTGCAGCGACAGCCCAAAGCATGGGCCCCAAACGCATTCGCCGGTTGGCGGCTCGAATACCGCGCCGTGCGTCGCGCACATGAGGTAGCGGGCGTCAGAGCTAAAAAATTGATTGTTAAGCCAATCGAGCGTGATGCCGGTGTGCGGACAGCGATTGATGTAGGCAAAATGATTGCCTTCAAAGTTAACCAATAGCGCCTCGAGATCGCGTTGACCGCGGCGCAAGGTAAACTTCTTGCTCTTACCGTGCTCGACGTCACCCACCGCGGCGACTAATTTTCGCTTTGAATTTCTCGGCGCGTTGGCCATCAGTCATACCTCAATCCGCCAGAGGTTTCAGTTCGCCCTCCGGGCAGGCGACCAGCACTTCGCCGCGATCAATGCGCACCGGCAGGCGATAAAGCGATTCGCCTTTGCACGGGCCGTCGATGCACAACCCGGTGGCGAACTCATAAAGCGCGCCATGCGTGTAGCAGCGCAGGAAACGGCCGTCATCGCTCAAAAATTCATCTCGGACAAAATCCAGTGGTGTCGCCATGTGCCGGCAGCGATTCACGTAAGCGTAAAAACTCCCGCGATCGTTAACTAACAAACCGTCCAAACGATATTTCTGGCAAATCAGCCAAAATTTTTTCACGGCTCCGGGTTGCAACTCCTCGACCTTGGCAATCACCCGCCCGCCGGAGCGCGTCTCTTCTGTCATGCGCCGGCGATCGCGCCGAAAGGCCAAGCGACGAATGACCAAGCCGATGAGGTAGAGCGCGAGAAAAACCAGCGAGATATAAATCGTTATCGTCATGCGCGGCCAGACAGCGATTCATTTCGAGTCTTTGCCGACGACGTCGCGAATACGCTTGACCTCCCCAGCTGTCTGCTGCCCGGAGATGCCCATGACTTTCATCAGCTCGCTCGTCATTTCGGCCGTCACTTGATCTTGGATGCTGCCCTTGCCATCCGGATCGGCTTTGAGAAACAGCAGTATCTTGTCTCGCTCGACGCCGGTTTGCTCGAGGCCGTCGAGGAACTGGCCGTAGCTCACCTTGCCCCGCAGCTCCTGCACCCGAGCGAGAAGTTTCTTGCAGTCAGCACAGACTCTGCCGAACAATCCGGCCGCTGCGCCGCAGTAAACGCATTTACGCATCGCTATTTTTTGCCTACCATCGCTTCAGCCCACAGACCCTGTAATCCATCGCTCAGGCAGGTATTGGTCGCGACCACGCCACGATGCTTCGGCAACTCGCGATTGAATCTCATCGTCTTGCCGTCGCCGTCGAGCACCCGGCCGCCCGCCTCTTCGACCATCAGCACGCCGGCGCAAATATCCCACTCATGAATGGTCCGAAAAGTGATCGTGCCGTCGCCGTCGCCAACGGAAACTTTGGCGAGCCGATTGGCGATGCTGCCGACCGGCTGGATGTCGCAGTGATCAACGAAGATTTGAAATTTTTTCTGCGGTTCGGAGCGACTGACCAGCAACCGCGCGCCATCGATTTGCGCGCGCGCGCTGACCCGGATTGCCTGGTCGTTTAAATAAGCCCCCTGGCCGAGCGCGGCCTTGTAAAACCGACTTTCCGCCGGATTGTACACAATCGCGACCTGGGGAACGCCGTCGACGACGAAACCGATGGAGATGGCAAATTCCGGCACGCCCTCGATAAACTCTTTAGTTCCGTCGATCGGATCGACGACCCAAACCCGCGACAGCGCCAAGCGGTCCGAATTATCCACATCCTCTTCCGACAACCAACCGTCGTTGGGAAATGCTCCAAAAATATTCTCGCGGATGATGCGGTTGGCTTCGAGATCCGCTGTCGTTACCGGATTATTTTTACTCTTCTCGCGGATATCGAACTTTCCTTTAAATAAACCCATTATGGTCGAGCCCGCCTCGCGCGCCGCCTTCTCCGCCGCCGCCAACTCACTCTTGTACTGAAAAGCAACTGTCAAATTTACACCTCTGAGAGAAATATTCTAATTAGACACCAGAACTGCAACCGAGGCAAACTCACGGCGCCGCTGGGCAGCGTACCGGTGAAACACGCGGAAGCTAATCGGGCAAGTGCAAATCATCAAAACTGCCGAGCGTGAGCCCGCCCGCATCGCTCATTTCTTTTACGGCGCGCGCGGAATCGTTTGGGTTCAGGTCAACGCCGCGCACGGCATCGCCGATCAACACCACCCGAAATCCCTGCTTGATGCCATCCAGCGCGGTGTGCTTCACGCAATAATCCGTGGCTAAGCCACCGACAAAGATCACTTCGACGCCGCGCTCGCGCAATAGCTCGGCGAGCGGCGCTCCAGAGGAGTCCCGGCCTTGAAAACCCGAGTAACCATCTTCGTCTGCGCCGGCGCCTTTCGATACCACGACAACGCCAGGTCCGAGCCGCAAGCCGGGATGAAACTCGGCGCCGCGGCTGTGCTGCACGCAATGAGTCGGCCACGGCCCGCCGTAGCTATTGAAATGGCTGGTTTTTTCCGGATGCCAATCGCGCGTGGCAAAAATCGGCAGGCGAGCTTCCAGGAATTTTTCAATATAACGATTCAACACCGCTACGACGTCATCGCCATTTCGAACGGCGAGGGCGCCGCCCGGGCAGAAATCGTTTTGCACGTCGACCACAATCAGCGCATCTTTTCCCCGCATCGATTTCAATTATAAAGCATGCTACCGTTGTTGCAATTGGGACTTTTCCCGAATTCAAAACTTGCCATGACGATTAAAGCCGTCTTTTTCGATGCCGCCGGCACGCTGATCAAGCCCGTCCGAGGCGTCGGCGAAAGTTACGCGGCGCTCGCCGCCAAGCACGGCAAACAGGTTTCTTCTTCGGACATCGCGGCGCGATTTCGCGCGTGCTTTGATGCCGCTCCGCGGCTTGCCTTCCCCGGCGCAAGCGCAGAAACCATTGGCGAGCTAGAACGCAACTGGTGGAAAAATTTGGTCCTGCAGGTTTTCCAGCCGTTTCTTCCGTTTGAAGACTTCGATCGATACTTTGACGAGCTGTTTGCCTATTTCGCTTCGCCCAACGCCTGGACCCTCTATCCCGAAGTATTAGCGACGCTGACGTCGCTCAGGGATCGCGGCTTGATTCTCGACGTCATTTCTAACTTCGATTCACGCCTGGTGCACATTCTCAACGGCCTGGGCGCGGGCTCGCGGTTTGAAAATATCTTCGTGTCGAGCCGGATCGGCTATGCGAAACCCGAGCCGCAAATCTTTCACGCCGCGCTGCATCGCCATGATCTTAAACCCCAGAA
>DASWCL010000076.1:0-6894 GCA_036390135.1 Binatia bacterium
CGGAACGATAGACAGCATCCACCGTGTCGCGCGCGTGTTCAGGCACAGTCCCTAAACCTTGTAGGTCCCGATCCATAACGTGTTGCCTCTCATTTCGGGTCAGCGTGGGGAGAACGAGTCAAAGGCGGAAAATCGATTTCGGATTTTCCACCGATCCGATCGCGCTCTAAACCCTGCCAATTTTCCCGCAATCAGCGCTAAAATCAATGAGGGGTTATCAATTAATCGACGGCAGGCCGGGGCGTGTCCGATCAATCCATAGAGATCCTTATCGAAGACGAGCCAAAAGTCTTTACACCGCAACGACTTGAATGGTTTGATCGGCTGGAATGAATTAAACGACTATTGTTTCATTGCGCAACCCGCATGTGTGGATCGGATCTGTGGAGTAACCTGCCGATGCTCGGGCGCGACGGCGCTTTCAGCCGCCGGGTTCCCGTTGTTGGCGGCGAGCCCGTGAAAGCGCGGATTTGCCCTCGCACCGACCCCAGGTCGTCGCAAGCACTGGAGTGGTGCCGCAGTTCAAGCGGCAGAATTACGCGATCGTCCGCGATCCGCCTCCTGGCCGCCGCTTAAGAATTGATGGTGGCAAAAGCTTCGGCGATGCGCGGCGGCGCACTCGGACGGGCGTACATCCGCTTCATGTACGCCAGCAACTGCGGGCAGCCGTCCAGCAACTGGTTCTCGTTGGCCCAGTCGAGCGTGTATGCCATCACAAAATCGGCGACCGTCACGCTATCGCCCATGACGAACTGCCGCCGTTGCATGTGCTCCTCCAGCACGGATGCCATGGCCTTAAATTCTTGGCTGGCGAGGATCACGTCTCCCGGCAGGCGCTGCTCTTCTGGATAGAGCGTCGTGTGGCGGGCGATGCGCCACAGCGGCTGCTCCAACTCCGTCGCCGCGAACAGGAGCCAGCGGTTGACCTGCGCTCGCTCTTTGAGATCGGTGGGGATCAGGCCCTTGTCGGAATATTTCTCCGCCAGGTAGAGCACGATGGCCACGGACTCGGTGAGCACGACGTCGCCGTCGATGAGGACAGGGATCTTGCCAGCGGGATTGATCTTGAGAAACTCGGCGCGCTGATGCTCGCCGGCCAAGAGGTTGACGCGGACGGGCGCAAAATCCACGCCTAGCTCCTGGAGCGTCCAACGCACACGGATCGATCGGGTAGGGCCAAACTCGTATAGCTTCATCTTCATCGATAGCTCCTTCCTCGGCCGCGCGTTGCGGCCGATCGCAATGCCTTAATCTAACGACGTTCGAGCCGAGCCGGTTTTGACAGGATCGAACGCCGGCAGAGAGTATTTAATGGGACACGCACCTAGCCGGAAGATCCTCAATTGCCTGCACACTGCTCGTGACATTAGATAGTCGTTCGGCGCAAGCCAAAATCGACAACGCGATTCCGCCTCAGCCTAATTCAGCTAGCCGCCGCTCCAAAATTGCCGCTCCGGCCCCTGCTCCGTGAGACTCAGGGCCGTACGAGCCACTTTGCGCCATGCCCTGCATGAAGTCCCGGGAGGTGGAAATAACCTTGCCCTCCACGAGCAGGCGAAAATTTCGCTGTCTGAGGGAGCGAACAGTCGAGAAGTCGTCAAAACTACGCATGAGTTGGCAACGTGACTGGAAACCTTCCGAACTCACGTGTTACGGCGAAATGTCGTGCCTGACGCCGCGGCTCTTCGCCTTCGACTCAAAAACGAACAGAGCAACCGGATTGGATTTTTGCGATAGCCGGCCAGTGTCTGATCGCTGCGACGCTCGATAATAGCGGTCACGTTCTGCATCTGAACGATTCACACCTACTGACCTTCGGCGAGCGCGATGGAAACCGCTCTGTCCGCATGGACGCTATCGCCCGGGAAATGAGCGGCGCGAATTTCGATTTATGCTCAAGCTCGGTCATTCTTCTTGAGATGTGGGAAAAATGGGTCTTTCTCGCGACTATCGCGGGAATGACCTGCTTATGCGTGGTGCGATTGGAGATATCGTCGCGGCTGGTGCTGCGCATCTGGCGCTCGAGTTTCTGGAGGAGTGCAGCGCCGTCGCTGCGAGCGCAGGTTTCGCGCCGCGGTCCGAGTTTCTCGAACGAACTCGCGGCACGGTGACAACGCCGGGCTCATCACTTACCGCACCGATGCTCCGTGATATCGAACGAGGCGCTCGGATTGAAGCGGAGCATATACTCGGCGATCTCGTTCGCCGCGGGAGCGGTGTGTTAAGCGCAGACCATTCCTTGCTGCGGCTGGTCAATATGCACCTCAAAGCCTATGAGGCTCGTCGCAAGCGCGCGCAGACAGCCGCAGAGGGTGTCTCGTCATAACACTCGCGGCCACCGTCTTTTCTTTGTCCTGACAAATTACAAATTAAAAAGCCGCTTGGCGTTTTTGTAGAGGATTTTTTCTTTGACGTCATCCGATAACGCCGTGTGCTTGCGGATATGTTGCAGGTTCCCCGGGAACTCGCAGTCCCAGTGGGGAATGTCCGACGCGAATAGAAAATGCTCGGCGCCGATATATTCGATCGTCTGCGCCAGCTGCGACTCGCCGGGCTCGATGCTGAAGTAAACTTCGGACTTTCGCACCAACTCACTGGGTTTTTCCTTGAGCAGAGGCATTTCGATTTCCCCGCGTTTTTCCCAGTGCTCGTCGAGACGATCCAAATAATAAGGCAACCAAGTCGCGCCGATTTCCAAGAAGGCGATGCGCAGTTTGGGAAAACGCAGCGGTACGCCCTGGCAGATCATGCTGGTAAACTGCAGCAAGATGCCGGCAGTAAAGGCGTAGGCGTGAACCTCGGCGAAGGTGTTTAAGCCCTCGGCGCCAAGCTCGCGCGACCAGCTGCGCGTGCCGTGGATGCCGAGCGTCGCGCCGCACCTTTCCGCCGCGGCGTAAACCGGATCGTAAAAGGAATCGCCGAGCGCCAGCGGCAAGCCCACTGGCAGAATTTCAAAACCGATCAGGCCGCGCTCCTTGACGGCGCGCTCCAATTCCTCGGCAGCAGCCTGAGGCGAGCGCATCGGCAAAACTCCAACGCACTTCACGCGGTCGGAAAGTGCGTTGTACTCGGCAGCGAAGTGATCGTTACAGGCTTGGGCGACGGCGATTTGGAACTTCAGCTCCTGCAACCTGACGACGCTGCCCGAACCCGTGGGAAAGCAGACGGCAGTCTCGATCTGATGTTCGTCGAGGATATCCTGCCAGCGCGCGACCTGATCGCGGGCAGACAGCTTGCTCCAAGTGCGCTCGGTGACAAAATGGTCGAACATGTAGTTGTCCCATGGCTGGTCGCCAGGACGAAGCCCGGTGGAACGGCGATTCCAAGGCTCCTTCAAGTATTTGCGGATCTCGGATTCTTTTTCGATCACATGTCCGTCGGCATCGATGGCAGTAAGATTGCTCATGACTTTACTCCTCCTGATTTTTGCCTTGGTACGCCTGCTACTCTCGTCATGACTCCCTGATTCTTTTTATGACCGCACAGCTCACGGAATTGTCTATATTCTTTTCTCCGTCTTGATTACAAGCGGACGTCGGCGATACGCAAAGTCTTGGACAAATCAGCCATGGCTCTGTTACATGAGAACTCATGAAACGTGTTGGTGCCAGAGAAAACGATCGCGCCGCGGTGAGGAGACAAGTATGCGGATTAAAGTCATCGTAAACAGCTGCTTGTTGTTGATCTTGGTTGTGTTTTTCTCCGGCGGCGGAGTCTATGCCCAACCAGCGCCGGAGCGCATCAACGCGATCTATGCGTCGCTTGCCGGGGATCACGCCGCGCTCTACGTGGCGCAAGAGATGGGATTGTTCCGTAAATACGGCCTCGAGGTAAATCTGAGTTACACGGCGGGCGCGGCTCAGGTCATCCAAACCATGATGGCTGGCGAGAATCAGATCGCGACCGCCGGCGGCAGCGGTGTCGTCGATGCTGATTTCGGTGGCGCGGATCTGCTCGCGGTGGCGGGGATGGTGAATATGCCGGCCTTTTATATCGTCGTCCAACCGGAAATTAAATCGATTCAGGATCTGCGCGGGCGGCCGGTGGGGATCACTCGATTTGGTTCGTCGACGGATTTCACGATGCGCTATATTCTACGCAAGGCCGGTTTGGAACCCGACAAGGATGTGCCGCTGCTGCAACTCGGCGGTCAGCCCGAGCTTGCCGCGGCGATCGAGGCGCGACGTATTTTTGCCGCGCCGATGACGCCGCCGGCGCTGCAGAAGACGCTCAAGGCGGGAGCGAGAATTCAGATTCCACCCAAAACCATCGGTCTAAGCTTTCCCCATGTCGGCATCGTCGTGCGAAAAACATTTCTCGCCGCGCGCCGCCAGACCGTCAAGAATTTCATCGCCGGCTACTCCGAAGGCGTGGCGATGCTTCATAAAGATAAAGAAGCGAGCAAAAAAGCCATCGCTCATTTTCTTCATACCGAGGATCCTGAAAGTCTCGAGGCCAGTTGGCAATTCGGCGTCGACGTTATTGAGCGCATTCCCAACTTGGATCCCGAAATGTTCAAGCTCGTGCTCGAAGAGCGGGCTCGAGCCCGCCCTGAAGCGAGCAAGGCAAAGCCGGAGCAGTTCTTCGACGACAGTTTGGTGCGCGAGCTAGACAAAGAAGGCTTCTTTAAAAAACTCTTCGCGCGCTGAGCCGTGCATCACTTTCGCCAACTTCAATTTCACTCTTTGCTTTTAACCCTTGACCGTTATCCTGAACCTAGCCTATGTTTGACTCTAACGGATGAATGACAATCGTTTCAGGTAATTTTCTGACCTCATTCTAAAAGGAGGCTCTATGGCCAAGCTGCGACACATAGCCGTGCACACCCCGGATCCAGAAAAGACCGCGGAGTTTTACAAGCGCGTGTTTGACATGGTCGAAGTCGGGCGCACCGATTCGCCCATCGCCAAAGGAATTTACCTTAGCGATGGCACGATCAACATGGCGGTGTTGCGATTTAAAACCGTCGAAGCTGCGGACCGTCAGGACGGACTGGGGCCGGTGTTTGGCTTGCACCACTTTGGGTTTTGGGTCGACGACATCGAGGAAACCCGGCGTCGTCTGGACGAGTCGGGCGCGGAATATCGCTTCGGCCGGCCTGAGACGGCGACGACGAGTTTCTTCGAAGAGAAATATAAGGGACCCGACGCGGTGATGATCGATATCACCGCTCACGGCTGGGTGGGAGCGCAGCCGCTAGCAGAAACCGCACAGAACGTCAGCGAGCGCGACGAAAAGACCGTCACAGTGTAAGCAAATCTTTACCTTGCAGTTATGCAGCTCTTCGTCGGAGTTAAAACACTGTTGGCCGAATCACCTGATGGATCGTAGCGTAGCGGGGATCATTTTTGCACTTCAAGACTGTTCACGACGCTCTGTACGCCGGGCGCTTCCCAGGCAATCTTGATCGCTTGCTCACGCGCATTCAATGACTTCACGGCTCCGCTCAGGTAGACTTTTCCATCGTTTGATATCACCTTGACCTCGGTCAGATCTGCGTTCTTATCTGCAAGAAGTCGATCTCGCACAGTTTTCGATAACGCCTCATCTCGGGGTGTTTCCGCGGCTGGAATTTCCACCGCAGCTCCACCACTCAGCATTTGACAGCCAAAAACGAGCGGTACTATCGATAACCTGGCGGCGAGCATAACGTTCGCGGCGATTCTCATCGTTCCCTCCTTGTCTCGCTGTAAACTTCTATCTATTCGAGTTCGAACCACAATGCGAATCTCAATTCGAGTTTCTCCAATACGATATAAGCCCAGAAATTCGCTTCAAGACATTCTTCTCCCCTGCTTTTTTGTCCTTGACTGCCCGGTCCCGTTTGCCTAGTGTTGCGCGCAGCTAACCCCGGCGAGGTCACGCTGACCGCGCCGCATCTTTGTTTCCCACTGTCGCCAGAAATCGGAGCGCTTCGAGCGATGGCAGGACGGCTTTCTTTGAAAAATTCCACCATTCGGCTGGTGATTGTCCTCGCTGCGGCGTGCTTGGAAGGGGCATTGGCGAGCACAGCGGAACCCCAGGGCAGGAATCCGGTTCCCGCTACCAAGATTAAACTAGCCACGCCGACCGCATCGCTGAGCTATCTGCCGATCTACGTGGCGCTGCAAAAAGGTTTTTTCGCCAGACGCGGTTTCGATATGGAAGTCATTCAGATGGCTGCGGGCTTGGCGGCCCCCGCGCTGCTCAATCGAGCGATCGATTACACGACCATACCCAGCGGGCCGGCCACGGCGGGCGCGCGCGGCGCGCCGCTCAGAATCATTTGCTTTACCTCGGTGAAGCTTCAGCACGTGCTCATCAGCCGGCCGGAGATCACGGCTGTGGCAGATTTGGCCGGCAAACGGATCGGCGCCGGCAGCTTTGGCACTCTGCCGGCTTACGAAGTTCGGGTGCTGATCGACAAATATCGCCTGGGCGCGAATACGATCATCGTGCCGTTGAATTCGACCAATGACCGAATGATTGGCACCCAGCGCGGCACCATCGACGCTACCGTGGTTCCGGCGCCATTCGATTTGAAGGCCGAAGAAATGGGCCTGAAACGGCTGCTGCAGATGGGGACGATACTGCCGATCCCACAAGCCGGACTGGCCACCACCGAAGAAAAAATCAAGACAGCGCGCCAGGAAGTGATTGAAATCCTCAAGGCGACGATCGAGGGCCTCGATTACACCTGGACGCAGCGCGAGGGAACCATCGAGATCATCAGCAAATGGATGAATCTCCATCCGGCGCAAGCGAGCAAAGTCTACGACTCCGTGCGCGAGACTTTCTCCAAAAACGGCGTGCCGACCGACGAGCAATCGAAGGCCTATATCACGATGCTGAGTTCCACGGCCGGTCTGAAGGGCGAGGTTTCACCGGCGTCGATCTTCGATTTTTCTCTCGCCA
>DASWCL010000077.1:0-13585 GCA_036390135.1 Binatia bacterium
GGGCGACCACACAGGGTCGCCCCTACGGAGAAGAAGATAGAAAACGCCAGGCCGTATTCGGTTGGACGCGTCGTGTGATGTGGTTTCAATGCGGGAATAACGACGGTAAGGACAGTCCAACTCGCTTACGGCATAGGCGCAGAGGACGAGCTATTGAGAGGCGGCACGGTCATCGCGTCCATGACGCCATCGATCCAATGGACGTTCTCGGAAACCACCGTGGAGGTTCCGCGAACGCGGTAGACACTCGGGTCGCGCGCGCCCGGCGGTACGGTTCCTTTTTCACGCAGAGCTCTCGCGGCATCGAGTAGCTTCATTCGGGCTTTGATCGTGCTGATATCACCGGCGCACAAGTGTTCTTTGGTGCGGTCCATGATCGGCCCGGGGCCTTCGTTCTCGGTGATGCAGACGTCCTGCAGGTTGACTCCGGCGATGCCCATGCGCCGTGCTTTGTGGATTTCCCAGTCGACCAGATAGTCATTCGATCGTTTCGCTTTCATCCGGATATGGCCGAACGGAACCGCGTTGGTCGGCGGATCGTAGGCTTCCTCGGGAAAAGATTCGCGAACGGCTTCTTGGGTTTTCTTTGCGATCTCTTCGCTGGGATACCAGCGCACCTGCCACTTGATGCAGTTCTCATCGTCGACCGGCACGAACGCCCGTGCCGCTTTCTGATCGGCGCCCGGCGGCATGGTGTAGAAGGGCAGGATAAACTGATTGACGCGCCACAAGTTTTTCCCGCCGCTAAGCGTCCGCTTTGCGCCGTAGGTGAAACCGGCTGCGCGGTCGAAAATTTCGACGTCCTCCGGCGTTTTTTTGACTCCTAGCTTATTCGCGGCTCTCTGTTGCGCCAGTTGCTGCGCGTTCATTTCCTCGTCTGACAAATCGTACGGCGAGTGTAACCACATCACGTGGGTCGGATCGATGCCACCTTCGAGGACTTGCAAATAATTCGCTTCCTGAAAAAACAGCCGATAGATGCGGTGCTCGTCCGGCACGCGGAGAAATTCGAAATCGGGAAGCTCCGGCAAGTCTTTCGCCAATCCCATGTACGTCCAAATGATACCGCCGCGTTCGACGCACGGGTAACCCGGATGTTGTACCTCATCCTTAAATTGTTGTTCCTCCGGTATGTTCGGCATTTCGATGCACTTGCCGTTCGGCGCATATTTCCAGGCGTGATAGGCGCAGCGCAGCCCGTCCGCTTCGACGCGACCGAAATAGAGCGGCGCAAGACGATGCGGACAAAACGCGCCGATGAGACCGACCGCGCCGGCGCCGGTGCGAAACAGCACCAAGTCTTCGCCGAGGAGCCTCACGCGCAGCGGCCGGCCGCCTGGTTCTTTCAAATGCGTCGTCGGCACCACTGGAATCCAATATTGGCGCATGAGATTGCCCATCGGAGTCGCCGGACCAATGCGGGTCAACGTCTCGTTTTCCTCACGCGTGAAATTGCGCAAATCTTCCCTGCGAACGTTGAACATACTTTCAGTTTTCATTGTGGCACCCTGCAGCTCTGAAGTTTTTCGCTTCTATCATATCAAGCTGGATTTTGATATTGGGCGATAATTAATAATATATTGCAATAAAACAGGTTTAAAAACATGATGACGAATCTCGCACCGCCGCAGATCCGAGCGATCAGCGGCCTGGAACTCGCTGCTGGGGTATTCACGAAATGCTCTGACGGACTGGCGAGCCAACTGAATATTTCACTCACGTCGGGTAAGAGAGATTCCGGGCCGACGGAATTTCGCATCGGCATCAACGGCGACGTTTACGGCGGCCTGCGCGCGCCGATCGAAGTCGGCACGCGGCGGGTGGATATCGCCTATGTCAATCCCTCCGCGGTGGTAGCGATGGCTTACCTCGGCAAAGGTTACTTTAAACAGAAAATGGCATTGCGGATCTTGGGCTGTTTTCCGTCCTGGGACCGCATCGCACTTGTGGTGTCGAAAGAGCTGGCGGTGAAGTCGCTGCACGACATCGCTCGGCGGAAAATTCCGCTACGGGTATCGACGAGATTCTCCGGCGTCAACAACGCAACCTACTACACCATCGAGACGATTCTTTCGTTCTACGGAATCTCGTTCGGGAAGATCCGGCGTTGGGGCGGAAAAGTACAGGAATGCCCACGGCCGGACGCGCCGCAGCGGGGCAAAGGGATCGCGGAGCATTCGCTTACCGCGATATTCGATGAAGGTGTCAGCACGGTGGGCGGATGGCTGGATCAAGCGCTTGAGAACGGTTACGAGATCATCCCCATCGAGACGGAGACCGTCAAAAAACTCGAGCGATTGGGTTACAGTGGCACCGTCCTGCCGCAGAGTCGATATCGTCAACTTAGCCACGATGTCCCGACCATCGACTTCAGCGGCTGGGCGCTGGTGACGCACAAATGGCTGCCCGACCGAGTCGCGTACGCCGCCATCGAAACGATCGATGAAAAGCAGAAATTTATTCCTGTGGATGACGACCAGCCGCTCAATATGCGAGAGCTCTGCCAAGGTTCGGAAAAATGTCCGCTGCGAGTGCCGCTCCATCGGGGCGCGGCAAAGTATTATAAGGAGAAGGGATATCTAAAATAAACGTGTTCGTGATCGTGGAACGTGTTCGGAATTCTGCGATCACGTATCACGAACACGATCACGATGGCTTCTAGGAGGACTCACGTGAGCTATCAAATCATCGGACAGCCGACACCCCGCACAGATAACACCGGAAAGGTTACAGGCGAGTCGCGCTATACTTCGGACATCTTGCTGCCGGGAACCTTGTGGGCGAAGACGCTGCGTAGTCCATATTCCCACGCGCGCATCAAGGGCATCGATACTTCTCGCGCGGAAAAAGCATCGGGCGTGCGTGCGGTGCTTACGGGCAATGACGTGCGCGGGATTCTTTACGGCCGCCGCTATCGTGATATTTCGGTTCTGGCGCAAGAGCGCGCCCGGTTCATGGGCGAGCGCGTCGCGGCCGTGGCGGCGGATACGCTCGAGCAGGTTGAAGATGCATTGACCCTTCTTCGAGTCGAATACGAGGAGTTGCCTGCCGTATTCGACCCGCAAGCGGCCGTACAGGAAGGCGCGCCGATCATTCATCCCGACGTGGCGAGTTACAAAGGACTGCCTAAACCGCTCCAACAACCGACCAATCGTTTCGTCCACGACGTGTTTACACGTGGCGACGTCGAGGCAGGATTCGAGCAGTCTGATGTGATTGTTGAAAATACTTTCACCGTGCCCCGCGTGCATCAGTCTTTTCTCGAACCGCACTGTTGCCTGGTGTGGATCGATGACCGGGATCGGGTGCAGATGTGGTCGCCCAACAAAGTGCCGCACGGATTGAAAGAAAGCATGTCGCAAGCCTTCGGCATTGCCAAGGAAAAGATTCGCGTCAATCCTGTGGCGATCGGCGGCGACTTTGGCGGCAAGGGCGCGCCCATCGATGAGCCGATTTGTTATTTGCTGGCGGTGCGCACGGGAAGACCGGTGAAGATGGTCATGGAATACCGCGAGGAATTTTTTGCCGGCGCGCCGCGTCACGCGGCGATCATGAAATTGAAGACCGGCGTCAAGCGCGACGGAATGATGGTCGCCCATCAAATGGACGCTTATCTCGACGCCGGCGCCTACGGGGGATTTAGACCCGGCGCCGTTGTCGGCGGCATCGCTCATGCGGGCGGCTGCTATCGCGCGCAGCACGCGCGCATCGCGGTCTCGCGCGTCTACACGAACAATCTTCCCGGCGGCCAGATGCGCGCGCCCGGTGAACCCCAAGGATTTTTCGCCGCGGAATCCCATATGGATTGCGTGGCGCGAAAGATTGGTATGGACCCGTACGAATTTCGCATGAAGAATCTCATGGAGGAAGGCGATGTCACGCTCACCGGCGCTCACTATCGAGGTATCAAGGCTAAGGCGACCTTGGAGGCCGCGGCGAAGGCTGCGGGTTATTCATCAACGAAAGGAAAATATATCGGCCGCGGCGTCGCGATGGGTTACCGCGGGCCCGGCGGCGGCACGACATCGTTAAAGGTCGAGCTCAATCCCGATGGCTCGATCGTGATTCACACATCTTTCTTCGAACAAGGCACGGGCACCTACACGACGCTCAGGCAGATCGCGGCTGAGGAGCTTGCTTGCGATCCCGACGAGATTCAGATCAACACTCTGGACACCGACTCCGGTGTTGCTTCCGATTCCGGCCTCGGCGGCAGTCGCGGCACCCGCGTTGCTACTGGCGCGGCATTCCAAGCCGCGCGGGCGGCGAAGGAAGAATTGCTGGAGCTCGCAGAGAAGCGGCTCGGCTGGTCGAAGAGCGATACAGCTCTGGCAGGTAGAGATCTCGTTAACAAGAAGACCAAGAAGCGGCAACGCTGGAATGAACTTCTGGCAGGAGCCGGCCGCTCGATCACGGGAGAGTCGTTTAATAAAGACGATGATCATTCTCCGGTGACCGCCTTTGCCGCCCAGGTTGCAGAGGTTGCCGTCGACCCCGAGACTGGAGAAGTCACATTGCGCCGACTGACAACGGCGCACGATACCGGAATGATCGTGAACCCCGTCGGCCATCAGGGACAAATCGACGGCGGCGTCGTTCAGGGGCTCGGCTACGGTTTGATCGAATATCTGCCGGTGCAGGATGGCAGAGTCGAAGTCGCGAACTTCGGCGAATACAAAATTCCCACCGCTAGGGATATTCCTCCGCTCAAGACTGTGATCGTTCCAAGCGATAGCGGTGTCGGTCCGTACAAAGTTAAGGGCATCGGCGAGAATCCTATTTCGCCGGTGGCGCCGGCGATCGCCAATGCGATCGAAGACGCCGTGGGTGTAAGAATTAAAGATCTGCCGATTACGGCGGAGAAAATCTATCGGGCGTTGCGCGGCGGGTAATGCGTTATCGGTCGAGATGCTTCACTTCGTTCAGCATGACAGCTGATTGCGGCACGCTCGTAAAACAGTCTGTTGTGTCATTCTGAGCCAGAGGCGAAGAATCTCGTCTAGATACACGGCGAAATACTGAGGCGGTTGGAGGTTTGATTCATGCCGTTCGATTCACTGGGTGATTTTATAAAAGCGGCAGATGCGGTCGGCGAGGTGCAATTCGTCGAAGGCGTCGACTTGGAGCTCGACGTCGGCGGACTGACCGAGCTGACCGCCGAACGCAATGGCCCGATGCTCGTCGTCGATAAATTCGCCGGCCGACGTAGGGGCGCGATTTATCGCGCCCGATTCAGCCAAATAGCAATTAACTGCACGTAAGAAACGGGCGCAATGAATTGCGCCCCTAAAGTCCCACTCGCTTACGGTAGCCCATGACGGAACCGGGCTTCCTATCAGTGCCGCAGTCATGAGGGCCATCCGATTCATCGATGCCAACCAATGAGCGATTTCACGCTCAGTGCGTGACTTGGTCAATCATGATATCCACGTTTTTCGTTCCGACTTCCACTGGATTTTTCTTGTAATCGCCAGTCATATCGCCCGGAGTGCGGGTGACGGGATTGCCGTCTTTATCGAGGCGGACGGTGATGTTGATTTTGTCGGTGAAAGGCATGCCTTGCATCATGACGTTGTCTTGGCTCAGCGCGTAATCGAGAGGGAAAGTCGGGCGGTCGATTTTTTTGACGGCGAGCGGCGGGCCGCCGGCGCCTGCGGCGGGGCGGGCGATGATGAAGAGCGCGGCGTTGGGATCGATGCTGGCTTTTAGTTTTGGGTCGATGGTGATTTTGCCGCTGATTTGCGCTGAAGAGGATGAAGCCGCGGTAGTTCTTTCGGTTGCCTTGGTTCCGTTTGCCCTGCCGCCTGTTGCCGGGATTTCGGCAAGTACTTTGACGATCTCGTTTCGTTCTTCGCCGGGAGGAACTAGTTTCAAAAGCCGCTCGAGAATTTCACGGGCGCCGGCGTAATCTTTTTTGTCTTGATACAAGACCATGCCTTTGCCCCATAGCGCCATGGGAAAATTCGGCGCTTGCGACAGCGCTTTGTCGAACGCCATCAACGCGCCGTCGCCGTGGCCGGCTTGCACCAGGATAAATCCCATATAGCTGTGCGCTTCCGGGTTGTTCGGGTCGGCGGCGAGGACTTTCTTGAAAGCCTCGATAGCTTTAGGAAATTCCTGATTGCCGAAGGCTTTCTTCCCTTCGTCCAGCGCAGCACGCACGTCGCCGGATACCGAGGGCGTACCCGTGAGAAAGTCACCGGTCATCGTGTCGCTTTCCGAGCCACGCGGGCGAACCGCCTTGGTCAACATGACGCCGAGCGCCAAGCCAAAGAGCATGAGAAACGTTCCGCCGGCGATGATCTGCCAGCGGCGAAATTGAGATTGGTTAGCGCTGCTTTTGGCATCGCGGTCGCGGGACTTGCTAGCCGACCGGGGCTTAACCCTTGGTTCCCGCGGAAGTGAATCGAGCTGTTGAATGACAGTCGCGGCCTTTGCTTCGATTTCCTGCTTGAGCCCAGCGTAATCCGACTCGGAGAGCTTGCCCGATTGAAAGTCGAAGTCGAGATCGTTGAGTTCATGGCGCAGCCGGGCACGTTCGCGCAGGAGTTGCGCTTTGGCGCTGGCGTCTTCGAGATCGGGCTGCTCGATGTCTTCTCGTAACAGCTCACTTCGGAGTTGTTGCGATATTGGAGGTTGAGCCGCTGATTGCTGCGTTATTTTTTTCTTTGCCACCCAGCGCCGAACGAACCATAGCGCGGTGATGACACCCACGACAAGCACGACATACGGTAAGATCCACAAAAGCGCGCTGAAGCCGGTGGTCTTCGGTTTGAGCAGCACCCACTCGCCGTACTTTGACACGAAGAAGTCTTTGATCTGTTCGGGGGATTTGCCCGCCTGCAGTTGCTCGCGCACGATGGCGCGCATCTGCTGCGCCATTTCCGAAGGCGAGTCGGCAACCGAGAGGTTTTGACAGACGACGCAGCGGAGCTCAGTCGCGATGGCGCGGGTTTGATCGTCGAGATCGGGCGCAGGCGCGGCAAAAAGGCGACCGGCGAAGAAGATCAATTGGACGAGTAAAGCAAATAATGCGCGCCGGCTCATGATCGTCAACGAACAGCCGAGTAATCGCCTTTGCCTTCCTGGGCGCTGACGATGCTTTTGGCGGCTTCATCGAGTTTGGCGATGACCAACGCGGCGCGGATGCCGCCGACATGCTTGTAGGTAATGTGGCCTTGGGGATCGATAAAAAAACTTTCCGGTATGCCCCACGTGCCGTAGTCGACGGCGATCTTGCCGGACTCGTCCTTGCCGTTGGGATAGCTGACGTTGAACTCCTTTAAGAATTCCAACGAATTTTTATCGGTGTCCTGCAGCGCGACTCCGAGAAAGACCATATTCTTGTCTTTGACTTTCTGCCATGCCGCTTCGAGGTCGCGGGCTTCTTCGCGGCAGGGCACACACCACGACGCCCAGAAATTTACAAATATGGCTTTGCCGCGCAAGTCATCCAGTGTCAGCTTGCGGCGGCCATCGAAGAGCGTGATCGTAAACGGCGTCGCCGGTTTGGCGATCAAGGGCGAGACGATGTAACGCGAATCGCGCGTGAATCCATAGGCGAGCAACGCCAGGATCGGCGCGATAATCGCAATCGTGATCGTTAAACGGCGCCAGGGCATAAGTCCTCGCTCCGCCCGGAATGGCAGATTTCAGATCTCAGATTACACATTCCAAATTCCAGATTCCGAAAAATCATGGCTCCGAGAAGTCTGTTTTGCCGATCGGCGAGATACAGATCAATGTCCCGAGCGCGATGACAAAGCCGCCGATCCACATCCAGACCACCAGCGGGCGGACCAGCACTTTCAACGTCGCCTGATTTTGATCGACTTCACTAAAGCCTGAAAGTATCAAATAAATATCTTCGCTCAAGCTACTCTGGTGCACGGCGCGGCCAACGGGCGATTGCTGTGTCGGAAAGAATTTTAGCGCGGGATTCATGATGCCTTGATCGTCACCATTGTGAAAAACGTGGAAAGCGCCTTCGACACGAAAGTGGGTTGGTTGCTGCGAGCCCTTCAAGCCGTTGAACAGGATGCGGTAGTTGCCCACCTGCAGTTCCTGCTTGAGCGCCATGGTGGCTTCTTTTTCGATGCTGTACGACATCGACCCGGCGATGCCCATCATGATCAACACTACGCCGAGATGCACGACGAAGCCGCCGTAGCGCCGCTGGTTGCGCCGCGCCAGAGTCACGAGGCCGCGGATCATCCCTTCGCCGGCGATACGCTTGCGCGCGCGCAGCGCCGACGCGGTGTCGTAGAAAATCGAAAATACAACGAAGGCGAACAACGTAAATCCCAGGAGCGGCATAAAGTCGCGCACTTTCCAGGCAAATAAGCCCAAGCCCAATGCGAGCGCAGTGGCCGCCGGCCAGAGAAAATTGCGTTTCAGATTGTCCCACGAAGCGCGGCGCCAGGCGATGATCGGGCCGACGGCCATGAGAAAGACCAGGAATAAAAACAGCGGCACGGTAACGGAATTAAAATAAGGCGCACCCACGCTGACTTGAACCCCGGCGACGGCTTCGGAAAGCAAGGGAAATATCGTGCCGAGAAAGATCGTAAAAAGCGCTGAGACGAGCACGATGTTGTTAAGCAAAAAAGCCGACTCGCGGCTGACCATCGAATCGAGCTCCGGCTGCTCCTTGAGCATGTCGGCGCGATAAGCCACCAGGCCGAAGGAACCGAGCAGGATGATGGCGAGAAAACCGAGAAAAAAACCACCAACGGGTCCTGACGAAAACGCGTGAATCGAGGAAAGTATCCCTGAGCGGGTGAGAAAAGTGCCGAAGATGGTGAGACTGAAAGCGACAATGATCAACGACAGATTCCACACTTTCAGCATGCGCCGCCGTTCCTGAACCTGGATCGAGTGCAAAAAGGCCGTCGCCGGCAGCCAAGGCATGAACGCGGCATTTTCCACCGGATCCCACGCCCAGTAACCGCCCCAGCCGAGGACGTGATACGACCACCAGGCGCCGACGAGATTGCCAATGGTGAGAAAAAACCATGCGGTGATCGTCCAACGCCTCGTGCTAACGATCCAAGCTTCGTCGAGTTTACCGACGATCAGTGCTGCCATGGCGAAGGCGTAGGGGACAGTGAGACCGACGAAGCCGGTGTAGAGCAGCGGCGGGTGGGTCATCATGTTGGCGTCTTCGAGCAGCGGGTTTAAGCCGCGCCCGTCGAGCGGCACCGGCGAGATAATTTCAAAGGGATTCGAGAGAAAACCGACGACGCCGAGAAAAAACACCGATACGATGCAAAAGATCATGATCACCCATGGCATTGTGTCCTTCTGGCGATCGCGGTAGAGCCACGCGACGATGCCTGAAAAAATAATCAGGACCCATTCCCACAGAAGCAGCGAGCCTTCGAGAGCGCCCCAAAGTCCGGTGACCCGGTAATAGACCGGCGTGGCGCGAGTCGTGTTGAAGGCGACATACTTGATCGAAAAGTCGGTGGTGACCAGGCCGTAGATCAACGCCGTCGCGGCCAGCGTGACCAAAGCGAATTGGGCGAGAATCGCGTAGCGCGCCACCGACAGATATCGTTGGTCGCCCGAGCGCCCGGCAATGATGGAACTCACGATCCCAGCAAGCGCTACGATAAAGGCGAGCAGGATCGAGGTATGGCCGAGATTGGCTGTCACTTGGCGCTTGTTTCCTTGGCGGGAATAAAACTTTTTGCGGCTTCTTTGGCGTCGGCATGGGGGCTGTATTCTTCGGCGTGCTTCGCCATGATCGTGGTCGCGTGAAACACGCCGTCGCTGCCGATGCGTCCCTCGACGACGGCGCCTTTGCCTTCGGTAAAAAGATCCGGCGGGATGCCTTTGAAATACACCGGAAAAGTTGTGCTGCCGTCGGTGAGATCGAAACGGTAGGTGAGAGTTTGCAAATCTTTTTGCAGGGATCCTTTGACGACCATGCCGCCCATGCGCAGAAATTTGTTGGCCGATGAATTCTCTTTGGCCTTCAGTTCCGACGGCGTGACGAAATAGACGATCGCCTCTTTCATGCCGCCGACGACCAGGTAAGAAATTGCGGCCAGGATGATGATCCCGCCGATCAAGAAACGCTTATTCTTTGACATGGTTGTTTGTCTGTTCCGCCGAGCCAAGCGCGCCCAGCTCGGTTTGCGCGGTATGGTAACGGCGCTTCAACAAAAAAACGTACACCGCGATCGCGCCCCAAACAATTCCGTACGCCAGGGAAACAAAGCCCCAGGGTCGCATTAGCCGCCTCGCTCCAAGCGCTGCGCTTTAATCTTTTCCCGCATTTCCCCGAGCCTGTAACGCAATGATAACAGATAAAAGTAAAGTAACAGGAAGCCGACGAAACTGATAGCGAGCGCCGTCAGCATCGCCGGATGGACGTTTTCCCAGGGAGGTTTGTTGGGCTGCAGGATCGACGGCGGTTGGTGCAGCGTACGCCACCAATAAACCGACATGTGGATCAGCGGGATATCGAGAAAACCGATGATGCCCAAGACGGCGGCGGCCGACGCGGCGCGACTATCGTCTTCGATCAGCGAGCGCAGCATCAAGTAGCCGGTGTAGATCAGTAACAGAATTGCGGTAAGCGTCAGTCGAGCGTCCCAAGTCCACCATACGCCCCAAGTCGGCCGGCCCCAGATCGAGCCTTCGATGATCGTGAGTGCGGTGAAGAGCACGCCGATCTCGGCGGCCGAGTGGGCTAGGATATCATCGCGCTTCTCGCGCTTCCACAAATACATGCCGCTGCCGACAAAGACGAGAAAATAGGAAAGATAGGCGGTTAAAATACTCGGCAGATGCAGATACATGATGCGCTGCACTTCGCCCTGATAGGCGTCGGGCGGCGCGATCACCAGGCCCCAGTACAAACCGATGGCGATGGCGATGAGCGCCAGAGCGCCGAGAATGCCCTTGGGTTTTTTGGTCGGTTGCGCTGCTTGGCCCATCTTAACTTTCAATCACCCAATCAAAGAGGAGCACGCCGAGGGTCAGAAATATCACATCGAAACCTAAAAGCAGCCGCAACCATGAGGACGCCTCCCCGAGGGCGCCCGTGAGCATCACATTTTCCATGCAGCGGATGGTCGCAAGTATCACCGGGATCATCAGTGGAAAGAGCACCAGCGGCAGCAAAAGCTCGCGCGCTCGCGCGCGCAACGTGATCGCGGACATTAGCGTGCCTAACACACAGAAGCCGATCGTGCCTAACAAGGTAACCAGAAATAATTGCGGTAGCAAATTCCACGAGTTTAAATTGAAAAGGATCCAAAAAAGCGGCATGACCACGATTTCAACCAGGAGCATTAGAACCAAGTTGAAACCCGTCTTGGCGAGAAACAGCGCGCCGCGATCGAGCGGCGACATGAGCAAGGCATCGAGGCAATGATTGTCGCGCTCGGCTTGAAAGAGTTGGGCGAGACCGAGAGTGCCGGTAAAAAGAAACGCGAGCCAAAGCAGCGCTGGCGCCATTTCGGCGACTCTGTCGGGCGCCAGGTCGAAAGCAAAGTGAAAGACGAAGAGCAGCAGCGTGCCGAAAAAAAACATGGTCAATAGACTGTCGCGCCGGCGCAGCTCCAGGCGCAAGTCTTTTCGGAGCAACAGAAACGTTTGTTTTAGGAGCGCCATGGCTCTCCATGGGGCAGAAACTCGCTGAAGGCTTGATCGAAGGTTGGCCAAGGTTGGCGCTTGATTTCATCGAACGCCACCCGACCTTGCTTGAGGATGACGGCGCGGCTGGAGATGTTGAGCACGCGAGAAACATGATGTGAGGCCATGATGACGACGCTGCCAGTGGCGCATTGCGCCTGAAGAAACTTTTCCAAAAGATCGACGCCGCTGCCGTCGAGCACGCCGTAAGGTTCATCGAGCAGTAACAGGCTCGGTTGGAGGAGTTGCCACTTGGCGATCGAGAGGCGACAGCGCATCCCGCTCGATAAATTCGCCACGAATTCGTCGGCGCGCGGGGCGAGCGCAACGTGTTCGAGCGCGGCGTCGATCGCCTGAGAATCCGTTGGCCGGTTATAGAGCGAGGTAAAAAAATTGAGATTCTCTCGTGCCGTCAGATTGTCATAAAGGTGATCCGTTGGAGTTAAAAATCCAGTCTTGGCACGCTCGGCGGGCGCCATGCGCGCCAGCGTAACGCCGTCGAATTGGACCGAGCCTCCGGTGGGGGCGATCAAGCCGGCGAGCAGTTTTAGCAGCGTCGTTTTACCGGCGCCGTTGGGACCGAGCAGGGCGACGAAATCGCCGGGCTCCAGAATGAGATTAAGATCCCGCAGCGCCCACAGAAAGCCGTAGGCTTTGGATAATTTTTCGATGGACAGCCGCAAGTCTTGGTCTCGCTGAGGGCGCAGGATTGACGATGTCGCTTTCGAGTTGAACGACTATAGTTAGCGCAAGTGTCGGTTTCAAGCGCGCTTCATGATCTGATTGTTTACCTCCTGGTTTGACATTTTTACCGCAACACCTCTATTTAGTAGTTACGCGGTCAGTCGCGCCTAAGGAGGAGTTAATGAATCCCATCGTCACCGTCACCGGGTTTTGGGATGCTTTTATCACCAAGATCGCGGTTTTTTTGCCGAATTTATTTTTCTCCATTGCAATTCTTTTGCTCGGCTGGGTGATTTGCAACGTGATTAAAAGGGTCATCGTCCGGTTACTCAAGCTTTGCCAATTCGACGCACTGGCAGAGCGAGCCGGCATCAAGCAGATTCTCGAGCGCGGCGGCATCAAACAGGAGCCCTCGGACATTATTGGACTGCTGGCATTCTGGTTTCTTTTTCTGATCGCCATAGTGACGACCTTGGAGACGCTCAACCTAAGCGGTGCCACTGATACGTTGCACACGATCTATCTTTACATTCCAAAAATCGTCGCCGCGTTGGTGACCCTGATCCTCGGGCTTTATTTCGCGAATTTTTTGGAAACCGTGACGCGAACTTCTTGCGCCAACGCGGGCCTCGATGCGGCGCAGTCGATCGGCCGCGCCGCTTATATCGGCACGACGATCTTCGTCGTTGCGGGCATCTTTGAGATCCTCGATATCGCTTCAGAGATCGTCATCTGGGCATTCATTTTGGTCTTCGGCGCGGTCTGTTTGGCGCTGGCTCTGGCCTTTGGTTTGGGCGGCAGAGACGTCGCCGGACGCTACCTGGAAAAGTGGCTAGAGCAGAAGAAAAACGAGTAGTTAAGCGCCTTGACTCGCCCTAGTTTATCAGTTAGTTTCGAGCAGTTAAAAATTCATTTTTAAGCAAATAGCCTAAGGCGCGTTTAGATTTGTAGAAGGCCCTTAGGCTATTTTTGCAGGTGAGGAGAACATGGCAGAGTATAAAGTGGTAAAAGTCCCGACGGGCGGCGCAAAGATCACCATGGGAGCCAACAAAAAGGTTCAGGTTCCCGACAACCCAATCATTCCGTATATCGAAGGCGACGGCACCGGCCGCGATATTTGGCGCGCTTCGGCGCGCGTGTTCGATGCAGCCGTGGAAAAAGCCTACAAGGGCAAAAAGAAAATCCACTGGATGGAAGTCTATGCGGGCGAGAAGTCTTTTAAGCAGTACAATAGCTGGCTGCACGAAGAAACCGT
>DASWCL010000078.1:0-5939 GCA_036390135.1 Binatia bacterium
GATCTCCGCTTGCTTTGGCAACACACCCCGTTCCGGATCGAAAAACAAGGCGAGCGTTTGTTTGGCAATTGCTTCGGTGGAACCCGTCGTGTCGACGATGGTTTTAACGACCACATCGCGCTTGGCCGGGTCGCGGATAAATTTGAACGCGCCGCCAAGCGCGCGCACATAACGAACGATGGCGTCTTTATGCGCTTCGGCCCAGGAGCGGCGCACCGCCGTGACGGTGTAGAGGAACTCTGGCACGACTTCAGTCGAAAGTCCGAGCAGTCGATAACCTTCGTTCAACGCTAAAAAATCTTGCGGCTGGCCGAGCGGAACCGCATCGCAGTCGCCTCGTCTCAGACAGGTGAAGCGGGCCGGCGTCCCCTCGATAATCTTGACCCGAAAATCGCCTTCGCGCAGGCCGTGCAGTGCGAGCAGCTTGCGCGTGGAGATTGTGATCGTGCCGGCTTCGTCGGCAAGGCCGATCAGTTTTCCTTTGAGGTCCGCGATGTTTTTGATCTCGGGTCTGGCAACCAGACTGTAAATCGGATTATTAAATTCGCCGGCGATGGCCACGGCGTCTGAGCCGTTGAGCACGGCGCGGATCAAAAACGCCGTCGCGATGTGGGTGACATCTGCGCTGTCATCGTGCAGCGAGTCGATCATCTTGTCCGAGCCGCCCGGAATCGGCACGACGACGTGAAAGTTTAATCCTTCGCGGCGAAAGAAGCCCTGACGATCTGCGACCGATACGGGCAGCGAAAAAATGCTGCGCATCGCCGAGTAAGCTTGCGCGTAGCGCAGAGGAATGGTTTGCGCCGCTAAGGAGCCGACGAAAACAAGAAACGGCAATGCGAGAATCAGTTGCGCCAGAACCGTGAAGAACAACCTTGCGACCGCGCGCGAGGAGGATATCGATCGGCGCATCGATTCTACTTCGCGCTGAGGCGCTGCATGGTGCACTGAATCTCGATCGCCGCCAGCGGCTTTTTGTTGAGCGGCGTTCGGGTGAAGCTACGGGTCTGTTTGAAGCCCTCTTTGCTGCAGGCAATGGTAACGTTGTTCGGAGGCACTTCCTTACCGAAAGCGGGAAGTTTGTACGCGCCGGTGCCATTAGTGCGGGTGATGACTGAGCCGCGCCCCTTTACTTCGGCAGTAACTTTGGCATCGGGAATCGCCTTACCGCTTTCGTCTTTGACAAATCCGAAATACGCGGGTCCGTTGTCTTGATGAGCGTCGGGGCCTTCGTCATCGCTTCCTCCCGCCCACGCGGCACCAAAGATCGCCAACCAACCAACGAGGGTTAGAGTGGCGGTAAATGTTGCGTCGACCTTCATGGCGCTCCTTTCATCGTCTGGCGCGATTTTATTCTAGCGCAGAAAATAGCGCCGCAAAATAAAAACAAAGACGCCCATGACGGCGAGCGGTACAGTCCATGACAATCCGGACCACAATCGATTGATCAAACCGTTCGGTAGCCAGGTAGTTAGGGCGGCGATCGCCAGGGCGCCCAGGGCCGACGTCGCCAACCAACCGTACCAATACATTGCCGGTCCTTCGCTCGCCGGTTTCACGAGAAAGTAAAATTCCTCCGTCGCTGCGTGATAGGTAAACAACGCGAGATTATACTGCACGGAAAAAACGTAGAGGACCGCGTATGCGGCCGCGAAGATGGTCACAAACATTGGGACAGAGCGCCCGCCGGTCATAAATCAAATCCTCTAATATTGTTGAGAATATGTCCGACGAGGAAGCCCCACCAAACGATAAAGGCGAGGATCGCGGTCAGGACCGCACGCGTACGCGTGTACTCGGCGGCGTGCGGATCGTGCCAGAAGTACCAATAGGCCGGCAGCATGCCCAAGCCGAGCGCAACAAAATGTTCCTTTAGTTCAAAGGCGCCGTTGGGAATATGAAGTTGCATTTGTTCGAGCACGATTCTCACATTCAAACGATAACTGGGATAAATAATCGCGCCCAAGAGCGCGGTGAGCGCATAAAGCACAACGATCGCGTTGACGTAGGATGTCGCCGGCACCGACCGCATGCGCCCGATAAATGAGCCCGCCGTCCCACGATTCGTCGGCACCCAAGCGCTTATGGCTTGGTGGGTAATCGCCCCGAGCAGCGCCACGGCTAATAGACTGTGCAAGATAAGCAGGGAGACGATCATCGTGCCGTCCGTTTTGGGTTTGTTTACTCCAGATTAGGGGAAGTTGTCTAGCGTCAATTTTGACGGAGATCGTGATGCTCTGCCTGGCGACGCCTGTGGGTAATAAAATAGCGACGTTTAAAGGTCTCATTCATGCAAATGCGGATGTGTCTAGGAGATTCGATCATGCGACTTTGGCGCGGACTTTCGGTTCTTTGCTTGACCTGTCTGCTGGCAGCCTGGGCAACCACGGACGGCCATGGCCGGTGGTTGGGAGCGTTTGGGCGAACGGGACGCTGACCTCAGAGTAGTGCACGAGAAGATCGACGTCGGCCGGCGAGAAGGTCGCGTCACGGTAATGCTGTACGGACGCTGATTAGGATGGTTCGTGAGCTGCTCGACAACCGCGCGAACGCGGTGATTGTTGAATGACTCGCCGTGGGCGGTACCGATGCTGAACAAGTCGACCCCGTACAAGCAGTTTCATCTCTCTATTTGATCTTCACGCGCGATGTCGCCGCCGCCGGTAGCGCTTAACAAGTGTTGCTTCCTGGTATTATAAGTGACTTCGGACGGAGGCACTTGAAAAAATGAAACTACGATCGTTGGCGACGGTATTTCTTCGTGCGGGCAACCTCACGTTCGGCGGGGGCGATGCCATCACGGCACTGCTACAACGCGAGCTCGTGTACAGGAAAGAATGGCTCACGCGGGATCAGTACGGTCTGGCGCAAAGCTTGGCTAAGGTAACGCCGGGCACCGCAATCCTCGCGTTCTGCGCCGCGACCGCGTGGATGATGCGGCGTTCGGCCGGCGCGCTTGCCGCAGTGCTTGCAGTGTCGGTGCCGTCTGCCGTGGGCGCAGTTTTGTTGACGCTGGCATTTACGTCGATGAGCGGCAACGCACGGGCGCTGGCAGTGCTTGCTGCAGTTCTCGCCGCGTCGATCGGGCTGATGTGGGCCGCCGCTTGGCTGCTGGTCAAACCCGAGCTCAATGCAGGTACAACAGTACGCACGGTTATTTTGTTGTTGGGCGTGTTCAGTGCCCGCTGGTGGTCGATGTCACCGATTGAAATCCTCGCCGGCGCCGCGATCATCGGCGCGATTTGGCCATGCGAGGAGCGCGCGTGAAATTTGTCCTCCTATACCTTCTACTCCTCAAAGCCACAATGACGTCCTTCGGCGGCTTGAGCTCGCTCCCGGTGTTGCGCGAGGATCTCGTGATCCGGCATCAATTTCTTACCGATCGCCAATTGAATCTCGCCGTCACAGCCGGCCGCGCCGGCCCCGGGCCGAATGGACTGTATGTTGTAAGCGTGGGTTATCTCGTAGCTGGTTTAACCGGAGCATGGCTTGGGTGGCTTGCGATGGTGACGCCGGCGTTTCTTATCATTCCCCTGGTTTACTTTGTGGGCACTCGCGCCGATCTGCCGAGGATGAGGGGCGCGATCCGGGCGTCGACTGTGGCCAGCGCCGGATTGCTGGCCGTGACGACCCTGCGGCTCGCTCAAGGAGCATTGACGGACTTTGTATTAGTCGGCATCGCGGCTGTGAGCTTCCTCATATTTTCCTTTAGTAAGATAGACTCGCTGTGGGTGATTCTCGGCTCGGCCGCGATCGGTCTCATGAGCGCGATACTCGGTATTCAATGAAAACGGGGAGCGTGTGCGCGAATGACGGATGCGCTCCAAACAGAGCTTGTTCTGATCGATAGGGCGATTACTTCTTGATGTATTTCTTGAGCGCCTTCGGACCGACTTCCGCGCCATAGATATTACCCAGCGAATCTGCAGCAACGCCTTCGGCGGCGCTCGTTCCTTTAACGGTCTCCACCGGGTCCGGAATAAAAGCCGTAACGTAGCCGTCGCTTACGTTGCCGACTCTAATGCCACGCTTCCAGCCGGGATGGGGGCGCACGGAGTTCGACTCGGAGTCGGCGACGTAAATGTTATCCTTGGCGTCGATGAAAATGCCGCTCGGCCGGCTGAATTGCGTCCACTGCTCGATATAATTACCTTCCTGATCGAAAATCTGAATGCGATTATTGTTCCGGTCGGCGACGAACAAGCGTCCTTTGGAATCGAACGCCAAGCCGTGGGGCGTGTCGAGATCGCCGGGCGCGATGCCTTTCTTACCCCAGGTTTTTATAAATTTCCCATCCTTCGAGAACTTGACGATGCGCGCGTTTGAATTGCCGCCATGGCCGTCGGCAACGAAAATATCGCCATTGGCCGCGACGATGACATCGGACGGTTGATTAAACTCATCCGGACCGTCGCCGGCGACTCCGGCTTTGCCGAGCGTCATCAAGATTCGGCCGTCGGGACTGAATTTGAAAACCTGATGACCTTTGCCATCTTTTCCCTGGCCATCGGTCACCCAAACGTTGCCGTCTTTGTCTAGCGCGATGCCGTGAGGAAACACGAATAGGCCGGCGCCGAAATTTCTGAGCAATTTGCCTGACGGATCGAATTCAAATATCGGCGCCAGATCGGAGCCCGCGCAGCTGTTGGCGCCGCAGCGCTCGGCAACCCAAATGTGATCGTTGGCGTCAACGTCGACAGCGGCGGTCGAACCCCACGTCCTTCCTTCGGGAAGCTTCGCCCAACTTTCGGCAACACGATAGGGATTTTCTTGGGTGTGACCGAGGCTCGCGCACGCGACAGTAAGTGCGATGACAATTGTCGCGCACGCCAAACGTGTTCGCCAAGACATGGCCGTCGTCGTTCTATGTCGATACAGTAAATTTCGGCTCCGCGGCGCTTCGCGCCGATTCATTTCAACAGCTCGACATAACCCATGCGGCCGGACAGATTTCCTGACCACCAGATGCGGTTTGGATTGGTCGGATCGACTTCGATTCGGCGCGGATCGGACTCGGCGCTGGCCAGCGGAAACTCCGTGAACCTTTCAGTTTTCGGATCGAAACGCGCGACCTTGTCGACATGCTGTTCGCTGAACCACACCAGCGGGCTCTTGGGATCGCCTTGGACGGAATAGGGGCCGGCATCTTCGGTCGGCGGATCGTAGACGGTCATCTTGACGGTTTTGTAATCGATCTTCATCAACTTGCCGGCGCCATGCAGGCCGACCCACACATTGCCTTCCGAATCCATGCCGCCTTTGCGCGCCACCGGATTTTTTACAAAGATCGGGAACTCATCGATCTTTCCGGTCTTCGGATCGATGCGGCCCATTTGACTGACCGCATTCTCGATAAACCAAACCTTGTTGTCGCCCGATATCGCCATGCCATAGGGATTCGCAGTGCGGCCCCGCTTGACGCCCGCCGGCACTTCGAAGACGGTAAATTCTTTAGTGGCGGGATCCAGTCGAATGACCTGGTTCGCGGCAATCGAATTCAACCAGACGCTGCCGTCCGGATGCACGCGCATCGTGTTGCCGCTGGCGGAGCCATTTTTTAGCTTCGGCAATTCGTAGACCTCGAACTCCTGGGTCTTCGGGTCGATGCTTAACCAGCGGCGGTTGGGGCCGCCGTCGATGAACCAAAGCTTGCCGTTGGCGGCGCGGGTAATCGCGTTCAGACGGTTGGTTTGTGATTGCCCGGCAGGCGGGGTGAATTCTGTATAGGTAAAACCCTTGGGATCGAGGCGGCCGAGCTTGCCGCCGACGCGTTGCGTGATCCAGGCATTGCCTTCCAAGTCGACGGCGATCTCATGGGGCTCAGCTTTGTTGTTGGGCAGTTCGTATTCCACCGCGATATATTTGCTCGCTTCGCCTTGCACTAATGTGCGTGGTAACCGGCTATTCGGATCCGGCGCGGGACGTCCGTTGCCGCCGCC
>DASWCL010000079.1:0-35279 GCA_036390135.1 Binatia bacterium
CGTGTGACGCGAGCTTGAAGAGACTCGGCGTCGACACGATCGATCTCTACTATCAACACCGGGTCGATCCCGAAGTGGCGATCGAAGAGACCGTCGGCGCGATAGCTGACTTGGTCCGCGCCGGCAAGGTTCGCTTCCTGGGTTTGTCAGAAGCGTCGCCGGAAACTATCCGCCGTGCCAACGCCGTTCATCCGATCACCGCCTTGCAGTCGGAATATTCGCTTTGGAGCCGCGAGCCCGAAGAGGAAATCTTATCAACCGTGCGTGAACTGGGCATCGGGTTCGTCGCATACAGTCCGTTGGGCCGAGGCTTTCTGACCGGCGAACTCAAGCGGGAGGAGGATTTGGCAGCAGATGATTGGCGCCGCACCAATCCACGTTTCCAGGGGGAAAACTTTCAACGGAACCTCGAATTGGTTGCACGAGTGGAAGGGATCGCCAAAGAAAAAGGCTGTACGGCGTCACAGCTGGCGCTTGCTTGGGTGTTGGCTCAAGGCAATGACATCATCCCGATTCCCGGCACGAAGCGGCGCAGCTATTTAGAGCAGAACGCCGCCGCCGCAGAGATTCGGTTGAGTGCAAAAGAGCGGAAGCGTATCGGAGAAGTTGTCCCGCGCGGCATAGCCAGCGGCGGGCGTTACCCTGAGGAGATGATGGGACTTGTGAACGGATGATTCGCGTCGCATGGCGCAACGTGACCAAGGGGACGAAAGTAACCGTCAAAGCAATTCTGCCGAGGTCGACTCCGTCCGAAGGAGTCGTCGATTTCTTTCGAAGCATGTCCTCGAAGGTAGAGCCTGCACTTGCGGGCCAAACTTAAGATCTTTGGAGCGCCGGCTATGAATCGTAAAGTTTTTCTTGCTGGAGCGACGGGAGCGATCGGCAGTCGGCTCGGGCCGATGCTGGTCGATGCCGATTACGAAGTTTTCGGGACGACCAGGTCGGAGACGAAAGCCGCTAAGCTCGAGGCCGCCGGCGTCAAGCCCATCGTTATCGATGTATTCGACGCGCCGGCGTTGTCTCTCGTGATGGCAACGGTGCAGCCGGACGTCGTCATCCACCAGCTCACCGATCTGTCCCTCGGGCTGGATCCAAAACTGATGACAGAGGCGATCAGACGTAACGCGCGCATCCGCAGTGAGGGAACCAAGAACCTCGTCGCTTCCGCTTTGGCGGCGGGGGCCCGTCGACTGATTGCCCAGAGCATCGCCTGGGCCTATGGGTCCGGAACGCAACCTTATTCGGAGACTGACGGCCTGGATCTCGATGCCGAGGGAATACGTCCAGTCACCGTTCTAGGCGTCGCGACGCTCGAGCGGTTGACCACCGCTTCGCAGCCTCTCGAAGGCATCGTCTTGCGTTACGGTCAATTGTACGGTCCGGGGACTGGGAATGATAAGCCGACCGGATCGGCGCCGTTGCACGTCGATGCCGCAGCACAGGCGGCGCTGCTAGCGATCGAACGAGGAACAGCAGGCATTTTTAACATTGCTGAAGACAGCGGATTTGTTTCGGTCGAAAAGGCACGACGCGAACTGGGTTGGGATCCCGGATTTCGCTTTGTGGGCGGGAAATTGCCCCGCTGAATCACATCACATCAGTTGCGCTAACGCCGCTTGGCGATCGGTTCGGCTTTGCTGCGACAAGAATTGCTTTGCGCCCCAACCGTCACTTCGAATTGAGCCATCATTTCGGCGTCTGCCGACAATTCGGCAGGCGCGGCTCGTCACATTTTCTTTTCTTCACGCTCAGAAGCAGTTTGCCCGATCGAAGCCGCCGGTTTATCACGGTTTATGTTGTGATTTCACAATAAACGGCTGTGGCATGGCGGTTGCGCCTATCGTTTCACGGAAAGAAGAAAGAAAGGAAATTTTTCTATGAAACTCTCGTTTGTGCCACTTCTTCTCGGTGGAAAGGTTCTCTCGCCCGAAGCGCGTAGCGCATTGCGTGAAGATCGGCGGGAAGATGCCGCGGCCTTACTCATGCAGCAATATGATTTGGATTGCCGCGAAGCCGGCGCGTTGTTGGACGTGTCCGTGTGCGATGAAGAAAACGCCGACTAGGCAAGGTCTGCGGATGACCGTCACGAGTTTCACCCGTTGAGTGCAACGAGACATCATCGTGCAAACTATCGAAGGAGGATGTCTTTGTGGCGCAGTTCGCTATCGCGCCCATGGACCGGCGTATGGCATTACCCATTGCCATTGCAAAACCTGCCGCCATGCCAGCGGCGCGCCGTTTGTCACGTGGGCCGGTTTTGACACAGACAAATTCACGTTTACCAAGCGCGAACCAGCTTCCTACGCGTCGTCCGCGAGCGTCCGTCGCACTTTCTGCAGCAATTGCGGAACCGCGTTGACTTATCAGCGTGCCGATGTGCCCAGCTCCATCGACGTAACCCTCGGCAGCATGGATGAACCGGAAACGCTGACACCCCAGGATCATACATGGACGGAGAGCCGTCTATCCTGGATCTTTTTAGATGATCAACTTCCGGCATATCTACGTGAGCGTAAGCTCAAATGATGGGGCGCGCCTACTGCTTCGCCCTAGCCGTCGCGGGTTTTAAGTAATCTCGAACCTGATGCAACGGGAGAGAAAAATATGAAACCGTTATTAGCGGCACACCTTGGACCCGGCGGGATATGGACGTCTCGACTGGACTATCAGCCCGCAGCCAAAACTCAAGAAGCCGCGGCGGAGCTCGAACAGCTTGGCTTTGGAGCAATCTGGTTGCCCGAAGCCGCGGGGCGCGAAGCACTGACCAACGCAGGTGTGCTGCTGGCAGGCACCCGGCATATCGCCGTCGCGACCGGCATCGCAAATATCTACGCTCGCGGTCCGATGGCCATGGTCGCCGCAGAGAATACGCTGGCGGAAGCTTATCCGGATCGTTTTATACTTGGTCTCGGGGTGAGCCACGCTCCGCTGGTCGAGCAATTTAGAGATCGCCGGTACGAGAAGCCAGTTTCGACCATGCGCGCTTATCTCGATGCGGATGTCGCGCCCTACGATGCGGTCCCTCCTGCATCCAAGCCGATCCGAGTCCTTGCCGCGCTGGGGCCGAAAATGCTCCAGCTCGCCGCCGAGCGTGCCGACGGCGCGCATCCCTACTTCGTGCCGCCAGAGCACACAGCGCGCGCCCGAGAAATTCTGGGTGACCATCGCCTTTTGGCGGTAGAGCAAGCCGTCGTGCTTGAAACCGACTCGGTTAAAGCGCGCGGAATCGCGAGATCCTACATGTCTTGGTACCTCACCATGGCCAACTATTTGACTAGCTTGCGCGCACTGGGTTTCAGCGAAGAGGATGTCAAGAATGGCGGGAGCAATCGGCTGGTAGATGCCATCGTCGCATGGGCGACATGAGCGCTATCGTCGATCGGGTTCGCGCCCATCGGTCGGCAGGGGCCGATCACGTTTGCATCCAAGTGCTGACGGCCGAATCGTGGGCGCTTCCTCTGCGTCAATGGCGCGATCTGGCAGCGGCTTTGATTGGCCGGAGTTGAAGTGGGCGGCAGACACGATAGCAAGCCGGGCATAGAGACTGACTCGAAAATGGATTTCTGATATGAAGTCCGCCGCAGTAATTCTTTTCTTGTTGTTGATTTCGGTTTCAGGTTGCTCGGTGCTCCGTAACAGCGCGCAGTTTTATCGCGATCATCCTCGCGGCCCGATTAATCGGCGTGAATACCTAGACTAACGGAACGGAAAGATTGAGCTGCGGTCGCCGTCAGGCTACCAATGAGTCGCAGGTGGGCCGAAGCAGACAGCGGCATCCGCCGAACCGGCAGTATACAAAGTTTTGGGCGGCGGGTGGCGAGATAGAATATACAACTCTCAAGCGAGGAGGAGGTCACGATGCAATACACTCGACTCGGCAATAGCGGCTTAATTGTTTCGCGGTTGGCATTCGGCGCAATGACGTTCGGCAATGACCCTTCGCAACCGGCGATCTACAAGGTCAATCGGGAGAATGCGAAGACCATGATCGCCAAGGCGCTCGACGCGGGAATCAACTTTTTCGATACCGCCGACCTTTATGGGGGAGGCCAATCCGAGGTCATGCTAGGCGAGCAACTCGGCAAGCGACGAAACGACGTGGTGATTGCCAGCAAAGTTGGTTTCAGGACCGGTGAGCCGATCGCACAGGCGGGACTGTCGCGGCGCCACATCCTAGCGTCGTGCGAGGCGAGCCTAAACCGACTCAACACCGACTATCTCGATCTGTACATCTTGCATAAAGAAGATCCGTGCACGCCAATCGACGAAACCTTGGAAGCTTTGAATGACCTCGTTCACTCCGGCAAAGTTCGCTACATCGGTTATTCGAACTGGCCGGCATGGCGCGCGGCGGCGGCGCTGCAAATACAAAAAGAGCGCGGTTGGGCGCAATTTACCAGCGGGCAAATGTATTATTCGCTGCTCGGCAGGGACGTGGAGCATGAAGTAGTGCCGTTTATGCTCGCCGCAGGTCTCAGTCTGAACGTTTGGAGCCCGCTCGCCGGCGGTTTTCTTAGCGGCAAATACACACGTGAAACTCTTCACCAAAGCGACCATCGGCTCTCGGGCTTCGATTTCTTGCCGTTCGACAAGGAGCATGGCTTTCACGTGGTTGAAAAAATGGGTGACATCGCGCAAGCGCACCAAAGCAGCATCGCGCAGATTGCGATCGCATGGCTGTTCGCGAAACCGGTCGTGGGAAGCGTCATCATCGGTGCCAGCAAAGTCAGCCAGCTAGAAGACAATCTGGCCGCGATCGAGATTAAATTGAGCGAGAGCGATCTTGGTGCGCTCGATAAAATCACCGCGCCGCCGAGGCTCTACCCGCACTGGTTCAACGACAGCACCATTGACGTCAAGCACAAAGAACTGCTTGGTTGCAATTATCCTGGCAACAAATAGCTGCGGCTGTACACCCGGATTGGATTGCGCCACTTTTAGTATGGTCGCGGCTCACCTCCTGCTTGTATGAATTTTCCTCCGTGACACGGTTCACTTCGTCATCATTTTGTAACGCAGCTAATTGGACAGGTTACTTAAGGCGCGAGAATTAGATTCATTTGATCGTCGAGATCATTTGGCATCAGCATTGCGTCTTTAAACTGCGTCTTTAAATAGTTGTCCTTCACAGGTGGAGGTAAAGTCGGCAACTTGTGGGCGATGAAATGCAAAGAACAATGACGGGAGAAATATTATAAATGAATACGAGCGGTGCCATACGAACGACCGACCAACGAGCCGGGAAAGGCTACAATGGCCTCGGCATGGAGGGCTCGATCGCCAGATGGTATGCGAAGAACACCGCCAAGAGTCTTGGCGAGTTCAAGAACTGCGCGGAACAAATTGGCGAACATTTAGCTCGAGGCAGCTGCGTCCTCGAAGTCGCTCCCGGCCCCGGCTATCTGGCGATCGAGCTGGCAAAGCTTGGCCGGTATCGGATTTTTGCCTTGGATATCAGCAAAACGTGTGTGCAGCTCGCTCGACAAAATGCGCGTGAAGCAGGGGTCGAGATCAAGTTTCAGCAGGGCGATACAGCTCATATGCCATACGAAAGTGACACATTCGATTTTATTGTCTGCCGGGCGGCATTCAAGAATTTTTCCAATCCCGTCGGAGCGCTGAATGAAATGTATCGCACTCTAAATGACGGTGGCAGAGCGTTGATCATAGATTTGCGTCGGGACGCGCCGAAGAAAACCATTGATCAATACGTCGACACGATCGGCCTGAGTTGGTGGGATTCGTTCATCACGAAATGGACTTTTGAGCTCATGCTTAAGAGGCGTGCCTATCTTAAAGACGAAATTATGGATTTAGTTTCAAAGACTCCCTTCGAACACTTGGCAATCGAAGAAACAGCTACGGGAATGGAAATAGAGTTGAAAAAATAAACAGGACCGTATTTCTTTTGCCTTTGCTCGGCTCCGGTTGCGTTCATACAGCTCTGTTAGAGATTCGACAGGTCGCGCAGAACCTGCCGTTCGCAAAACCCGACAAATTTCAATTTGAGCACGTCTTGACCGACGAGGTCTCACCTTTGGCGACGGGGTGTTAGATCATGCTCTCGACCTCGCCTTGCACACCCGCAAGTAACGATCCGGCTTGTTGCGCCTAGATTTAGTCATCTGCCGAAAAATCGGCAGACTTTGGCTCGTCGATAGGTAAGCCGCGCACGAAGAGTTATCGTAACTGCGATGAATTGTATCATCTTTGACTTTCTCGCAATGCTCACGTGGCGTGGCACAGCCATTGCCACGCTGAGAAATTGTCTGGGCATGAGAACCAGGGGAATTTAACGACGCCATGCCAAACGCTCGCGAGTGCAGACGTCTTATGATGATGAAGATGAATGGACGCTCGCATTGCGCACGACACTCGTATTCAAAAAAATTAACGGCCGTTGGCGGCAGACACATCACCATGGCTGGTTTGACGACCCAAACTCCTGCACAGCTACCAGGCCGCTATCCTCGGACAGCACGGACGTCAGCACCACGCTGCGAAGGACGGAACACCGCGGAGGAAACGGTCATGAATTTGACCAACGCGCACCTTAGAGTTGCACGGTCCACGGATAAGCTTGCCGAAGTTGTTAAATTCTACAAGGGCGGACTCGGTTTTGAAGTGCTCTACCAATTTCATCGACCATGACGGATTTGACGGTGTCATGTTAGGGCACAAGGATGCGCGTCAGTCGCGCGCGTTACAAAGCGGATGGAAGAAGCTCATCTGCAAGGCGGTGCCGACGCTTCGCATCGCGGCGGGAAGCCAGGATTCGTACGCGCGGAAAATGACCACCGAGTGATTTTTCCCGACTACCGTGGCAACGACATGTTTAATTCGCTGGGTAATATTGCGTCATATCCGCGCGCCGGTCTGCTGTTTCCGAACTTCCAAACCGCCGACGCACTGCAACTGAGCGGCAGCGCGAGGATCCTTTGGGAGGATCCGCGGATTGCCGAATTCACTGGCGCAGAGCGCCTGATCGAATTCGAGATCGAGCGAATTGTTGAACTGCCACAAGCAACCCGTCTCTGTTTCGAATTCGATGACTACGCACCCGATCTACCGTCGTGAAGATCGCGCTAGTACCGGGGCTCGACCGTGTCATAGCGACGCGTTGTAAACGTTTTCGAGCGCATGGGCGAAGGCTCAGCAAGGCACGCTGGGACGCTTGATCAACGCCGGCAACACCCGTTGTCGCCACTCTCGCGTTTGCCGCGGACAACGCCTCGCCATCGCTTTTAAACCATTATTTCAGAACTTCGGACAGCCAGGATTTCGGCGCGTGCCGAAAGGTCGTCACAAGACTTTCGTCATCGCGTTTCATCAGTCCGGCGACACGCCTTACGACTCCTGTGATTCTCGTCACTTACGTTTGTTTTTCCATGGCCAAGTGATTGGCACTCATGTTGCCATAGCATCTCATGACAGAAATCGATGGGAAAGGCGCTCGATGCGATGAAGCTGGATATTCCATTGTTCGCGGGGTTGCTGGTGATCGGGACAACCTTGCTGGTTCGGACGCAAGTCCAAGGTCTTGAGGCGGCGTTGTTGGCGACGGCGGTTGAATATGGTTTTCGCGGCATGCGCGCCGGTACAAAAGTTCTTCGCAGCGCATTGCGCTGGATGGATTAAGCGACTGGCGCATGAACAGAAAACTTTTCGCCAACGACCAGTAATGAATACTCGGGATTGGGGAGAATCGGCGATGTTATTCAAAAACAAAATTTCATTGACCGGGATCAGGCTTGCGGGAGTTCTCGCGGCAGCGATTTTGTTGGGTCCCGTTGCTGTGACCAACGTTAACCCTGCGGAAAATGACTTGGCGAGCAGCATCGCTTTGCCGGCAGTCGATATGCCCCAGCGGCGTTTGAGTGTGATCAAGTCGGCTCCATTGGTCGATAACGACGTGACGCTGGGGACGGTGGTTGTCTATGATGATCCGTCGACGGAAAGGGCGGAAGATTACCTCGAGATCTATAACCGTGACGGTAGTCTCGTTGTGGTCGCTTGGTTCGATCGCTTCGGAATCCAACGAGTTGCCGTCGATCGCGCGTTCGTCGAAGAAGAAGATCAGCTCGAAGGGGTTTTCGTTGCTGTTGTCGATGGGAACTTCATATGAGCCGATCGGCTAACTGATGTTGAGGATCACGATTTATCAGGACGGCCCACGAACGGTTTTCGAGCTTGAAGGACGTCTGGCCGGTCCGTGGGTCGGAGAGTTGAAGGAATGCTGGCAGCGAGCGGCCGGCAGCGCCCAGCTCGCGGTTCACTTGAATCAGGTATCGTACGTCGATCACGCGGGAAAACTTCTTTTAGGCGAGATGCATCGGCAGGGAGTCGAACTGGCCGCCGAAGGATGCATGACCAGGGCGATCATCGAAGAGATCAATCAAGGAGAAAAAAAATGACACAAGAGATCAACGAAGTGAACGACGACAATTTCGCGCAGGCAGTTTTGCAATCGGACCGACCGGTATTGGTGGATTTTTGGGCGGAGTGGTGCGGCCCCTGCCGCACTCTCGCGCCCACCGTCGAAGCCGTCGCAACCGATTGGGCGGATCGCGCTCGGGTGGTGAAGCTAAATGTCGATCAAAGTCCGTTGATGACCGAGCGTTATGGCGTTCGAGCCATACCGACGCTGATTCTTTTCAAGGACGGGGAGGAAATCGCGCGTCTGCTTGGGGCTGTGAGTAAAATCGAGATTGCGCGCAAAATCGATCATCATATCGGTGCCAGTGTCAATTAAAAGGAGCGAACCATGAATCCGGAAGTGACGGGCGTCAGCAACGCCCTAGACTCGAATAGTTTGACTGTGGAGGAGAAAATCGCGTCGCTGTTTCAACCGGACATGCTGCTGTCCGCGCAGTACTTTGAAAATTTGCGTCGGAAGACCTACTTCGAGCCGGAGAAGAGGCTCATGTTGGCGCTCCTGGAAGACGCGATCAACTGCTATCAGGACAATTTGGTTGCACGCGGCAGCAAGAAGAAGAGGCTCTTCGAGCAAACTGAGCAGTGGATCTTGGAAGCGAATAGCGATTGGGTTTTTTCGTTCGACAACGTCTGCGAAACTTTGGGGTTGAATCCTGAATACGTGCGCCAGGGCCTGCTTCGCTGGAAGGAACGAAACCCAAGAGGGCAACGGCCGGCTGAAATTGTCGAGCCAACCAAGCTCGCCGGGTGACCGGCGGAGCCGGTTGGGCGAAACCTAATGATCGTCAGCATGAGGAGATATCGCAATGAATTCATGGGAATTAATTTTTCGTCAGAGTCGCGTCAACCATGGCACCTACAACGGCGACCGGTTATTGGGGCAGAATTGGCGATGGCCCGAGGGCACGTGGTTTCAAAGCCGACTGCGTTATCTGCGCCAGGGGCGCGGTCGTTATAGCGGTGAATTGAACGGCGAGCGCGCGCGGTAGTTCTTAGGGGGGAGGTAAGTGAAATGAGAATAGCAGAAATCGATTGGCCGCTATTCTGGCACGCTTTGAGCCAGCTCGATCCGACGGAGGGCGATTTGTGGCTCGCCCGGTGGGTCTTTGCCGACGATGGCGTACGCCTCTCGTTGCGCGCCGCGCCGCCGAAGACCAATGATTTCGGTGCAGGTTCAGAGACGAGCGAGTCTCCGGCAAAAATTCACCCGTCCGAGTTGGCATCGACTCGGCTTCGCGTTTCACCTCATCGGACGGCCGAAGGTGAAAACCATGAATTGCCGGCGATGCCATAAGAACGTGGATGCCGCATATCGGGCACATGACAAATTCGTCGATCTACAGGTTTGCGCGGCGTGCGCCGCCGAGGCATGGGAATCAGGCCTGACCATCGAGGTACTCGATGGCGCCGCGCTCATGCATGCTGATCGGAATTTTTGGAAAGGCGACAACCATCGCGTATCTAAAATCCGTTCTCGACCGCGGATCGCCGGCTACTGATATGCCTGGGCGAAATCTTGCCGTGGAGTCGACAATGGAGAGGCAGATGCTGGTGAGGGTGACCGGACTTCATGAACGATTGAAGCGCGGCGCGCGTTTTTCGATGAATGCGTTGTAGCCCTCGCGGAAATCGGCCGTTTCCATGCATTCGGCTTGCGCTTTCGCTTCCATTTCCAAGGCAGTTTGCAAGTCCATGTTCGCTTCGCTTTCAAAAAGCTCTTTGGTGACCCCGAGAGCATGCCAAGGACCGTTCTGCAGCCGGCGAGCCCACTTATAAGTTTCATCCATTAACATTTCAGCCGGTACGACGCGATTGGCTAACCCCAGGCGATAGGCTTCTTGGGCATCGATCATATCGCCGAAATAGAGCAATTCCGTCGCTTTGCCCAAGCCGACGATCCGCGGCAGCAAATAGAGCGCTCCCATATCGGCGCCGGAGAGGCCGACTTTTACAAAAAGAAACGCGGCGCGCGCTTGGTCGGAGAATATACGTAGATCCGCGGCGAGCATGAGCACCGCGCCGGCACCAGCGGCGATGCCGTTGACCGCGGCGATGATGGGTTTCTTGAGCTGGCGCATGTTCCTCACGACGTTGCAGGTCATGCGCGTGAAATGATGGCGCTCATCGCTGGTCATTTTTAGGAGCGGACCGATGATGCCATCGATACTCCCGCCCGAGCAGAAACCTTTCCCCGTGCCCGTGAGCACGATGATATTGACCGTATCATCGTGCGCTAGGTCGGCGGTGACTTTTTCCAAGTCGCCGTAGGTTTCAAAGGTTAGAGCATTGAGTTTCGCCGGGTCGTTGAGGCGAATCGTGGCGATGCCATCGTTATTGTCGAAAATTAAGCTCCGGTAAATCATTGTGGCACTCCTCGATACCGACAGTCTCGTGGCGACGATACTCGCTCCCCTTAAGTAATCAATAGTCGTGACCTTTGCCTTCGGTTTCTTCGAGAGGATTGGGCTTGCGGCCGTGACCGTTGCCGCGAAGGTGCGAACTTCAGATACAAGACTCATCGACAAGCCGATTTCGCGGGGCACGATCGGCCCAAAAAGTTACGAGGTTTGTAATATGCGGAGCACGGGGCTGGAGTTGAATTGCTTCGAGTTGGCGCAACTGCGAGAGCGTCGCGATCGTCGTCGGCGCGAAGTAAAGCTTGGTGTGGATTAATCCAGATGGTCTTTGGTCTATAGCATAAATAGATTCAGACGACTGCCTGGGTCATCAGACCGTGAAGGACGCGCCGAAGCCTCTGCCTTTCGTCGCCGTGGAATCGCAGAAACTCCAGCCCGACGCGGTTTGCGCTGGCGTTGCGCACGATCGCCGTTTCGATTGTTACCGGCATGGGTTCATTGGGAACTTCGAAACCCACGCTGACGATGCTTGCGAGTGGCGGCACGGAATCCGTGCGGACCGTACAGCCGCTCATCGAAAGATCGACCGCCGAGCCATCACATTTAATTATGTCTTTCTTAAGCCAAACGGGAAAGTTGACATCGATTCGCTGGTATTCGCGTCGGTCCTCGTCGACGCGAATGTATCGGATACCCGGCTGAAAAACCTTGAACGCGTGATCGCACAATTGGCAGCGAAAGGGATAAAGGTAGAAGAAGCTAAGCAAACGTTCAAAGCTGGTGCTTCTTCGTACGCGCTTGACGAACTCACCGGCGCAACTTGGACACTCGATCGTTTGCATCATGCTTCGTTGTGTACCTTCCTCAATGTAAGCTAATCACGAAATAAAACCCAAACCGCGGATGGCCATCTACCTCACGGGATTTGTTCCGACGGTCTGACCGCGAATATGACGCAATCCACAAGCCAAAATATAACCTCATCCAAGACACGAATTCTTCGATCAGAAAACGCCAACTTGACTGGCAGAGGAACGTTTCTGCTCGATCGCTCCGCCGGATTTTCATCAAATTGCCCTGTACGCAAATGTGCATATGGGACGAAGAGTAAAAGATTTGACTGAGGGCAAACCGCTGTCGAGGTGGTCGGAATATGAGCGACAATTTGTTGCAACTATCGAAAACCCCAATGTTAATCGAGGGTTGCTAACCTATTGGACTGAATCTGGAACCGTGTGGCTCGGATCTTGCCGTGCAAGCAGAACAGCAGAGGAGTGCCTTTTCGGCAAAAATGGAAATGAGACTGTCTGGATCACATCGACGCCAATGGAATCTTCTTTAAGTGATAGCGGATTAACGTGGATCCAAGGAATCTCTCCAATGCAAAGTAGAATTCTTCGCGTGATGACGCAGCTCTAAATCAAGGCGCCTGCGGCATGCAAATTCAAACATGAAATTCGCTGATTTAAATGTTGCTCTCACGCTTGGCACCAACCGAAGACACGACCTGATTCAGATTCAATGGTTCGTGGTGATCGCGTGCGCTTATTTGCTCGTGGTTCAAGATGGTCGTATCGCCGCCGACTCGGCAAGCTTACTCATGCTGGTCGGGCCGTTGGGCTCCATGCTCATTTTCTTGCGTTTGCCGGAAGCCGTCTTTACGCATCGTTTTTTCCCGCAAATCATGGCGGTGGTCGATACGGTGCTTATCTCGACGGCGATTGTATTGAACCGTCAAAGCCCATGGGATCTCTGTTTGGTATTTTTCTTCGGCGTGCTGATCGCCGCCATTGGTGAAAATCTTCTCCAGATCATCGGCGGATGCCTGGTGGCGGGTTTGCTCTCCGTGGTGATCATTCCGGTTTCGCGCGGCGGCAATTTCGAGTTTGACAGCAATACGCTGGTAAGAATTCCGTTGCTCTTCGGTGCGGCTCTTGTCTACGGCTACCTGGTGGATCAGGTCAAGCGCGAACGGCGGCAGTCGGCCGAAGTGATCGAGAGTCGGCGACAACAGCTGTTGATGAAAGACCAGCTGCTCTCCAATGTTTCGCACGAGCTGCGCACGCCCTTAACTGCGGTTTATCAATTCGTGACGATCCTTTTGGACGGCATCCCCGGCACCCTCAATACCGATCAGAAGGAATACCTCGAGATCGTGCTGCGCAACGTCAAGCAGCTGCAAGCGATGGTCGGCGATTTGCTGGAAGCGGCCCGCGCCGACGGCGGCAAGCTCGCGGTTCATCCGCATGGCGCCTCACTGAATCGGTCCGTTTATGAAACCGTGGGCAGCTTTCTCACCAACGCGCGGGCGAGATCGATCGCACTAACGGAAGAAATTCCCGATGACTTGCCGCTGTTGCACGCCGACCCGCAAAGACTCAAGCAAATTCTCACTAACCTGATCGACAACGCGATCAAATTCACGCCCGAGAACGGCAGTATCGCGGTGCGCGCGAGAGTTTGTGAAGAAGATCAGAGCTTTGTCCGTGTCTCGGTCAGCGATACCGGTTGCGGCATGAACGCCGATAATACGGCGAAAATATTTGACCGTCTGTATCAGGTGGAACAAGCGCTTACAACGAGCCGCAAGGGCCTTGGATTGGGATTGCATATCACCAAGGAATTGGTGCTGCGCCATGGCGGTCGTATTTGGGTGGAGAGCGAGTTGAGTAAGGGCAGCACGTTTCACTTCACTCTGCCGGTTTTTTCCTTGAATCGCTCGTTGCGATATCTGTTTGACAGCGCGCAAGCCGCCTTCAAATCCTTGTTTATCATTTCCGTAGAACTGCACCCCGAGGTGACGATCCCATTGGATGTCGTGAAGGCGCTTCAAGATGTGGTCTGGGTTTTTCTCAATCAGCTGGAATTGCCGAATCAAACGGTATTGTTGCCGAATATCATGGCGTCGCAAGAGCAGGGACGATTTTACCTGGCTCATGCCAAGGATCTGGAGACGTGCGACGCTCTCGCCAAGCGCGTCGGGAGACAGATCAGCGATTGCCGTCAAGTGCGCAACGCCAACTGTGAAGTCAAAACCGAGGTGTGGACGCTCGATTTGTCCACGATGCAGCAGGGCCTCAGCGTGGAGTCGCTCGTCCATCAGATCGATGGCTGCGTTTCACGACGGATAAGTTTGTTGGGCGCCGAGTCGCTGAAAATTGATCGGCCGCAAGCGGCGCTAATAGATAAACACGGCGTGCTTTCGGCATCGTGTGTTGCATGAAAATCGATATCGGAAGAAAAACCGGATGTGCGACGCTATTTATTTAAACCAATGACACTGAACGGGAGCCTCGCGCATCGAGCGCATTCCCGATTCAATAGGCGTTTCGAAAGGAGTATGTATGAACAATAAAACCATTCTCATCGTCGAGGACGATCGAGATCTGCTGCTGGCTCACACCTTGCGCTTGACTTCGCACGGCTTCACCGCGCTCTCCGCGAATGACGCCGCGTCAGCGATCCAGATAGTCGCGATCAAGAAGCCGGATTTGATTCTTCTCGATTTGGGCTTGCCCGATAGCAACGGCTTTATCGTGATGGATATCGTGACTCAGCTGAAGTCTGCGGCAGCCGTTCCGATTATTGTCGTCAGCGCGCGTCCAGCCACCGTTTACAAGGAGGCGGCGCTCTTGGCTGGGGCCAAGGATTATTTCGAAAAACCCTTTGATAACGACGCGCTCATGAGCGCGATCGAGAGGGAAACAGGCGAAGGCGCACAGAGATTGTTGAAAGCGACCGCGGCCTTACCGCCGCCGATCTCTAACGATTGATTCGCAAAGGAGAAATCTATGGCGAAGAAAAAGATCTTGATTGTTGACGACAACGAAGACGTATCGAAGGGGCTGAGAATCTTTTTCAGAGCCCACGATTTCACCACTATCCTTGCCAGCGACGCTGTCGCGGCGATCAGCCAAGCAAAGAACGAAAATCCTGACCTGATCGTTTTGGATCTGGGGCTTCCAGCCGGTGACGGCTTCGTCGTCATGGAACGGTTAAGTAATATCGAGTCCGTGGCATCGATTCCGGTGATTGTCTTTAGCGCCCGAGATGAACAAGGTCACAAAGAGCGATCGCTACAGGCGGGAGCCAAGGCATTTTTTCAGAAACCCGTCGATCCTGCAGTGCTCTTGTCGGCAATTCAGCAGGTGTTGGAAAGTCCGGGCCATCTGCCTCATTCCGCCGCTTAATTGAATAAGCCGCCTTTCGCCAGTTGATTTGCCCAACGACCGGCGTGCACCGTGCCAGATTCTCTTGGCGTCGCTGGTGAATTCTTAGCGAAACCACAGACGGCTCAGTTATCCGTCTGGCTCTGAGCCTCCGTTGAGTCCACTGTTTCCGAGAGTATCTTGCCTGGAATTTTCCTGGGAATATAGACGGTAAACGTCGAGCCACCGCCCACCGGACTTTCGGCCTTGATTTTCCCGCCGAGCAGCTCGGTGAATTTCTTTACGATGTAAAGGCCGATTCCAACGCCACCGTAGCGCCGCGTTTCGGAACTGTCCGCCTGAAAAAATTTATCAAAGATACGGGTCAAAGCGTCGCTTGAAATACCCGCGCCCGTGTCTGCCACCTTGAACTCGATCCAAGGCTGCGGCGTCTCTGGGGCGGGGTGCAGCTTGCCATTTTTCCGGTCGACGACGCACGCTTCGCTCTCGCTGGCCGGCGCTTCGCAGAGTGCGGCGCTCACCGTCACCTGGCCCTGTTCGGTGAATTTCACCGCGTTGCCGATTATATTGTCGAGAATCTGCTTGAGCTTTCTGCGATCGGTTTTGAGCGGCGGCAAATCGGTTGGATAATTCCAACGAATGCTCAGTTGCCGTGGTACGGTGACGGCATAATTCGCCCGCAATTCCGCCAACAAACTCTCCAGACTGAACTCCTGAGATTCGACCACGATGCGTTCCGTATCAAGGACGGTCGCCTGCAGGATGCTATCAATCATCGCCAACAGGTTTTCAGATTCGCGAACCAGCTTGGCTAGAGCATCTTCCTGCGCCGGTTTAATTTCGCCAAAAACTCCGTCTTTGAAGAGCGCGGTGTATCCTATGATGACGTTGAGCGGGGTTCGGAGCTCATGGGAGACGACGCCAAGAAACTCATCCTTGATCTTATTCGCCTGTTCTAACTCGGCCGTTTTTTGCTGTAGCTGCTCGACTTTGAGTCGGACGTCGTCGTAAAGCTCGCCGTTTTCGATCGCCACGGCGAGTTGATCCGATATCGCCTCGAGGAGCTGAACCTCGCTGGTGGCCAACTCTCGGCGGTGGTTGCCGATACAGGCGATAGTTCCCAAGGTTTGCGTCTTGCCCTTCATTGGGAATACCGCAAAGAAATGATAGCCGTGCTGTCCCGAGGTTTTGGTGCGGCTGAATTTTCCGTAGCGCGGATCGGTCTGGACGTCAGTAAATATGAGTTTTTCTCCGGTCTGTGCCACTTTACCGACGATTCCTTGGCCGATTTTGAAAGAACGGGCTGCTGTGAAACGCGCCGGATCGTTCTCAAATGAAGCCTTGAGACGGAGCTCGTCGAGTTGTTTGTCATAAACATGAATTTGCGTCGCGTCGAAATGAAAGATGTCGGTTATCTTTTGAATAGCGGAATCTAAAACCCGGTCGAGATTCAAAGATTGGCTCGACGCAGCCGCCACCGCGTGAAGCGCCGATAGCCTGCGATTGCTTTCGGTCAACGCCGTATTGGCTTGCTCGATCTCGTCCCTGGACGATTCGAGATTGTAAAATAATTCACGGTTCTCCATCGCAATCCCCATTTGGCGGGCAATGGCCAAGAGATTATTTTCTTGCTCGTGGTCGAAGTAGCCGGCTTTGCGGCTGGAGACATGGATAACGCCGCGCACTTCCTCGTGAACCTTCAGCGGCAGGATGGCGCAGGAACGAAACCCCAAGCGAAGTTGTGCATTGCTCTTAAAGCGCGTGTCTGAAGCAAGATCAGGAGCGATGAGGGGAGCCGCGTTCCTGACCACCCAATCGACCGCGCCGCCCGCCGGCGCCATTCCGACCAGCTGAGCAAACTCATCTGAAAATCCTCTTTGATTGAGGATGGGATGCCCGCCCGCGTTTTTGTCCGAAAGGCGGATCAGCGCGGCATCGGCGCCGGTTGCCTCCATGAGCCCCCCGACGATGCCACTCAACATTTCCTGCGTAGTCGCTGCGGGCGCAATCGGCGTCAAAGCGGTGTAGAGGCCGCCGAGTTGTTGCAGCGATTTTTCCAGGTATCGGTTGGTTCTTTCCAGTTCCTTCTTGGATTGATCGGTCTCTTCGTAGAGCTGGGCGTTGTGAATGGCGATGGCGGCCTGGCCCGCCAGGGTTCTGAAAAACTCGATCTCCTCGGGGGTAAATTCATGCTCTTCTTTTGTGTAGATAACCAAGGTGCCGATAAACTCGTCTTTGACGATCAACGGCACTCCCAAGTAAGAGACCAGGCCGTACCGGCGCGCGAAGTCGTGCAGCGAGGTGCGGGAATCGGTCAGCATATTTGCAATCGTTATCGGAGCATCGCTGACTTGCAATTGCCGGCTCAGGATTCCTTTGGCATGGCCAATTTGCTCGCGCCATTCCTCCAGCGGGATGTTCCGGGCGGCGATCGGAATCAATCTGCCGGTTTCCTTATCAACGAGGCGAACGCCGGTGGCGACTGCGATTGAACAAAACGATTCGATTCTTTCCAGCAGGACGTTCAGCACCCTATCCAAACTCAGCGTGGAGGCAATCGCGTTATCAATCTCATTGATCGCCTCAATGCGCTTGAGATGACGCTCGGATTGTTGGTAAAGGCTAGCGTTGTTTATGGCGATGGCGGCGTGGCCCGCCAAGGTCGCAGAAAGTCGGTTTCCTGCTGGGTAAATTCATGAGCCGTTTTGGTGTAAAAGCCGAGGATGCCGAGCACTTCGTCTTTGGCGATCAATGGGACGCCAAGATAACTGATCAAGCCATATCTGCGGTAGAACAGCAAAGCAGATCTTTGCGCGTCTTCTTGAATATTCGGCACCATCACGGGACGCTTTGTTTTCAAGATCTGTCCTGAGAGATCCCCAGAGCCTCGGCCGATCCGAGCTTTCCACTCTCGTTCGTCGATGTTACGACAAGCCGTGTTCTCGAACTTTCCGGTAGTTCGGTTGAATAAGCGGATCGTGGTCGCCGCCGGGAAGGGCAGAAAGACGTCGATTCTCTCCAGCAAAAGACCGAGAACCGATCGCAAATCCAACGTCGAAGTGATCGCTCGGTCGATCTCACGCAGCGCTTCGATGCGCTTGAGATGGCTCTGGCTTTGTTCGTAAAGACGCGCGTTCTGCAGCGCCAGGGCGACTTGGTCGGCGAAAGTTTGCAAGAGGGCGACCTCGCCCTCGGAATAGCCCCGTCCAGTTCGGTCGCCGAGCATGAGCACGCCAATGATATTCTCGCTAGCGCGAAGCGGCACTGCGATCATCGAGCCGCGGCCGGACTGGGCAAGGTACTCTCGCATTCGTTCGCTTAGATGAATGCCGGGATCATTCAGCGTATCGCTGGACCAGACCGGCTTTTCCTCGGCAAGTGCCCGACTCGCGAGACCCATGCCGGCGGGCACCACCGCGCCCTCGGAAGTTTGCGAAAAAACGTCACCCATCGTGGCGAAACGCCGGAGCGAACCGTCGGATTCACGTAGCCGCAGCGTAGCTCCCTTGACGCCAAAGAGCGCCAAAACGCTGGATACGACGCGTTCGCCGACGGCCGTCATGTCGAGGGTTTCCGTAAGCGATCGGGCGACGCGCGCCAGCTCCTCCGCTTCACGGCGGCGGCGCTCATTCTCTTGGTACAGGCGGGCGTTATGGATCGCGACGGCCGCTTGCCCCGCCAGGGTCATGAGAAATTCTATTTCCTCGCCGCTGAACTCGTGTTCTTCCTTGGCGAAAAAATTAAGAATGCCCAAGCCCTCGCCTTTGATGATCAAGGGCACGGCGACAAAGGAAACCACACCCAAGCGCCGATAAATGGACGGATTCGCGGTCTCGGGATTCGTCAGGACATTGCGCACGATCACCGGCAACTTGCTCGCCAGCGCTTGTTTGGCGCGTCCCACGGGGGTGACGTCGGAATAGTCTTTCCATTCAGTGGCGTCAAGATTGCGGCAGGCGAGCCCCTCCAAACGGCCGCTGTCTTTATTCAGCAGTCTTACGGCGCTTGCCGAGGAATAGGGGATAAACAGATCGATCTTTTCCAAGAGCGTGTCGAGGATCGTTTGCAGATCCAAGCTCGAGTTGATCGCCATGCCGATCTCGTGCAGGGCGCGAATCCGCTCCAGAGTTCTTTGCCGCTCGGCTTCCGCTTGCTTGCGCCGGGTGATGTCCAGCGCAATTCCTCTCATACGTAGACACCGCCCGGCCTCATCGTAGTCGCCGCGGCCTCTTCCGGCGATCCAATGCAAGCTGCCGTCAGGCCAGAACACGCGGTATTCCAATTCATACCCAGAGCGGTTGGCCAACGCCGTTTGAAGTGCGTTCTGAATTCGGTCTCTATCCTGGGGTTCAATGGCACTCAGGAACTGTTGGAATGTAAGAGCTTCGCGATCAGTCGGCCAGCCGAAGAGCAATTTTTGCTGCTCGCTCCAGACGAGCTGGTCAGTGGTTGGGTTCCACTCCCACATACCGATATTGCCCGCCGAGGCGGCCAGGCGCAGCCGTTCTTCGCTTTCCCACAGAGCTTCGTTGACGTCTAAGAGCTCGACGTTGGTTTCTTCGAGCTTGCGCACCAACACTTCGCTGTACTCACGCAGGGCGGATGAGTCTTTGGGTTCGTGCGCGATTTCCGTGCGAGTGAAGGACCAGCTTCGATGAGCTCGTGCAGTGTCTTGACAATGAGCTTCGGAACGGCCGGTTTGCGAATGAAGCGATCGGCGCCCATGGCGAGAGCCGCCTTTTCATCGGCGGAGGACAGATAGCTGGCGGTGTAGAGAATGATGGGAGTGGCTTGTAGCTTATTGTTTTTGCGGATTTCGTAGCAGAGCCGAAATCCATCCATGCGCGGCATTAGGACGTCGGAGATCACCGCGTCGCACGGGTTCTGTTCGAGGTAGGTGAGCGCAGCCAAGCCGTCTTCGCATTCGACGACCGCATGGCGCTCGTGCGTCAGCAAGACCCGCAGGTACTTTCTATTCAATGGATCGTCGTCAGCGACCAGGATCTTCATGTCAGGAGCTCAGCGTTTCACTTTAGAAGCATCTGGGTTTCGCCGTTCGCGGGTCCTTGTGGATCGGTGCCGACCGGCAGTGTGAAACTAAACGTGGTTTCTTTCCCCTCTTCGCTCTCCACTGAGATTTTTCCGCCGTGCGCTTCGATAATCATCTTGCAAATTGCCAAGCCTGATCCCGTGCCCTTCTCGTGGCGGGCCAGCTTTGACGATCTGAACATTGCGATTCAACAAACATAATTGCCCGATCCCCGACCTCCGCCCTCTACTGTTCTAAGGGGTGGCGGTTTTGGCCGTTTCACTTTTTAGGCTGCCTTGATGAAGCCGGGCAGAGCTCTCGTATCTATCGGCTTGGGAATGTAGCCGTCGCAGCCGGCGGCGCGAATCCGCTCTTCATCGCCTTTCATGGCATACGCCGTGAGTCCAAGAATTGTGATATCGGCGGTCGACGGATCGGCTTCAACTGCCGGGTCAATTCCAGACCGTCGATGCCCGGCAGTTGAATGTCCATCAGAATCAATCGCGGATGGCAGTCATGCAACGTGTCCAAAGCTTCCTTGGCATCGACGGCGGTGCGGACCTGGTAACCCTCGGCAGTGAGCAGAACGCGAATGAGTTTCATGTTTAACGGATTATCGTCAACGATTAGAATCGTAGGGGACTCCATTTTTGCCTCCTTTGACGGCTAGCCATCCAATCGACGTCATCTTTCTTTGAATTGTGTCGTGAGCGCGCCGGGGGCGCGCAGAATACTCTGGATTTCGTGGACTAGCTCGTCGGCTTGTTCAGATTTTCTGGTAATGGCGCTCGCGCTGGAGCGAAGCTCAGCGCGCTCGGAATCGGTCAAGTCCTTGCCGCTCCAGACGATCACGGGAGTGCGCCGGCCACGGTTGGTTTTTCGGAAATGTGTGAGAAATTCAAAGCCGCTCATTTCCGGCATGACAAGATCGAGGACGACGGCGGCCGGCCGCTCCTGGGACGCAGCCTTGAGCGCGCTCGCCGCGTCGTGGCGACAAATTGTCCGATAACCCAGCCGTTTCAGTATTTCGTCAGCAAGCTTCAAAGAGGGCTCGTCATCGTCAACGACGAGGATCGGCCGCGGCGTGCCCGGTGCCACGTTGCAACGCTCGAGGGCGCTTACCAGATCGCTCTGTGACACGGGCTTGGAGAGAATATCGGTGATCTGGAATCCAGCGATGATGCCTTTATGCGCTAGCAACGTCACCACGATGACCGGAGTTTCTTGGTTGAGACCGCGCTCGCGAAGCTTTTGCAGCACGGCGCGCCCGCTCATGTCGGGCAGCATGATATCTAACGTGATCGCGTTAAAGCGCCGCTCGCGGCAACGCACCAGCGCTTCGGCCCCGGTGGCGACGGTCTCGACGGCGTAACCGGCGCCGCGCAGCGATGCGGCGATCCAAGCGCGGTCGTTGGCGTCGTCTTCGATGACGAGAACCAGAGGCGCACCGGCAGGAACCGAAACGCCTTGTTTCTCTTCGGTGACATCTCGGATGACACCCAAGACTCGGGGCAGGATCACGTGAAAGCTACTTCCCTTGCCGGGTGTGCTGCTGACTCCGACGCGGCCACCTTGAGCCTCGACAATTCGTTTGGTCAAAGCTAGACCGAGCCCAGTTCCAGAGTATTGCTTGGAGCTGCTCGAATCGAGCTGCTGGAATTCGACAAACAGCCGGTTCAAATCTTCGGGTCGGATGCCGACGCCATTGTCTTCGACTTCGATCCGGAAATAGTCGGCGTTTTCCGCCTTGACCCGCAGCGTGACTTCGCCGTCGTCGGGAGTGAACTTAATTGCGTTGGAGACATAGTTGTAAAGGATCTGCTTCAAACTTCGCGGATCGGCTTCAACGCTGGAAAGCGAAGGATCGATCTCGGCTCTGAGCTTGATGCGCTTTTTGGCCGCTAGTGTGCGTACGATATCGCGGACCTCGCCGACAACGATTTCGGGATCAGTGCGCTGGGGCACGAATTCGAACTTCCCGGCTTCGACTTTGGAGAGATCGAGGACGTCATTGATCAGTTGCAACAGATGGCGTGCGCTGGTGAGAATGTCCTGTAAATATTCCTTGTGATCGGCTGACACGGGGCCGACTTTTTCGTCGTGCATGATCTCGGCGAAGCCGATGATGCCGTTGAGCGGCGTGCGCAGCTCGTGCGACATGTTGGCGAGAAACTCGCTCTTGAGCCGGTTGGCCTGTTGAATCAGACGGTTTTGCTGTTCTAATTCATCGTTTTTGCGGCGCAGCTCTTCCTGAAGTTTTTTTCGATCGGTGATGTCCCGGATGGCGCTCATCGCGAACGTGCCTTCGTCGGTGTGCAGTGGGCTCAGACTGATTTCCACCGGGAATTCCGCGCCGTCTTTGCGGCTGGCGAACAGCTCCAGGCCGGCGCCCATGGCGCGGGTCTTCAGATCGGAAAAATACCGCGTTCGGTGCGCTACGTGGCCTTCGCGAAACCGTTTCGGCAACAATTCGTCGATCGGTTTCCCCAGCAGCTCGTCGCGGCTGTAGCCGAACAAAGCTTCACCTTGTCCGTTCACCAGAACGATGCGACCGGTGTTGTTCACCATGACGATGGCGTCGGGCACCGATTCGAGCAGCCCGCGGTATCTCGCTTCGAGTATTTTTCCGTGACTTAAGACTTTGAGCTGAGTCACATCCTTATGGTTCTCCGCGACAAATTCGAGATTGCCGTTCTGATCGCGCACGGCTTTAGCGGTAACGTTGACGTAAAGGGTCGAAGCGTCTTTTTTGTGACGCACTGCCTCGCGCACGGCGATGCCGCCGTCGATGGCTACTTGAGTGATCTGCTTACTGGAGTCGGCGAGATCCGGCGGCATCACCAAATCGTCCAGCCGCGCGCCGATCGCCTCCTCTTTGGTGTAGCCATAGACCGATTCGGCGCCGGTGCTCCAAAAGAGGATTGTTCCGTCCGGTTTGAGAGCAATGAGCGCGTCGGGTGAAGCTTCGATGAGCATCGAGCGCAGATCGCGCTGCGGGCGCGACGACGGATTCTCCCGCTGACGGGCCGGTGCCGCTCGCGGTGTGGTTTTTTTGGTCATTTAACTTCCTTTGCTATTGGGCCGTAGCCGCACTTTCTTCCAAAATCGGCGCGTTGCCGATCGCCGGCGAGTGGCGCTGTACTTCCTTCAGCACATCATCGATGCTGTCGCGGTTTTTTAGCGCGATGGTTTGCGCGGGATGTTTCAGCCGCTCCATGTCCGCGTGGGTGATATCTTTGTTCGTCCAGACGATCACGGGGATATTCTGGCACCCAGCGATTTTTCGAAAGTGATCGAGAAACTCAAAGCCATCCATTTGCGGCATCAAGAGATCGAGCACCACGGCGGCGATACTGGACCGTTCAGCCGCCCGCAGCGCGCTCGCGCCGTCGGTGTAGCACGTCACTTCATAGCCGCAGGCGTGCAGACTGACTCTGGCGAGCTTGAGGGTCTTCTCGTCATCATCGACAACCATGACTCGCCTCGGGACGTTTCTTGGAAAGACGCCGGCGTTTTTGAGCGAGTCCAGAAGAGCCTCGGGCCGAATCGGCTTGACGAGATAGTCTTGAACCGGGAATCCTTTCGCCACGCCCTTTTCGGCGACGACGGTCACCACGACCACAGGTGTGCTTTGGTTAAGGCTCGTGCTGCGAATCGCGCGAAGAGTTTCCCAACCGCCAACGTCCGGCAAAATAAGATCGAGCAGTATGGCCGAGTAGACGCATTTCTGCACCTTCGCCGTTCCTTCGGCGCCGGTTTTCGCGCTGTCGACGGAATAACCGGCTTCAGTCAGCGTATGGGTAAGCCACTTGAGATCAGGCTCGCTGTCGTCTATGACGAGAACCATAGGCGCGTCCGCAGCGGGTGTCGCGCCGAAATTCCCTGCCTCAGCCGTTTCCTTTTCGATCATAGATTTTGGCAAAACGGCGTAAAAGATACTGCCCTGCCTGCGAGCGCGTTGAACGCCCACACGGCCGCCTTGCGCTTCGACGATCTTTTTGGTGAGCACGAGCCCGAGTCCGGTGCCCTGGTGTTTTTTTGTCGTACTCGCGTCCAGTTGCTGAAACGCAACGAAGAGTTTTTCAATCTCATCGGGCGAGATGCCGATGCCGGTGTCTTCGACTTCCAAGCGGAAATAGTTATCAAGTTCCGGGCGCGCCCGCACCGTGATGTGGCCCGCTTCCAGGGTAAACTTGATCGCATTGGAAAGATAATTGTAGAGTACCTGCTTGAGTTTCGCCGGGTCGACGGTCACCTGTGCCACCGCGTTGTCAACCTCGGCGCCAATGTCCAAACGTTTGCTTGCCGCTAGAGGCTGAAGAATCGTGCGCACTTCGGTGATCAACTTGGCGAGATCCACCGGTTCGGGGTTGAATTCCAGCTTGCCCGACTCCACTTTCGCCAGATCGAGAATGTCGTTGATGAGCTGGAGCAGGTGATCCGCGCTCGTCAGAATATCGCCCAAATATTCATGCTGATCGGCGCTGATCGCTCCGACTTTGCCGTCGTGAATGAGTTGCGCGAAACCGATGATGGCGTTGAGCGGGGTGCGCAGCTCGTGCGACATGTTGGCGAGAAACTCGCTTTTTAATCGATTGGCGTCTTGGATCTGCAGGTATTGGGATTGTAGTTCGTCGTGAGCGGCCCGTAATTGGGCCGAGCGCTCGGCGAGCGTTGCTGCCATTTGATCAAAAGTCCGCCCCAAATCTCCGAGCTCGTCTTGACGTGTGAAGTTCAATCGGGTTGTCAGCTCGCCGCCGCCGACTCGACTAGCCGCAGCGCGAAGATGCGCCAACGGTCGAGTCACACGGCGAGCCAGTACGCCGGTGACGATCGCCGTGAACACTAAGAGTATGGCGATGTAGAGCATGTTCTCTCGCGCGGCTCGATTGATCGGCGCAAAAGCAGCTTTCGTGGGTTGTAAGATCATGATGCCCCAAGGCAAGTCAGGCACCGGCGCGTAAACCGCAAGACTCAATTCGCCTGCACTATCCGTCGTTTCCATGGCGCCGCGCTCGCCTTGGAGCAGACGATCTACGGCCTTGTTGCGTCCCGTAGCCGATTTCAGGATACGGCTGCGATCTGTGTGCGCCAGAATAATCCCTCCACCGCGTCGATCCGCAACAGAAGCCCGGGCGGACGGTCCGGTTTGAAACTTTGCAAACGTGTCGTTGAGCGCGGCAAGCGAAATGCCGCAAAGAAGCATGCCCTTGGCGTCGCCGTTTGGATTGCGAATAGGAACCGCATACGGAACCACGGCCCGTGCCGTATTGCGAGTCATTGTCGGGAGGCCGAGATACGCTTTGCCGCTCGACTTCACCTGTTGAAACCACTCCCGGTCGCCCGCGAAGGTGCCAACGCTAGTCGCCGAAGTCGTGCCGGTGGCGCGGTAGATTCCACCGCTGTCGATGATGCTGCAACCGTTCACCCGCGGGTTGAGTTGGAGGAATTCCCGAAGCTCCGGCGTGGCCCGGCTGAAGTTGCCGCTGAACACCGATTGCTCGATGAATGGGGTGCGGGCAAAAAGCCGGATGCTTATCTGTGTGCTCTCAATGTAGCGGTGAGCGAATTCGGTCGCCAGGTCGACGGACGCCAGATTATTGGCGATAATTTGTTCGCGCACGGCGTTTTGACTTTGGCGCATCATTACGGCGCTGATCAGGCCGCTAACCAAGACGAGTGCCGCCACCACGAGGGTAATGACTTGCGCCGCGAGACCGTAGCGTAAATGACGCACCCGCAGCATCAAACTTCGGTCGGGCCGCGCGCATAAAATGGCAAGCGAGAGCAGGAAAAAAAGCGCGGCCGTATGCAACGCCACGGATGAGAAGGCCTCGATTCGATAAAGATCTTGGACGTCGTAGAGGTAGCCGATGAGCACTGCCAGGGAAATGATCCCGGCGATGAGGGCAAACCCCTGACTTGGGTATCGGCCGCGCACACGCTCGTAATCCAACAGCAGCAAGGCGGCGCCGAGCAAGCAGAAATTAAACGCTGTGGCGGAGGCCATGCGACCTGGATGCGCGCTGATCGCGGTCGATGGGTCGGCGAAAAGCAGTTGATCAATACCCAGGTCAATGCCGGTCAAATATTCGATCAGGGTGAGCGCCCCGATGAGCAGTACCAGAAACGCGCAGGTGTTTGCGATGACACGTGGAGTCAGCGGTCGTGGGGCGATTGGCTGCTTCAGCCACAGCACCAAACCGCTGAAAAGAAATGCCGCCGCGGTATTGGGTTTCATCGTCGCCAGCCCAGGGACGATACTTTTAAAAACCGCGATATCGCGCCACCAGCCGAAAAGCACCAGCGCGCCAACAACGGTAGCGATGATACTCGCCACGTCCGTATATGCTTTCATCGAAATGGTGATGTTTGGATTGTTTGAAGGTTTCATGATCGCTCCGGCGGCCCGCCGTCGACCCCATGCGTGACATGATAACGCAACTCGCGAAGCACGCTGTCGATGCCGCCCTGGCCCTTAAGAGCGATGGAATTTGTCGAGCTTTTAAGTCTGTCTCTTTCCGCCGTGGTAATGTTTTTAGCGGTCCAAACGATCACCGGCGTGTCTTTACAGTTGGCGAGTTTTCTTAAGCCGTCGAGAAAATCAAAGCCGTCCATTTCGGGCATCAGCAGATCGAGCACCACGGCATCGATTGCCGATTGACCGGCGCTCTCCAGGGCGCTGGCGGCGCTGCTGTGGCAACTGGCTTGATAGCCGCTGGACTCGAGCGCGGCGCTGGCGAGTTTGAGTGCTTGCGGATCGTCGTCGACGACCAAAATCTTTTTTCCCATGCCATCGGCAATGATGCCCGCACGCCTGAGCGACGCGAGCAATGCGGACGGCGAAACCGGCTTCGACAAATAGTCTTGCAGCGCAAAGCTTTTCGCCGCAGCCTTCTCGGTTACCACGGTGATGACGATGATCGGAGCATGCTGGTTTTTTTCCGTGTTACGGATGGAGTTGAGCACGTCCCAGCCGAGCGCATCGGGCAAGATCAAATCAAGCAGAATGGCGCTATACGGTGTGGCCGCTGCCTTGATCATCGCTTCGGCTCCGGTCGTGGCAAAATCTACCGCATAACCGGCCTGCGAGAGCGTCTGGCGGAGCCAATTGATATCATTTTTATCGTCCTCGACGACCAGGATTTTTGGTCCCGGCAATGTACTGGTATCGATCTGCGTCGGCAGATGATCGTGCGATCCAATGGCCTGCCGGGGCAGCACAGCGAAGAATACACTGCCTTCACCCGCGCGACTGCGGACGCCGACCCGACCGCCTTGGACTTCGACAATCTTCCTGGTCAATGCCAGTCCCAGTCCCGTACCCTGGTGTCTTTTGTTTAACCCAGCGTCGAGCTGCTTGAAGTCGGCAAAGAGTTCGCCAAGGCGCTCGGCGGAAATGCCGATACCCGTATCGCGCACTTCCAGGCGAAAATGATCGGCGTTCTCAAGCAGCGCGTGGATCGAGATATGGCCGCCGTCGGCAGTGAATTTGATCGCATTCGACAAATAGTTATAGAGCACTTGTTTGAGTCTTGCGGCGTCGAGCACCAAGGTCTCAAGCTCTGGGGAAATGTTGACGGTGATCGATAGGTGCTTGTTGGCAGCGGCTTTGTGCAAGATCGTGCGAACCTGGTCGATAATCGGCGAAATCTCCACCGGCTCGGCGCTGAATTCCATCTTTCCGGATTCGATTCTCGCCAGATCGAGCACATCGTTGATCAACTCGAGCAGACGCCGGCCGGCGGAAAGAATATCGTCGAGATATTCTTTGTGGTTCTGCGAAACCGGCCCGACCCTGCCGTCGGCCATGAGTTGGGCAAAGCCGATGATGGCATTGAGCGGAGTGCGAAGCTCATGGGACATGTTGGCGAGAAACTCGCTCTTCAGACGGTTGACTTCCTGAACCACGTGATACTGTTCTTCCAAGGCACGGTTCTTGTTCTCCAACTCGCGTCTAAATTGTTTTCGCCGAGTAATGTCCCGAGCGATGGCGGCAGCGCCGGTGATCTTTCCCGTGGCATCGCGGATCGCCGAAACGGTGAGCGAGACGTCAATCTGGCCGCCGTCCTTTCGTACCCATGTGGTTTCGTGGTTCTGGACCATTTCACCATTCCGCATTGTCTCTAGAATACCGTCCGTTTCTTCATCGCTTTCCAGCGGCGCTAAAAGTCTAATCGAACGGCCAACGGTCTCGTGCGCTGTATAGCCGAAGACTTTTTCCGCTCCCTGATTCCACGTGACAATCGTGCCGTCGAGCGTATGACTCAGGATCGCATCGTCGGCGGATTCGACAATGGCAGCCAAGCTGGAATGCCTTTTTTCAGACTGTTTAATTCTGGACAGGATCGATAAGAACAGAAAGACAAGCGCACCGTGGAAAACGACAATCGACCCGTAGGCCATGAACCATACATCGCGGGCGTAGGCAAATAGGTAAATAACGGGAGCCAAGATGACACAATAGACCACCGAGATGGCGCGCCAGTTTTTTCTGCCGTCTGCCACCAAGAGATTAGCTAGCCGACCTAAGAGGGCGTTGAAGCTCATGGCGGGTTCATGCAATTCCCCGTCTCAGCTGATCGTCTTCGACGATGAATCCTGGTGGGGTACTCCGGCTGACCGAGCCACGTAGATCGACGACCAGAAAATGAGTGAAGTTCGAATAGCGCTGCGAGAGAACCGTGAACCGCGCGGGACACACTTGAGGATCAAGTAAGAGAAGAGGCAAGCGGCTCAAAAACGCGAGCAGATCACGGGCGTCGTCAATCAATTGTTCATGAGTGTGCGCCGCAAAGCGCACCAGCCGTCGCACAGTGCTTTTCACGTCGCCCGCGCTTCGCTGATTGTCTTGGAGAGCAGGGTAAATGATCAGGACGAACGCTGGCGGCAGCGCCAACAGAACTAACGCCAACAGTCGCGCCCGAAGGCTCAGTGGAACCGACATCTTAATGGGGCCGTGGCGAGCACAAAACTGATCGGCGGTGCGCAAACCTGAGATGTTGGTAAAACGTAACCTGCGACGAACAAGGGGTAATGCCGCCGGTTTGGCTCGCGATCCTGGGAATCATTAGGCAACCGGTATGCCAGTCGCAATCCGCCGGCAAGCTGCGGAATTCTAAAGCTATTTCAATGAGATAAAAACTGAGAATCGAATCCTTTGAGGAGGCGAGTTACAAAACCGGCCAATTATCGACAACTATGCATGAAGACTAAGAGCGAGATGAGGCGATGGTCTAAGCGATTTTTGCTGCACGGAAGAGCACGTCAGCGCGGTCGAATGACCGCGAAGCAAGATATGAGACTGCTCGATCCGACTACTCGGACGCGCCGCGATCAAGCCCGAGGTTGTTCATCTTGTAGGACAGAATCCGCCGCGTGACACCGAGATGCCGTGCTGCTTGAGTCTTATTCCAGTCGCATTTTGCCAAGGCATCGAGAATCATGGAACGCTCGAATTCTTCCACCGCCTCGACCAAGTTTTGACCGGTAACTTTGGCAGCAGTCTGTGCCTGCTGAGGCTCGGACCGCGTGCCGTGCAACACCGCCGGGGGAAGGTGCGATGTTTGGATTTCCTCTTCATGGCAAATCATCATCGCCCGCTCAATGGCATTCTGCAGCTCGCGCACATTTCCCGGCCAACGATGCTGGCATAACGCGGCGAGCGCCGAGTCGGAAATCGACCGAGCGGTGTATTTGCCGGATCGGCAGCCGAGCGCTAAAAAGTGTCGCGCCAACTCTGGGATATCGGCGGTTCGCTCACGCAGGGGCGGGACTTCGATCAAAAATAAATTGATCCGATAAAAGAGATCCGTGCGAAACGCGCCAGTTTGGACCGCCTCTTCAAGATCACGATTGGTGGCGCAAATGACACGGACGTTCACCGTGATCTTCTCTTCGCCGCCGACCCGCTGAAAATTCCGTTCCTGCAGCACCCGCAACATCTTGGCTTGCGTGGATAGCGGCATGTCACCGATCTCATCGAGAAAGAGCGAGCCGCCGTTGGCTTGTTCAAACTTGCCGCGCCGCCGGGAAATCGCGCTGGTGAAGGCGCCCCGTTCGTGACCGAACAGCTCGCTTTCGATCAAGCTTTCGGTGAGCGCGGCGCAGTTTACATCGACGAAAGGTTTGCCCACTCGAGGGCTGGAATAATGCAGCGCTCGCGCGACGAGCTCTTTTCCGGTGCCGCTTTCTCCCATGATCAAAATGGTCGCGTCGCTTGGCGCGACCTGGCGCACGAGATCGCGCACGTGGGTCATCGCCGCTGAACTGCCGACCAGATGCTCGAGCCGGTAGGTCTCTTTCAGCTCCGACCGAAGCATGGTGAGGTCCTGCTGTTGCCGTAATATTTTCACTGCATTGCTTAACGAGACCACGAGACGCTGGTGATCGATTGGTTTCGTGAGGTAATCCATCGCGCCGCCTTTGAGTGCGGTCACCACGTCGCTCACCGAATTGGACGCGGTGGCTACGATCACCGGTACGTCAGCGTACCAGGCGCGGGACTTGGCGAGCAGATCCAAACCTGAGGCGTCCGGCAGGTGGAGATCGAGGAGGACCAAATCCGGCCTGTCACTGGACAGGAGCCTCAAAAATTCCTGTCCGCTGGGAACCACCGTGACGGCGTAGCCCTCAGTTTCTGCAATCGATCTAACGAGTCGACCCGAGGCAGGATCATCTTCGGCGTACAGGATACTGACAGCTGCTTTGGTATCGGTACTCACGGTTCCTTAGCGTAATGGATCGATGCTTATCAGGTCAAGCGATAAGAGGGTCGGCAGAGCGCGCGCTGCATGGGGAGCACACGATGGCCTTCTGGATAATCTTTGATCTGATCGACAGCAGTGCAGTTGATCTATGAGATCGTGCCGATTTCGTTGCTCCAGTCGTCGCCCAAACGCGGGATCTATTTTTTGAGTGTGCGATAGGCGGCTTCGATATTGGTATCGAGCCGTGGTTTCCCGCCGCTCCAGCTTTGATACTCCGGCAACCCCGGATCCCTTTTGATTTCTTCGAGGGATTTGCCCTGGGCGATTTGTTTACCGATGCGCTCCAGAAGAACGTCATAGAATTTGCTGGTTTCGTCAAGGAGTCGCACCGTGGTTGACCGTCCGTGTGCCGGCACGACCACTTCGGGATTGAGCGCCTTGAGTTTCTTAATGTCAGATTTGATGTTTTCAATGGTTACGAACGGCCGGAGAAAGCCGAATCGCTTCACCGCCGCAGTGGCGGCAGAAAAGAGCACGCGCTCCTTCGGCAACCAGATCGCCGTGTCGGCGTCGCTGTGAATATTCTTGAGCTGGATGAGCTCCAAAGTCCGATCTCCCATGTGCAAAAACATTTGGTCGCTGAATTCCACGTGCGGCGTGACCAAACGAAAGCCGCGATACGCGTCACGCATTTCGTTCGATTCGGCCATCAATTTCTCGTTGCGCTTGGGGTCGTAGTAGTTTTTCATGCCGGCCGTCGCGCCGGCGGAGCCGATCACGATCGCCGGCGGCGAGAAAACGAAATTGCCCGTGGTGTGATCGTTATGGGTCTCGGTATTGATCAGGAATTTGATCGGCTGAGACGTCAGTTGCTTCACCGCTTTTAGAATAATCAGCGAATCCGGCGGATTGGGTCCGCTATCGATCACCACGACGCCTTCCTGCGTGATGATGATGCCGCAATTAGACGTCGGATCTCGGCCGGCGAGATCGTCTATGCCGTAGACGTAGATGCCGTCTCGGATCTTCTGGAAGTGCGCGTCCAGGTCTTGCGCTGTAAGCGATCGCGGCCAAAAAAATAATAACCAAAAAGCGAGGCTGTTAAGGATTTTCCGTTTCATGTTGTGTCCTCTGGACCACCGTCGCGAAAATTCTTTTGAAAGGGAATTGATAATTTATAAAATTTTAAATATGTACCGCAGTGCGGCGCTGGTCGGCAAGACATTACGTGCCGGCAACGAATCGACATGAACGGAAAACGCTCGATCGTTTCAACTTACTCACCGATGGTTTTTCAGTAACCTCAATCCGCGCGTGTCGTTGATAACGGAGTCATGCATGCAGTCTCACTCGAAAGATCTGCGCACTTTTCTAAAGATTCTCGATGACCGCTGGCGCGGCGAGGTGCTGCGCGTCGATACCTGGGATAAAACCTTCGACCTCGCCGAATGCGACGCGGCGGCATTCCTGGCCAAACTGAAAGCCGGTGGCAAACGACCGCTCACTCTTTTTCGCGGCTTCAAGACGCTCAGCGGAAAACTTTGGCAAGGCGAGCTGTTGTTTTCCGAGCTGGCCACGCTGCGCAAGCAAGCGGCGGCCATGGATCTCGACGGCGAAGTTAAGTTTCAGGATCTGGCGCAGGAATTTTCGCGGCGCAATCGTTTGACGACCAAGCCAGTGCGCATTCCGCCGGCAGAAGCGCCGATTCACCAAACCGTTTTGACGGGCTCGCAAATGTCACTTTTCGATTTGCCGGTTTATCGCAAGGATGAGTTCGACGCCAAGCCCGGCTGGCTGTGCGCCATCGGCATTGGCAAAGAGCCGGATTCGGGTCGTTATAATCTCTCCTGGCACCGCCTTCACGTTCACTCCCCCGAGCACGCTTCAGCGCGCATCAACCCGCGCCATTTGATGGAATACATGAACCGCTATCGCGCCAAGGGCTACGACAAAATGCCGGTGGCCTTTGCGCTCGGTCATCATCCAGCGTTCGAAGTCGCGGCGGGCTCCAACTGCGCCTGGGGCGTCGACGAGTACGAATTCGCCGGCGGCTTGATGGACAGCGCTGTCCGGGTCACCCCATCGGCGACGCTAGGCGAGGAGTTTTTAATTCCCGCAGACGCTGAAATCGTCCTCGAAGGCATGGTCGATCTGACCAAGAAAGAGATTTGCGGGCCGTGGGCGGATGTCATGCGCTACTACTCGCCGCAGACCCTCGAACCAGTATTCACACCCACGGCGTTTTTGATGCGGCGCAATCCGATCTGCATCGGCAATTGGACCGGCCACGACACTTACGGTGTGTTGGGCGCGGCGTCATACGTCTACAGCGTTCTCAAGGAGCGTTACCCGCGCGTCCTCGCGGTCAATCAAGTCTGTCCTTACACCTATGTGATTCAGTTCAAGCCGAGAGTGCCGGGAGAGAGCACGCGGCTGGCTTTGATGGCGCTCGGCAGCTTCGCGGACCGGATCAAAAACGTGATTCTGGTCGACGACGATATCGATCCGTTCGATTTGGGCATGGTCCTGTTTGCCATCAGCACGCGGACCGACGCGGATTCCGCGCAGGTGCAGATCATCCGCGACTTGCAAGCGAACCGGCAGGATCCGTCGACAGAAAAATATTTGCGCGTCGGCGGCTTGATCATCGACAGCACCAAGCCGGTGGGCAAGCCGTTTCCGGATATTGGCAAACCGCCCGACGACGCGATGGCGCGGATTCGTCTGGAAGATTTTGTCGGTGCGGCTGAGTTGGGAAAAATCTCGGGATAAGCGCCGAATCATGGAAGCAGATGCCAAAGTTAAGGCTGTCGTCCCGAACGAACGTGAGGGATTTTTCCGGAAAGATTCCTCGTCTGTTCGCTCCTCGGAATGACAGAAGAACGGAGATTTAACTATGCCACCGGAATTTTATATTACTTGTCCGAAATGCGGCCATCGGTACAACGTCCACAAAATGATTTACGACGAGGGCGAGGATTTTTCTATGTTCTGTCCGGTTTGTATGGCGAGATATCCCAGGAAAGAGGGGAAAATCGATGCGGCCAATTTCGACATCAAGAAATAGGAAACACAATTGAAATCAGCAGACTTTAACTATCACCGGCCGCGCGAGATCGGCGAAGCGCTGACTTTATTGAAGGAAGTCGGCGCGGACGGCAAGATTCTCGCCGGCGGTCAAAGTTTGATGCCGATGATGAATTTCCGGCTGGCCGAGCCGGCGCATCTGATCGACATTAATTTCATCGACGGCTTGGATTATATCCGCAGCGAAAACGGCGCGCTTAAAATCGGCTGCCTGGCGCGCCAGGCGCGGGTGCTCGGCGATTCGTTGATTCGCCAACGCTGTCCCTTGCTTAGCGCCGCGTTGGCTCACGTCGGCTACGAGCAGACGCGCAATCGCGGCACGCTTTGCGGCAGCCTGGCGCACGCCGATCCGGCGGCGGAATTGCCGGCTGTGCTGTTAGCGCTGGATGGCTCAGTCACGGTCGGGACTTCGACGCGCAAGCGTGAAATCGCCGCGCGAGATTTTTTCCACTCTTACTTAACCACCGCGCTTGCCAACGATGAGATGGTGCTCGAAGCGTCGATTCTCGAGCAACCGGCGCGGTCCGGCGCTTCGTTCGTCGAATTCGCGCGCCGGTTCGGCGATTTTGCCATTGTCGGTGTCGCGGCGTCGTTGACGCTCGCGAAGGATCAAATTACTGAGGCGCGAATCGCGTTGACCGGCGTCAGCGACAAGCCTTGGCGCGAGCGCAAGGTAGAGGAGATACTCCTCGGTAAGAGAGCGACACTCGATTTATTCAACGACGCGGCCAGCGAAATCGCCGGCAGCATCGACCCGGGCTCGGACATTCACGCGAGCGCGGCGTATCGCAGGTCACTCACGCAGGTCTTAACCCGGCGAGCCTTGACGGATGCCTGGAACCAAGCACGAAACGGAAATTGAGCATGACGGCCCAGCGGATACAGCTCACGATCAATGGCAAAGCAGTCGAAATGGAAGTCGATTGCCGGCAGAATCTCGCCGATTTCTTGCGCCACGGTTTAGCCCTGACCGGCACCCACGTCGGTTGCGAGCATGGGGTGTGCGGCAGTTGCACCGTGCAGCAGAATGGCGTGCCGGTGCGCTCGTGTTTAATGTTGGCGGTGCAGGCCGACGAGTCCGAGATTACGACCATCGAAGGTCTTGCCAACAACGGCGCGCTCAGCCCTCTGCAGCAATCGTTCAAAAAACATCACGCGCTTCAGTGTGGTTTCTGCACGCCGGGATTTTTGATGACGGCGGATGCGCTGTTGCGCAAGAGCGGCCCGCTCACCGACGCGAAGGTGCGCCAAGCAGTTTCGGGTAATCTGTGCCGCTGCACGGGTTATCAGAATATCGTCGACGCCATCGTCGAAGCTTCGGGTGGACAAGTGGCGCAAGCACACCATGAACACGCGACTTCCTCCAAGTTCATCGGCGCGCGGGTGGAACGGGCCGAAGACCACGAGCTTTTGTCCGGCAAAGGCGTATTTGTCGACGACATCGATTTCCCCGGTATGTTGTACGCGCACGTTGTCCGCAGCGTCCATGCGC
>DASWCL010000080.1:0-2589 GCA_036390135.1 Binatia bacterium
GCCGTTGAAGCAGGCCAGATCGACGCAACGGTTGTCACTCCATCGGAGTTACCGCGCACCCGCAAGCAGGGCTTGGTCGAGGTTTACGACATGCTCGACCTCGGCGTCGAGGTTCAAGGCAACGGTTTTGCCACGTCGCGCTCATTTATCAAGAGCCAGCGGGAAACCGTCGTGAGCGCTTTGAAAGGTTACGTCGAGGCGATCTACTATATTTACCGTCACCGCGACGAGACGCGAAAAATCGTCGCCAAGTATTTACGCCTGTCGGATGCCGCGGTGCTTGACGCGACCTACGCGGCGTTTGTGAAAAGCGTCGCCAAAAGACCTTATCCGACGCTAAAAGGCATTCAATTTTTGCTCGATGAGGTGGCGGCCAAATTGCCCAATGCCAAGACCGCCAAACCCGAGCAGTTCGTCGATCTTTCGCTCTTGCAGCAATTGGAAAAAGAAGGTTTCTTTAGTGAGATGGCAAAGCGTTACCCGTGAGCGTCTCGATCGCGGATCGATAGGAGGCAAGTTGACATGAACCTAACAATTGGCCAGCATTTTCCCGACGTCGAGCTGCCGGATCAGGACGGTCAGCGAGTTAAACTCTCGGAACTGGTTGGAAAATTCCCGTTTATCCTGTCGTTTTATCGCGGCTATTGGTGAGGGAAATGCCAGGTGCAGTTGCGCCATTACGTTGAACTTCAGGAAGAGCTGGTCATCAATTACTGTAAGCTCGCGGTCGTGAGCGTGGACTCGCCCGAGGTAAACGACGCGTTTCGCACCGGGCTTGGCGCCACCTTTCCCTTCTTGAGTGATCACGAGCGCACGGTGGTCAAGATGCTGGACATGACGGAGACTTCCAAGAGCAGGGGAGTCACCGCCATGCCGTATACATTTTCGCTGCTGCCGGATTTGACCATTCACAATCTCTATTGTGGCTACTGGTTCCTCGGCCGGCCGACGCTCGATGAGGTGCGCATGGACCTGCGCGCGATGATGCGGATCGTCCGGCCGGATTTTGAGGGACCCACCGGATAGCCCGTCGGTCCAAGCGCAGTTGCAAGGTCGGCTCTGAACCGGTAAGCTTTTTCCATGATTACCCCCGAGGAAATAAAGGCGACGTTATCGAAGAACCTGCCGGTCTCTTTGGTCGAGACGCAAGACCTTACGGGAGGTGGCGACCACTGGCAGTTAATCGTCGTGTCGCCGGCTTTTGAAGGGAAAAGCTTGCTGGAGCAGCATCGCATAGTTAATGATGCCCTCAAGGCTGAAATCGGCGATCAGCGCATTCATGCGCTTGCGCTCAAAACTTTTTCACCTGCGCAATGGGAGAAACTTGGTTCCTGAGGCACGAACAAGAAGGAGAAAATTATGACGGATGAAGTCCTTACCAAGATCGAAGACAAAGTGAAAAACAACAAAATCATGTTGTACATGAAGGGAACGCCCGACTTTCCGCAGTGCGGTTTTTCGGCGCATACGGTCGAGATTCTCAGGTCTTACGGAGTTCCATTTGCAACCGAAGACGTGCTTGCCGACGCATCGGTGCGTGACGGTATCAAGCGCTACTCAAACTGGCCGACCATTCCGCAAGTTTACATCGACGGGAAATTTGTCGGCGGATGCGATATCGTGCACGAGCTGCACGAACGAGGTGAGCTCGAGCCGATGTTAAAATCGGCTTTCGCGAAGTGATCGACAGCTTCCGTTAAGATTCCGCTGTGGTGCTCGTCTAATCCAAGGATCGGAGGGTGGACGAATCATGAAGAATAGACTTGCCATGATTTTTTTAGCCCTCGTCGTGGCCTCGACGAGTGCCTGCTCTACGCTTGGCCGATTCAACCCGGCGGACGATAGTTTTGATCGAGGATTGTCGCTGTTTAATCAAGGACGTTTCGGCGAGGCTATCCCTTACTTGGAGGACGCAACCCGAGAGGATCCCGAGTATGCCCAGGCCTATTTCTATCTGGGCCGCGCCTATATCAGCCAGAGCCGATGGCGGGCGGCGATTCAGCCCTTGCGTACCGCCTTTAGACTTGCCCCCAGGGAGTCGCAACAGGAAATCATGAATCTTTTGGTCGACGCCATGTTTGCTGCCGCCTTGAATGATTTTAATCTCGGCGGCGAACGGACCCCGCCCGTGCGATTCAACGAAACTCTCTGATGCGGAAAATTCATCCGCGCTACTGCTACAATCCTTGAAATCACAAGAAGCCGCTCGATGATTCGAGCGGCCTTTTTCCGTAACATTCGTCCTGGAGGAAATTTGATGCTCGGACTCTGCGCGACTCTGCTGTTTTTGTTTATCGCTGTATCGCCCGCGTCGGCGCAGTTCGACAAACTGCTCAAAGGATTGGGGAACATGTCCAGCGGTGGGAGTGGTTTGAGCGACGCGAAGATCGGCTCCGGTTTGCAAGAAGCGCTGAAAGTCGGCACCGAAAACGCCGTCGCGCAGACCGGCACGGTCGATGGGTTCTTAAAGAACCAAGCGATCAAGATCTTGATGCCGAAATCGTTGCAGACTATTGAGAAGCCGCTTCGGATGGTCGGCTACGGTCCGCAGATCGACGAATTCGTCGTCGGCATGAATCGGGCGGCGGA
>DASWCL010000081.1:0-10080 GCA_036390135.1 Binatia bacterium
TTGGCATTGGAAAACGAACCTCTAGGTGCGGTGGCCATGAAAATCCTTTGGGTGAATTGAAATCGCATGGAGTCTAGAGTCTGGTATTTAAATTAAACCCCAGACTCTAGACCCTAGACGCGAGACAGATTCTTAGTAGGAGTGCTTGTAAAGATCCGGCTCCATGCGCGACTGCGCGCCGACACTTGCCAGCGTTTCTTCGAACTCTTTACGCAGGAACGGATCTTCTTCGTTGTACGGGACCGCCGTACCGCCGTCTTTCATGTCGATGGCGCCATAGTCGATGCCCTTTTCGCCCGGGCGGCCGCGATCGCGCCCCGGCGCATTGGGGCCGAACCACGCGGTGAGACGGAGCGGCTCTTTGCTCGCGCCAAAATGGGCGTGGAACCAGTTGCCGCTCATTGGTGCGGCACTGACCATACCTACGGGTTCGTAATCTTGTCGCCGGATTTCTTCCGTGGTGCCTTTTTCCCAGGGATGGGTGCCCAGTTTTGACGGCCAAGTATAGGTATAGCCTTTGCCACTGAGGCAGATCAGCACGGCAGCCGAGCCGTGCGCATGTGCCTTCGAGTAACGGCCGGTTTCATGCTGGCCGATCCACATGTAAAACTGCTGGCCAGCCATGTGCGGTTCGATGCGTCGGTAACCCGGCGAGCGGCGGTTATCCATGGGCAACTCGCAGGACATGACGTCGGGAATAATATTGGTCTGGCGCATGGCGAGACCTCGAAGCGGGTCCGGTGTGACTTCTTCTTTGTACTTGTAGTAGTCGTCGCTCGGATCGAAACGATCTTTGAAATGATAGGGGCAGTTGAAGATAAAATCGTCGTTGCCAAAGTTGTTCATGATATTGGGCGCCGTGGTGCCGGCGAGCAAAAGCGCCGGGCTCGACGTCGCATTGACGATGCGATGGGTAGCATTCATCGGGATGGCGAAGATCGAACCTTTCTGCCACTCAAACGTGACCTTCTTCGGATTGCCGTCAACCCAAACTTCCGTCGTGCCGCGGCCGTCGACGACGAGATACTGTTCTTCGTACAAATGCTTTTCGGGATTGAGCGCGCCCGCGCCGGGGACCTCGACGACGTAACAACCCCACAAACCTTCGGTGCCCAGGAGCTGGATGAAGGTGCCGCTACCGCCCATGCGTTTCCACGGCTTGCGCGGCAAGTCTTGCACGCGGCGCACGCCGATGTCGCGATAGATCGGAATGCCCTGAGACTCCATAAAGTTGTCATAGGGCGTATTGGGCCGGAGAAATTTGCCGTAGCCGGCCCGGGTCTTTTTATCTGTCGGTTCCTGAAATGATTGCTCAGCGGGATGATCCATAATGCCTCCTTAATGGTTCGACGAATTCATCGGAATCTGCGAATCGGCGTGAGATCACGATATGCTCAAGCCTAGCGGATTTGAGTCAATTATTAGCGATTGGCGGAAGGGGAGTCAAACGACCGATCGAGACGGCAGGCTTATGAGATGAGCAATGGATTCAATTCTCGGAATCTAAAGGTGATTAGAAACGGGCATCTGATCCCAAAATCGACTCCGCGTAGTCGGCTGTCAAGCTGACGCTCATGGTGCTGCTGCTGCTGGTTGGATGCATATCGTCATGAACGACTCGCGACGTGCTTCGCGGCCTTCCCGCTAAAAGCCGGGCCCATCCGCCTGTTACGCCCGCCGGCGCCGCACCTGAAACACGCCGATGCCCATGGATATCGCGGCGGGCCAAAAGGTAAAGAAAAAAAGCAGCCCTGGGCCGATGGGATTGGGATTCGGATCAGGCCAAAGGCCAATTGTTGCAAGTTAGGACGATCATCCAGAGAGGACCCCAGCCGAACACGACCAGGACGAGGCCAACTTTTACCCAGACGTTTTTTAGGTATTCTTTCATCTACCAGGCGACGTTTGGTTGCTCATATTTCAACTAAAGCAAGCCGGGAGCTTTCGTAAACGTCAGCCGGCGATAGACTTGGCGTGTGGAGTCGACGTCGCGTTTACAGTATTCGATGATCTCCGCGATCTTTCCGGCGCGGTAGTACGGGTAGACTTTTGAGCCGTCGAGGGTTTCTTTGGGCGATGGGATGCCGAGGGCTTTGGAAAGCGTGTCGAGACTGGCGTGCTCGCGGCCCCATTTGCTCCACTCCTGCATGGTGTCGTAGATCGGCGCGTTGCGGAAGCGGGCGAACGGGATGTCGCGCGACGGTTTGATCTGGTGGATCACAGAGCGTTGATAGATAAAGCGTAGGTCGAAATCCAAGATATTGTGACCGACAAAGAGGTTACAATCCAAGGCGAGTTTCCAGAAATTCTTAATAATGTCGGTTTCCTCTCCCTGTAGAACTTCGACGGTGGGGCTTACCGACGGCTCGATGGCGTAACAAAGGCAGATAATTCTTGCTGTAGCCGCCGAGAGGCTGAGTTTTTTGATGAGCTCCGCTTCGTCGAGCTGCATCTGCAAGTCGAGCAGGCCGTTTTCTTTCAATGATTGGTCGGTGGGAACGGTTTCGATATCGAGGAAAATGGTTTTCATAGATCAAACAGCGTCAGCTCCTTATTCCTTTCGTTAATGATCTCGATCTCCTCGCCGGCTCGTAGAAAAATTACTTTAAAAGCGGCAACTTCACGTCGCAGGCTTTGGAGTGCCGCTTGAGTATAGATTTCTGCTTGCTGACGATAGCGGTCGGCGGCTTGGTTCAGTTCATTTTTCGCGAGTCTATCTGTCTTATAGTCGGCCAAGTAAAGCAAGCCGTTTTTTTCGTAGATAAGATCGATGACGCCTTCCATGATCTGGCCGTTCCATGGCATTAGCAGCGGCACTTCGCGGCCAAGGATGAGTGAGCCGGCGAGATTGGCGTAGGCCTTCGAGCGAAAGAACGTGTGAAAAATGTCTTCGAGCTCGGCTTCGACCTGGTCGCGTGATACCTCGCATTCCTGTGGCAGAGAGCGGGCGATGAAATCTTGAAGTTGCCCTGGGAATTCTTTGACGTCACTGGCGAATTCCCAATTCTGCAGAAAACGGTGCGCAAGATCGCCGACGACGAGCGCCGGCGTTTGCCGAAAGGGTTGTCCGTTGGTTTTGCTGCTTGCTTCAGTCGAAGTTTCTTCTTGCCGTTTGAGAAGCGTCGGCGTGAGAAACGGCTGGGATTGTCGCGCTTTTTCATAGGCGGAGGTGCGTCGCGCCCAAGTATCGGTGAAGGATTTCCAGTTCGGGGTTTTCTTGCTTCGTTTGAAACCGGCTCCGGTGCGACTGGGAGCGGCCAGGCTGGCACTGACGACATCGATTTCCACCGTGCCATTGCCGACGTTAACTGTTTTTGACGCCTCGGCGTCGGCGATGCTGCCATTGAGCGTGCCATCGAGCATGGAGAGGAAACTGCCGCCGGATCGCCGGCTGCTCGGCGCGCAGGAGATGATCAAGTTTTCACGCGCTCGGGTCATGGCGACGTAGAGCAGACGCTTTTGTTCCTCCGCGTTTCTCAATCTGGTTTTTTCCGCAATGTAGAGGCCGGCGAGATCTGAAGTCGCGCCGATGCGCAGGCCTGTCAGCCCTGTCGACCAATCGAACATCGCTTCTGCTTCGGCGCTGTGTCTGCCCTCGATGCCGGTCTGGCAGCCGGCCAAAATCACAATGGGAAACTCCAAGCCCTTAGATTTGTGAATGCTCATGATGCGCACGGCGTCGAGGTTTTCTTCGGCGAGCACACTCTCGCCTTCCTCCTTGACGTCGAGCACGCGTTGTTCCAGTTGACGAATCGCTTGCTTGAGCGTGGTCAATCCCTCGCGGCCAAGCAGTTCGGCTTGTTGCGCGAGTTTTTGCAGATTTGCCACCGCCTGTTCGCCGTGAAAGTAGCAGGCCGCTAGTAATTCCACCGGCAGGGTTGCGAAAATATGGGCTACCGCGGCCCCGATCGGCAGGGTCCGAGTCTCGTTGTGAAGGTGGGCAAGAGCGTCATAGAGCTCGGCGAGCGTCGGTGGAAAATCTTTCCCAGCGAGTTTCGCGGTGCTACGGTAATCGAGTAGGTTTTGGCAGTGCAGCTCATAAATTTGCTGGTCGGTGAGCCCGCCCAAAGGCGAGCGCAGCACGCCGACCAAGGCGAGGCGGTCGTGGAGATTTTCCACCGCGCGCAGTAGGTTGACGGCGTCGATGACTTCTTTCGCTGCGTAAAAGTGGCGCTCGCCCTCGACGACATAACGAATTTCCTGGCGGCGCAAGGGTTCAAGGTAGTCATGGATGTCGGTGAGCTTGCGCAGCAGAATGGCGACATCTTTAGGCTGCGCATAGACCTGTTCGCCGTGCGCGTTCAGGATCGCGGTTTGACCTAAGACCTGTTCTTTTAACCAACGCGCCAAGCTCTCGCCTTCGAGCCGGCGCGCGGTTTCGGCATTGGTCTCCTGGTCCGCAGTGACGATCTTTCGCACCAAGAGCTTCGGAATGTGGCTTGGCGCAGCGATTCTCCCGGGCGCGGGGTGTATGGCGATGTAGGGCGGCTGCAGGTTGTCTTGAGCTTGGAGGAGGGTTTCAAAAGCGCCGTTGACGACGTTAAGTATAGCTGCATTGCTGCGAAAATTGGTCGTCAGCCGGCATTCGACGCCATTCTGCGCCTTGATGATTTTCTCGACGACTTCGAGATAGGCCTCGATGTCGGCCCGGCGAAAAGCATAGATCGACTGTTTCGGATCGCCGACGACAAAAACTTTGCCGGGAGTCAGCTTTACCTTGCGCCAGTCCTTGGCTGCAGTGCCTTGGGCTTCGGCGAGATAGAGCAGGATCTCGTACTGGATCGGATCGGTATCCTGAAATTCGTCGATGAGGATCGTGCGGTAGCGCCGTTTGAGGTCGGCGCGCACTTGATCTTGGTCGCGGACGAGATCGCGTGCGCGCACGAGCAAGCCATCGAAGGAAAGATGGCCTTCGCGGATAAATCGTTCGCGGAAGTCTTCGGCGTAGGGAACCAGCAAGCGCCAGAGCAGGCCGGTCAATTCCCCATCGATCTTGACCAGCCCTTTGGCGGCACGTACGAGCGTTTGAGCGTCTGCGATGTCGTCGGGCTCCCAACCTTTGAGCTCTCGACTGATCGCCTTCTCGGATAACAGGGCGTCTTCCTCCGCCAATAGGTCCGACCGCTGTCCGAATTTCAGAAATTCGCCAAGCACCGCCTGCGCCGCGCGAACTAATTTTTCGTTGAGCCGGTCTTCGGGATGGCGTTCAATCAAGGTTGCCGCGCGGTCTTCGAGTTGAGCCAACCAATCGCGCAGCGTGGGCGAAATTGCCTTCCGCCCATCCAGGTTCTGGCGAAGATCGACGTTTTCCGTGGAAATCGATTTGGCTAGAGCTTTGATCTGATCGAGTTGACAGCGCGGAAGAATTCTTCGCCAGTCCGCCGCGTGAAAGCTTCGCAATGAAAGTTCCTGATCCAGCCAGAGGTTCCATTGCTCGTCGAAAAGCCGGTCGAATGTGGGGCCATCGTCCTCATGAAATTGCGGGTCGACCCCTGCTTCGAGCGGATAGAGCCGGAGCAACGTGGCGGCGAAGCTGTGAATCGTGCCGATGTCGCTCCGTTCCATGTTTCTCAGCGCGTCGTGAATACGGCTGTCCAACTCATTCTTGGAAAGTTGGTAGCACGCGATCAGAGCTTCAATATCGTTCTGAGTTCTTTTCTCGATGTCATTTATGGGTGGGCGGTCGAGCTCGCTATCGAGAAAAGCTTGCAAGCGTTGGCGCAGCCGGAGCTTCATCTCTTCGGCGGCTTTGTTGGTAAAAGTCAGGGCGACGATCTCGGTGATTTTTAGTGGCTCGGGGTTGCGCAACAACAGATGCACCAGGCGATCGACTAACAACGTCGTTTTGCCGGTGCCCGCCCCCGCGGTGACCACGAGGTTGCGATCGAAGGTGGCGATGGCGGTTTGCCGGTCGTGGGCGTCGGGCAGTTCGATATTCGCTTGCGTCGCGCTCATAGTTTCTCGGGATCTTTCGCGCGCAACGCGCGATGAGGTTCCGTCACTGGATCGTTGTCGGCGCGCCACAGACTCGGCGGATGGTTTTTGCGGCAGATCGCTACCGCGTCGCAGTGGCCGCAGTACTCGCCGCGGTTGAGAAAGAAACGGCCTTGGCGGACGCCATCGACGAGATAAGCAATGGTTTGTTTGGTCGCCGCACCGATTTCGCCGGTTAGTCCTGCGCTGCCGTAGGAAGTCGAGAGCAGCGGGCCTTCGGCCCAGCGCGCCGCGATGTAGTAGAAATCTGCTTCGATGGCCGGTCGCGATGGCTTGAAGTGTTGTTCTTCGGCCCAGCGCTGCGCGAGCATATGGTAAAAGGGTGGCTGCAATCTCTCGCCGCGCAGAGCGGCGCGGAAAAGATTGGTATCTTGGGCTGCCGGCTTGGCGCCAAATTTGAATTTGTAATCGATGACCCGCAGACCGGTATCATTACGGTCGATGCGGTCCATCCGCCCACGGATCGCCAGCCCGTTTAGCGGTTCCGGCCAGTCGGCCGGCAATCGCGCGGTCACGCCGGTTTCCAAATTCACCGGGGCAAACCCGGACTGGGTCAGCTCGCTGAGATCTTGAGCGATGACCTGACGCAGCAGTTGAACAAGTCCGTCTTTGAGACTCTCCCAAGCGAGCGGATAGCCAACCGGATGGTTTTCTTCGAAGTCGGCGAAGGCGCGGGCGGCGACGGGTTGCAATGTGGTTTTCACATCCGGCTTTGCCGCTTTGCCGGCAAAGTAACCGGCGTCGATCAGAGCGCGGTAAAACGCATTCAAAATTCCATGGCCGATCTCGCCGAACTCAGCGGGGCTCGGTCCGAGGATCTCTTCGGGGCGCTCGAGGGGCTCCAGACCCAGCACATGGCGTGCGAAAAACTGAAACGGACAGCGCGCGTAGGTTTCGAGCGCGGTCGGCGAAAGGCCACGCTCGGAGAAATGTTTCCAGTAGCTGTCGAACTTGCTGACCATGCCATCGTAACCAAGCAAGCGGTCGCTGCTTTGATCGATTTCGACGACAACTTTGCGGCCCTGTTTGTAGAGATTCGGTAGTGCGGCGCAGGTTTCCACCAAGGCGCTGGGATCTTGGCCTTCGAACGTCTGTCGAATCGCCAACTCCGCCGGCAAAAGTAAATCCTGTCGATCGAACGGCGGCGAGGCGATTTTTTCAGTGATGCTACGCGGGATACTGATCGTTTCGCTTGACCGGCCGTTATCATGGAGAGCGCGCTTGAGCTCATCAATGTACCAAGATGGCGCCAGCACTCTGCCGCTGTCGTCCGATCTTTGAAACGAACAATAGAGTCGCTCCCGGGCGGCGCCGACGAGCAGGGTGAAAAGCAATTTTTCTTCGTCGAAGGCGGCGAGTTTTTGGCTAACTTTGTAACCGAGATCGCGTTCGAGGACTTCGCGGTCGCGATCGCGCAGGAAGGCATCTTCGCGGATCGTGCGCGGGAAAACACCTTCATTTAGGCCCAAAACAAAAAGCGCGCGGAACGACAGGCCGCGCGCCGCGGTGGCGTTGAGCACCATGACCCCATCGCGATTGCGCCGATCCTCCGTGACGCTGGAGCGTTCCAACCAGTGCTGAAAGGTATGGGCAAAATCATTCAGCGCGACGCGATTTTCCACGCGATCGAGACCGGCGAGTTGGTCTAACACCCCGAGAATCTCCGCGCCGGTTTCCGCATCGACGTCCGGCGCTGTTGTTTCGCTGGCAGGCGCAATGCCGAGATACTTTTTCAGCAAGGTTTTCCAGGCGATGGCATATTCCTGCCACGAAGCTTGCGCCGGCAATTGGGTTAGATCAGCCACCAACGTCTCGACGATATTCGCCAATGACGTCAATTGTCTCGCGGCGATGCGAATGACGCGGGGCTCGTCGTCTGCCGATATTTGCCTAAGGGTTAGATCGTGCTGGTTGTAGCGGCGCAACCGGCGCCACTCGGCGGCGCCTTTGCAGATGGCAAGCTCCCGTGTCGCAAGGTCCCAAAGCTCTGGGCGTGGCAACGACCGCTCTCCTGCGATGTTTTGAAGTTGAAAATACGGCGAAGAGAGCAGATCGATCACCTGGCCGCGTACGAAGTCCTTCGCGGGCAAATTCAGCAGCAGGATGACGGCTTTGGTCAATGGAAACTGCACGAGCGATGCTTCGAGCGTGCCGGCGAGCGGGATGCAGTGCTTGTGAAAAGTATCTTTGACGATTGGACCGTAGGACTCCAGACTTCGCGCAACGACGCCGATCTCATGAAATTGCATTTTGCCATCGTCGACGAGTCCGAGAATCTCTTTGGCTGCTGCGGCGACTTCATCGTGGATGCCGAAGGTATCGAGGATCCGGCAGTGCCAGTGTTTCGGAAAGTCGGAATATTTTCGTTCTTTGTTGTCATCAAAAAGCCGCGCATCAGCGGACAATGCGATTTGAGTTTCTGACTCGGGTGTCGACTCGATGTTGTGGCCTTGGACATAGCGCTCATAAAAACGCTCGGCAAAGCGCCAGGCTTCGTGACTCGGTTTGGCAGCCAGGAGAGGAAAAAATAGCGTGGTCGGATAGTGGCGCGCGACGGCGTAAAAAAAATCTAGCTGAATCTGCGTCAGATCGTAGAAACCATAATAGAAAATTTGGCCAAATTGTTTCAAGAAGCTCGACGCGGAAACTCGTTCAGTGGCGTCGCGGATGAGGTCGGACTGATCGGTAATCTTGTGTTGGCGGCAAAACTGCTGAAAGGTTTGCAGCAACACCAAGAGCTGCGATGTACGTTCGCTGGCGCGCTGACTGAAATGGCCTTCGCCCAGGGCTTCGAGGGCGACTGCTGGATCGACCAATCCGTCGCGCAGGTCGCGCAATGTTTGCCAGAGCGCGGCGCAACCGCCAGCGCGCTCTTCGATGCCGGCAAAGGGCGCCGCGCCGGGCTGGCGCGTGCGGATGATTTGGCGCAGTGCCTCTTCGAGAAACAGATCGGTGCGTAGCTCTAGCGGCGCGCCGTTGTTCTCGGCGTGTAGCCTTAGGGACAGCTGGTAAAAGGTCAGGAGTTGAACATTGAGTAGCGCCAGGCGCCGCTCCCGGGTCAATAAAATTTTCAAGCGCCGGCGCAGCAAGTCGGATGGTGTAAGAATCAACAGCGGGGTAAGGATGTCCGCGTTCTTATATTTCAAGATTTCTTCGACGAGACCGTTTTCGAGATCGGGATGAAATGGCCCGAGAATGGTTTGCATGGTTTGTTAGTCGGCTCGGATGTGCTGCAGACTCAAACTACCACGAAATATGAAAAAAGGTATCGTTAGCGCAAGTGCCGACGGTACGAACGATGATTGCAAAAGCAAATACAAACCATTAAACCAAAAACCAATGCGATCCGCCAAACCGAGCCGACCGTTTGTCGTTTTATTCCTTGTCCTTCTGTCTTTTCGTGCCGATGCTAACGACCTGACGCTCAAGTCGAGTGCCGGTCTCGTCGTTGCCGATAGTGAATTGGCGAGCGCGGCGGGAATGGAAATTCTCAAGCGCGGTGGCAATGCCGTCGACGCCGCGATCGCGACGGCATTCGCCCTGTCCGTGGTCGATCAAGCTTCTTCTGGTTTAGGCGGCGGTGGCTTCATGGTGATTTACCGCGCTAAAGATCAGAGGTCATTCGCTCTGGATTTTCGCGAAACGGCACCGCGCGCATCGACCAGAGAGCTGTATATGAAGGATGGCAAGCCGGTGGCGTCGTTGAGTCTCACAGGTGCCTTAGCGGTCGGCGTGCCCGGAGAGGTAGCTGGTTTAGTCGAGGCGCGTAAGCGCTTCGGTACTTTGTCGCTGGCAGCGCTCCTTACGCCGGCAATCAAGCTTGCGAGTGATGGCTTCCCCCTGGATGCGACACTGCGCATTGCAATCGAACGCCAGCAGTCTGGCATGAAGCGATTTGCCGATCTCGGGCGCATTTTCATGCCCAATGGCGAAGTCCCCAAAGAAGGCGAGGTCATTCGCCAAGCCGAATTGGCCGAAACGCTCAAAGCGATCGCGCAGCAAGGAGTTGAGGTTTTTTACCGGGGGCGAATCGCCGAGGCGATTGTCGAGACCATCAAAAACAACGGCGGCGTGATGACTCTCGAC
>DASWCL010000082.1:0-2334 GCA_036390135.1 Binatia bacterium
GAGATCCATCATCCGCTTATCACGCAAAGTGTTTTCGATGTCGCGATTTAAGTCCTCGCCGCGGATCAGCCCGACCTCGATGCCAATTTTGTCGGCTTCCTTCAAAAACTGCTCATCTTTGGTCATTGCTGCGAACGCGTCGCGTAACTCTTTCACGCGGTCTGGCGGAACCCCAGGCGGCAACGCGATCGATCGGCCGATATTTTGCGCCGCGGAAAGCGCGCTCAATAACCCCTGACTGCCGGCCGGTGCGAGCTCGAGAATGCTCGGCACTGCCGGTATCCGCGCGTCGCGCGTCTTTCGCGAAGTCAGCAGCGGCTTGATATAGCCGCTTTTGAGCCATTCCCGTTTGGTCGCCATCAGCGAACCGGTTCCTTGGGAGCGCCCATCGAGGGCGCCGCGTTCGATGTCGAGCAAAATTTCCGGCGTACCCGGATAACCGGGGATCACATGAAAATTCAGACCGAGAATTTGCTCCGCTACCTTCACGACAAAGCTGCTGGTGTGATCGAGCGCCTGCGCGCCCATGCGCGGCTGCTTACCTTCCTTGTTGGCCTTCCGGATCAACTCCAAGCTTGTGTACGGCGTCGCCGATCTGACGTAGATCGTTTGCGCTTCATCGAGCGCCTGGCCGACGTAGATAATTTTGTTCAGATCGAACTTGATGGCATCGTTCCCCCCAGCCACGGCGAAAATGGCGCCGGTGTTGATATTGCTCATCGTCAAGCCATCCGGTCTGCGCAAATTGTAGAGCTCATTGATGGCGATCATTCCGCCCGCGCCCGGCTTGTTGACCACGACGATCGATGGCTTTCCCGGAATATATCTTTCCATATGACGCGCGATCAGGCGCACGGTTTGATCCGTCCCGCCTCCCGGCGAGGAGCCGGCGAGCATCGTAATCATCTTGCCGGCGTAAAAACTTTTGGCCGATTGCGCGTGAAGCACCGACGCCGGCGCTAAACCCATGATCAGAAAAATTCCGATCAGGTAAAACCGTTTACTCAACTTCTTTCCTTTTTCCTATTCTGGCATCCAACGGATTGAACGGCTGGAACGATTGGAACGTTTAGAACGGTTCGAATAGCGCTAATACCCCCACCGCTTCTCCACCTGGCTCACGCGCTCATATTCTTCCGCCAACTCTTTTCGTCCTCGCAGCTCTTTAAACGCCTCGTCGACCAAATCCTGCGCTGCCACCTCTTTGATCGGCGGAACTTCGTAATTGAGCTCGCCGAGCCGCTCCTCTTCTTTGAGCATATCTTCGAAACCGGTCGCTCGGCCGTTGAGCGGAAACGGCATCGCCTCCAGGTCGCGCGGTTCGCGCAAGTGCGTCACGACCCGTTCTTCTGGATCGGCGCTCTTGAGCCGCAACCGCTTTTCCAGGTTATTCACGTATTCGTAATTTTTCGGCATGTCGCGGATAAACCAATAACTGCGGATCATGCCCCGAAGAAAACTCTTCACCAAGTCAGGCCGCTCTTCGAGGATACGGCCTGTAGCTGCGATGATCCGCTCGGGCCGCCCGTCGGGATATTGATCCGCCGGCGACACCAGCGCATTGCAGCCTTCCTTCTTGAGATCCTCCGCGTGCCAAGGCGACACCGGCGCGCATTCGACCTTACCGCTGCGGATCGCGTCCACGTGAAATCTGCCGTTGACGCCGAGCCTCACCCACTCGATGTCCCGGTCGAGATCCAAACCCGCTTTCTTTAACTGAATCTGGATCGCCCAGTGGCGGATGCTATTGAAGTCGCTGATGCCGACCCGCTTGCCTTTCAGCTCCTGCAGCGACTTGATATGCGGCGGCGCCACCCAGACGTTGGTGTGCTGGTTGCGCCAGCCACACAGGATATACAGATCGGCGCCGCGCGCACGCTGATAGAAAACCGTACGCGACTGAACGTCGAGCGCGATGTCGATCGATTTTTCTTTCATCGCCTGCGAGATGCCGAGCTTTTCGAGGCCAAACGGCACCATCGAATCGGTCAACATCTCATAGCCGAGCGTTCCGTACGGCGTGACCAGGCCCTCGTCGTAAAAGAAATTCATCTCGTGCGCTGTCATCACCGGCACTTGATGCAGCATGTGATAACAGGTCGGCGCGATTCTTAGTTTTCCATCAAGCATGACTCTTCTCACTTTCCAAAGTAATTTCGAATTTCATTCCGTTATGCCTTGTATTTCGTCTGCGAAATTTACTCAAGCGCCGATCGAATTTGTCTTCCCCTTCCGAGGCTTAAACGATTTGAACGACTTAACCGCTTGAACGTTTTGAACGAGTTGCAATCGTTATCCGTTATCTCTTATACAGCGCCCGGATAAATCCGCTGT
>DASWCL010000083.1:0-10048 GCA_036390135.1 Binatia bacterium
TATAGCGCAGGCGATGCGCCAACTCCAGAGAACAATGACCATAGGTGGTCATGGCTCGAATCGACGTCCGATTATTGATTGTTTCACGGGTTCGAGTGATGATGCCGAACTGACAGGAGCGATTTTGCAAGTCATGGCAAAGGAAATTCGCATCGGGCATGGTTTTGACGCACATCGGTTTCGCCGCGGGCGAAAACTTATATTGGGCGGTGTCGAGATTCCCCACAACAAGGGGCTGGTCGGCCATTCCGATGCGGACGCAGTGTTGCATGCGCTGATCAATGCGATCCTCGGCGCCATGGCCGAAGGCGACATCGGCACTCACTTTCCCGATAGCGACCCTGCGTATAAGAATATTGCGAGCACGGAGCTATTGAAAAACGTCTTGCGGATCGCCACGCGCAGACGTTTCAAGCTCGTCAATGCTGACGTGACCTTGGTTGCGCAGCAGCCGAAGCTCTCACCGCACTACAAAAAAATACGAAAAAGCGTCGCGGCACTCTGCGGCGTCGCCGAAAGTCGGATCAGCGTCAAAGCGACAACCACAGAAAAATTGGGTTGGACCGGCACTGGCAAAGGAATGGCTGCGACTGCGGTAGTTTTGCTGAGCCGCTGAGCGGTTTTCACAGCGATTGGTTGACAAAGAAAAATTTCTATAATAATCAACGATTCTAATCTCAGGTGACATCTGATCCTGCCAATTTAGCGTCCGAAGCGCGTGAACAAGAGATCGAAAGGTTAGCTCAAGAGCTCGGCCGTCTGATTCAGGGCGCCGACCCTGAGCGGCGCGAAGATCTCAAGGAGTTGGCGTTTGCTCTGATTCGCGAGGAGTTTATTCATAAAGCTGACGCGGAGGCGAGCACGGCAGGATCAACGCCGGCACCGTTCAACCCGCTCGGTACCGGAGTATTGATCTTTGTTCTGGGAGCGGGATTGTCATTTGTTTTCGGCCCGGTGGGTTTGGTGTTAATGGGCGGGGGAGTGATCTTTATCGTTTGGGGCGCCTTGATCAGCTGGATTAAAGGATAGATTCGATATGGCTGAACAGGAGAAAGAAAAACGCGGACTGTGGTCGCGCAGAGATTTTTTTACCCGGTTGGGTTGGGGCGGTTTTGGCATCTTCGGCGGGTTGAGCCTTTTGGGCTTTCTCCGCTCGGCATTTCCTCGGGTGTTGTTCCAACCTCCAGCGACTTTTAAAGCAGGCTTTCCGAATGACTACGGGATCGGTGAAGTCAGCGAAAAATATAAGCAGGAACAACGAGTCTGGATCATCCGGGAGAAGGAAGGGATTTACGCTATTTTCGCTAAGTGCACGCACCTAGGCTGCACCCCGCGCTGGCTCGCCACCGAGGAAAAATTTAAATGTCCGTGTCACGGCAGCGGCTATTATAAAAGTGGACTGAATTTCGAGGGCCCTGCGCCAAGGCCAATGGACCGGTTTAAAGTAGAGATCGGAGAAGATGGACAATTGGTCGTGGATAAGAGCAAAGTTTTTAAAATGGCTCCAGGAACGGAGCCGGATGAGCAGTTTTCCGAGAGCATTCTAAAAGTCTAACGGATACTATCATGAACCTTTTGGATAAGATCAAGAGCGATATTGTCGAAAGCCACGTCTGGAGGGCGATCTTTCGCCACGGCTACGAGGACACGCCACGTAACCGCGTCATGATGGTGACGTCCAATGTTTTTCTCCACCTTCATCCCGCTAAGGTTAGACGCCATGCGGTCAGAATGCGATTTACGTGGTGCATGGGCGGGCTCACATTCTTCATGTTTCTGATGACGGTGATAACCGGGATCTATCTCATGTTCTACTATCGCCCCGTCGCGGAGTATGCATACGCCGATATGAAGTATCTCGAATTCGATATGCCTTTCGGCATGCTGATGCGCAACATGCATCGTTGGGCCGCGCACGCGATGATCGTATTTGTTTGGCTGCATATGTTTCGGGTCTTTCTCACCGGCTCTTATAAACCGCCGCGAGAGTTCAACTGGATCGTCGGCGTGCTTTTACTGGTGCTTACGCTTCTATTGAGCTTTACGGGTTATCTGTTGCCTTGGGACCAGCTTTCGATTTGGGCGGTGACCGTCGGCTCGAACATGGCTCGGGCGACTCCTTTGCTTGGCAATGAGGGCCCATTCGCCGAGTTTGTCGGGGCTAATCCTATTTACGATGCCAGGGCATTTCTTTTTGGGGGAGGGGAGATCGGGCCGCACACGCTCCTGCGTTTCTATATCCTCCACTGTATTTTCATTCCCATGGTGGCGAGTATTCTCATGGGCGTGCATTTCTGGCGCATCCGCAGAGACGGCTTCTCCGGTCCCTCTCTATAAAAATAAAAAAAGACCAGCTCAAAGATTGACGAGTTAAGAGGATCAAGATGGCTGAGGTCACTCAAGAAAAGAAAAAGCCCTTGCCGGTCGACGATAAAGTCCATACCTGGCCTCATCTAACACGCAACGAGTTTCTCTGCGCGCTGTTTGTTTTGATCGTCCTCACGCTCTGGGCGTTACTGATCGACGCACCTCTGGAGTCCCCGGCAAACCCTACGCGCACGCCCAATCCGTCGAAGGCGCCCTGGTACTTTCTTGGCTTGCAAGAAATGCTGGTTTATTTCGATCCATGGAACGCGGGCGTAGTTATGCCCAGTCTCATCATCGTCGGCCTGATGGTGATCCCTTTTATCGACATCAATCCTAAGGGCAACGGCTACTACTGTTTCAAAGACAGAAAGTACGAGATCCTGACTTTTTTTCTGGGTTTCCATGTCCTGTGGGTCACTATGATCATGATCGGAACGTTCTTTCGCGGTCCGGGCTGGAATCTCTTTTGGCCGTGGCAGCGTTGGGATCCACATAAAGTGGTTGCGCTGACCAACGTGGATCTGCCCTACCTGCTGGGTATCAGAGATTACCTCTGGTCTTCGGTTGTCGGCATTGTTGTTATCCTAGGCTACTTCGTGGTCGCGATTGCGGCCTTTTATTTATGGATCTTGCGCGTCAAGGGGAGGGAGTTTTTAGAAAGGTGGGGGATGGTACGCTTCAGTATCACGGCCTTTCTCGTTGTCACGATGTTAGCTCTTCCCTGTAAGATGTTTCTGCGGCTCGCCTTCAATGTGAAATATATCTTGGTGACGCCTTGGATTAACATCTGATGTTCTATGTAGCTAAGTTTTTTGAAGCATTGGGTATTGCAGACGTGGGCTACGCTGTTTACGTCGGCATCGTCCAACGCGCGTCGATGGCCGAAGAGATCGTGCTAACCTTGATCGGCCTCGGGATCTTTTCGCTGGGACGGACGCTGGAAAATAAATGAGTTGCGAGGACGCGGATGGCGGTTAGAGGAATAGACGAGGGCGAAGAGAAGAAATCCTACGGTAGTGTTTTCGTATTGGGTAGTGCCATTCTGGTGGTTCTTACCCTTTGGGCTTATTGGGATGACAACATCACGCGGCGTCCATGGAAACAATATCAAGCCCAGTTCTATCGCCTTGACTATCAGAAAGCCAAGACCGCCTACGACGAAGAGGACAAGAAGCTTCAGGCCGACCCGGCGTATCAAGATCTCGCTAAGAAAATCGCGGCGGCAGAAAGTAGCCTAGCCAAAGCGGAGCTCAGAAACAAGATCGACGCCCTGACTCGAGAAGAGACGCGCGCTAAGGTTCGATTCAGCGAGATTGATCAGCAGATCAAAGACATCAAGAGTGAGCTCGAGGAGGCATGGTACGATCACGACTACGCGGTTCAGACAAGAGGAAATACCAAGCCGGTTTTGGCAAGGATCGATGAGCTCAATAAAGAGAAGGAGAAATTGGATAAACCCTTCGAAGAGGCGAGGCTAAAGCGCGACCAACTCAAAAACGACATCGAGAAGCTCAACGCCGGTCTTAAAGATCTCGACACCCAACTCACAAAGGCAACGGCGGAACGCGACAAGTGGATCCGCGTGATGGAAAACGCTACCTCATCGGTCAAGTTCGGCGAGCTCAAGCTCTTTTCCTTTTATAAGATTCCCAGCATCAAACAGGTCGTACTCCCCGAGTTTGACCGCAATAACTTCGACGAGCCGGTGGCACGGGTAGACCGCTGCCAAACTTGTCACCTCGCGATCAACCGGCCTGGTTTTGAGAAAGAAGCGCAGCCTTTTCGCACCCACCCGAACCGGGAAGTATTGCTCGCCGATAATGCCCATGCCCCCGATAGGTTTGGCTGTACCTCTTGTCACGAGGGTCAGGGGCCGGCCGTAAACAGCGTCAAACAGGCGCACGGTGAAGTGCCCTATTGGGAGGCGCCGCTGCTACGCAACGCCAAGGTGCAAAGCAACTGCGTGTCTTGTCACCTCGACGTGCAACCGCTCAAGGATGCGCCGCTTTTGGCGCAAGGGCAACGTTTGTTCGAGCAGGTCGGCTGTACCGGTTGTCACTTGGTTAAAGGATACGAAGATCTTCCTAAAATCGGTCCCAGCTTGCGCCGAATTAGCGCTAAGGTTGACCCCAATTGGATGGTCCGTTGGATCGAGAATCCGCATCTTTTCCGTCCGCGCACCCGGATGCCGAATTTTGCTTTCAAAGAGGATGAAGCGGTCGCCATCGCATCGTATCTCTGGTCGCGTTCGAAGCAGGAGAGCGACAAGTGGCTCGCCGATCATCCTGCCCCTGCCGGCATTCGGGAGGGCGATACTAGCTTGATTGCACAGGGCAAGGAGCTCACGGAAACGATCGGTTGCAAGGGATGCCACGGTTTTGCCGATGGTGAATTTTCGACGGTCTTGGGTCAGGCGAAAGATGTGGTTCCCAATCTCCACAATATCGCCGCCAAGGTGGGTCCACAGTGGATTTACAACTGGATCAAGAATCCCCGAGGCTATTACGCCGAAACCCGTATGCCCAGTCTTCGACTGACGGAGCCGGAGGCGTTAGCAATCACGGCCTATTTGTCGAGCCTAGGAGTTAAAGCAGATCCGATCGCCAATCTTGAAGGGCGACTACAGGATGCTAAGAATATTTCACGCGGCGAATCCCTTGTCCGTAAATACGGTTGCTTCGGTTGCCACGACATTCCTGGAATGGAAAAGGAATCCCGCATCGGTGTTGAACTCACTACTTTTGGGAGCAAATCACTCGAAGAGCTTTTCTTCGGCAACCACACCGATATCCCGGAAACATGGGATGATTGGACTTACAATAAGCTTAAGACTCCAAGAACTTATGCGACTGAGCGCGTCGAGCAGGTGATGCCACAATTCGACTTGACTGACGCGGATATCAAGGCCTTGCGTGTTGTTCTCGCTGGGTTCAGCGATAGGAAAATACCCTCGCGCTATTTGGCGGACCACAGCAGTAGGGCAATTGAAGTCGTCGACGGTCGCCGACTCATGCACCAGTACAACTGTATCGGCTGCCACGAAATCGAAGGCCAAGGTGGATTCATCCGAAAATACTATCAAGAGAGCCCGACCCTCGCGCCGCCGGTACTTAATGGCGAAGGAGAAAAGGTCCAGTCCCCATGGATGTTTAGCTTCCTCAAGTCCCCTGTCCCCATCCGTCCGTGGCTCAAGCTCCGCATGCCCACTTTTGGTTTTTCGGACCAGGATGACCACAAGTTGGTTGATTTTTTCACCGGTCTTTCGAAAGTCCAGATTCCGTACACATATGTTGACGACTCAAAAATCACAAAAGAGAACTTAGATGCGGCGCGACTGCTGGTATCGAAAGATTATTTCAACTGTTTCAGCTGTCACCAACAGGGTGACAAAAAGCCGGAGGGTCCAGTGGAAGGTTGGGCGCCTGATTTAACTTTGGCGCGCCAGCGGCTCAATCCAAACTGGATTCTCAAGTGGCTGAAAGACCCACAGAAAGTTCAGCCGGGAACTAAGATGCCGTCTTTTTATCCCGGCGGTCCGGACGATGTTCTTGGTGGTAAGGAAGATTTGCAGATCGAAGCGCTGCGTGATTATCTGATGAGCATCGGTCGCGCTGCGCCGGTGCCCACATCGGCCACGCCGGCCACGGTAGCGAAGGCCAAGGCGGCAAAGTAGTGAATGGCCGGACTGTTACATTCGTCAAAAATAAAGATTAGTCGTTAAACTGAAGGAGGAAATCATGAAAAAGTTGGGCTCAGTTATTTTGTCGGCAGCCCTGTTGGCGCTGCCGGTCACGACCATGGCGGCATATCAGGGCGGCGACGTGAAAGACGGCGGGACGATTTCAGGAACTGTAAAATTCAAAGGCACCGCTCCGACGCCGAAGAAACTCGACGTTAGTAAAGACAAAGAGGTTTGCGGAAAAACCCCTAAAGAGGATGAGACCCTCGTAGTGAGCAACGGCAATCTGGCAAATGCTGTGATTACCATTACCGACATTCAAAAAGGCAAGAAAGTCGAGGTTAAGAAAATAAATTTAGATCAAAAAGATTGCCAATATCATCCGCATGTGTTGGCTTTCCAAGCCGGTTCCTCGGTTGAAATTCTCAACCCCGATGGGATTCTCCACAACATTCATTCGTACAGCAAGGTGAATAGTCCGTTTAACCAGGCGCAGCCAAAATTCAAGAAAACCTTGGAAGTAAAAATTGACAAGCCGGAAGTGATCGAGGTCAAGTGTGACGTGCACGGCTGGATGCATGGCTGGCTGGTTGCGACCGAGAATCCCTATTTTGCGGTAACGGATAACTCCGGTAGCTTTAAGCTGACCGACGTTCCGGCGGGAACCTACAACGTCGAAGTCTGGCAAGAGAAGCTCGGCAAGAGCAGCCAGAAAGTGACCGTGAAGGCGAAGGAAGACGCCAAGGTCAACTTCGAACTCGCCGGCAAATAACCTCCAACCATTTGGGCTCAGGGCGGCGCTCAAATTTTGAGCGCCGCGTTTTTTTGATTCTTTCAGCCTGTGGCCAGTCTGACTTAATTCAGCCCGATTGGTTCTAACTGTTATCCGCTCGATACTTAAAATAAGTCCACGCCCGCTCCAAATCCACAGGCGGTAGCGTTTCCACTTGACGCTGCTTCGACTCCTCGGCGGCCAGTGCGATCGGTTTACCGATCTGAAGCGCACCGTAAAGGATTTCTGCGGCTTCCTCTAAATAAATTGCCATCATAACCGCTTCTGGAATGGTTCGACCCACGGTTACCTGGCCGTTGCCGCGCAATAGAATCGCTGGTTTTTCGGCCAGTGTGTGAGCCACATCATTTCCCAATTCCTCCGTCCGAATCAGATTAGACCGTTGAAACACCGGCACACCGCCGGCGAAAAAGCTGCCATGATTGTGCACCGGCTCGAGCTTTCGATCGGTCACTGAAAAAATGTTGGCGACGCGCGCGTGAATGCGGGTGATCGCGTTGACGTTTGGCTTGGCTTTCATGATCGCAGTATGAAGCCAAGTTTCGGACGGCGGCTGACGGCTCCCTTCGACCACTTCACCGCGTAAATTCAGGGTGAGCAGGTCGGACTCTTTTATCAGAACTAGACCGATCCTTGGCGTGACGAGGAAAAACTCGGTGTCGACAATTCGCGCGCTGACGTGGCCGAATCCTTCGACGAGTTTTTTCTGAGAGAGGATGCGGCAGGCGCTGACGAGGTCCTGTTTCAATTGGCTGATCGTATCCATGGGGCTCCTTTGAAAAAGAAAAATTTTACGCTATATTACATTTTTCCATTTTTCCGCAAGTCGAGCCGCTCATGAAGATAAAGGTTGAATCTCAATCCGACTCAAAGGGACGCGAAAGCCCTACCTCCTTTACGCTCGGAACGCGAATCATTCAAGTGGAGGCATGCGTCGATTGTTGGCACGGCGAGCAGGCGTGCTATTTTCGCGTGCTTGGGAGCGACGAAAACTCCTACATCCTGAAGGGGCCCTTGGAAGACGGTTCCTGGGACTTGGTTTCATTTACGCACAAGGACTCCCGGGGCACAGAGTTGGAATACGAAGGCAAAAGGGAGCTTCAGTAAAACACTTTCCATCTTTCCTTGTCGATCTGTTTCGGTCGAGAATCCTCTCAACGGCGAGAGCCAATTTGTATTTTGGGTGTTGAGGTAACGCGTATGCCGGAGCAACATTTAGTCGCTGTCGTGGGCGCGGGGCCGGCAGGGATTTACGGGGCGCGGAAACTCGCCGAGGCCGGCCATCGCGTCGTTCTGCTCAATCGCGATATCAAACCCGGCGGCTTGGCCGAATACGGCATTTATGTAGAAAAAGAGAAGATGAAAACAGGACTGCGCAAGCAGTTTAAAAAAATTCTCGCGGATCCGAAGGTTTTTTATCTCGGCCACGTGACCATCGGACAAAACCAGGCGTTGACATTGAACGATCTAAGAACGATCGGTTTCGGCGTCATCGTCGTAACGGCCGGCGCGCAGGGCACAAAGAAATTAGGCATCGAAGGCGAAGATACGCTAGGCGTGTACCACGCGAAGGACGTCGTCTATCACTATAATTCGCTGCCGCCGTTCAGCCAAAGGACTTTCGAGATCGGCCGGCGGGTCGCGATTATCGGCATGGGCAACGTCATGGTCGATATCGCCAATTGGCTGCTCAATCTCAAAAAGATCGATCAGGTTGTCGTCGTGGCGCGCCGTGGACCGATCGAAAAGGCCTATGACGACAACGAGTTCGAATATATCGAACCTTACCTCGACAATGCCGACATGAAACAAGAGATCGAACGGATCGCGCCCCACCTCGCGGCCGTCGGACAAAACGTCGACGAAATTATGAAAAAATTCGTCAAGCAAGGCGAGCCCGCCGAAGGCCGCCGGCTCACGTTTCGCTATCTCTGCTCGCCGACGAAGGTCATCGCCAACGACCAAGGCCGTGTCGCTGCGCTCGAGGCCGAAGAAAACGAAATGGTTCTTCAGGACGGCCGGACGGTGGCCAAGGGCACCGGTAAGGCTCGCCGGATCGAAGTCGATTGCGTGATCTACGCGATCGGCGATCAGGTCGATGCGGCGCTCGGTCTGCCGTTTTCACGGGGGGCGTTCGTGACCAACCCGGAAAAGCTTGCCGGCGATCCCAATCCCGCGGCCTATCAGCCGTACGATCCGGAAACCAAGAAAGCGCTCGACGGCATTTTTGTCGCCGGCTGGTCGCGCAACGCGAGCGTCGGTCTGGTCGGCGTCGCCAAGCAAGACGCCGAGCGCGGCATGAAGGTCGTAAACCAGTACCTCTCAAGCAAAGAGGGCCTTTCGAGCGGCGACATGGAAGCGAAAATCGAAGCGCTGATCGAGCTGCTGCACAAAAAAGGCGCTTCAGTAGTGACCAAAGAAGACATCGAGCTGCTCGAAAGCGCCGAACAAGAGGAAGCCCGCGCACGCAAAACCTGGGACTTCAAATACATCAGCGATGACAAGATGCTCGAAGTCATTGCGGCGCGCAAGGCGGCGAGATAGGGCTCGCAACTAAAAGAGTTTCGCTTCAATACTAAGAGAAGCCGGGAGTGTGCACTCGCACTTCCGGCTTTTTTGTGGCGCAGTGTTTTTTACTTACCTACGAAAATATCGGTTACGTCATGATCCTGCCGCCGTTCACATGGATCGTTTGTCCCGTCATGTGTTTGGCCGCGTCGCTGGCGAGAAAGGCGACGGCTTCGGCGACGTCTTCCGGCGCGCCGGCGTGGCCGACCGGGATTCTCTTCGCCGCGGCTTCCCATTCGATGTCGGTGTAACTTGCTCGGACCCGCGGCGTGGCGATCCGCCCCGGCGCGACGGCGTTGACGCGCACGCCGCAGGTCGCCAATTCGAGCGCGAGCGATCGCGTCAGACCGAGAATGCCGGCTTTAGCCGCGGCATAGGCCGAGCGACCGGCGTCGCCGCTGAAACCGATGTCCGATGAGATATTCACAATGGCGCCGTTTTTGTACCTTTTCATCGGCGCGATCACCGCACGGCAGCAGAGAAAGGTTGAGGTGAGGTTTGCGTCGATGACAGCTTGCCAGTGCGCCAGGGGGAAGTCTTCCAATTGGTGGCGGTGCAGGCTGCCGCCTGCGACGTTGACCAGGGCGTCGATGCAGCCGTGTGCGGTGATGATTTTTTCAAAGGTCGCATGGACCGCGGCT
>DASWCL010000084.1:0-4365 GCA_036390135.1 Binatia bacterium
TGAGCGACTTCGAGATGAAGGTTCAATTGGTCCTTGAGACCGTGGAGAATATGCAGCAGCGCCACCGAATCCGGACCGCCGGAAACCGCGCCGAGGACGCGGTCGCCGTGCGACAGCAAGCCTTGCTGGGTCGCGTAGTTACTTAGAGGTCGAATTACCATCGCTGCTCAGATGTTGAGCTTCCCCGCATACCCTGTCATTTCCACGTAACCCGTACCGATCACGGGTTTGTCTCTAGACTTTCCTTTGATTCCAACCGCCCCCTCCCAATATGTCACTCTCGTGCTGCGATTGGTGATGAGCTCTTGTTGCGGAAATGCCGGATTGATTTCTAATTCAATGTCCTCGCCGGGGATCGTGACTTTCCATTTCATTGGATAGTTGGCGCCGCTCGTCGGGCTTTTCCAGCGATCCGATGCTTCAACCTGATAATCCTTGAGAGAAAGATGCTTGGTTGCGCCGTTGGCGCTTACCAGTGTGCCACTCGAATATGCATCGACCGAACCGTCTTTGCGGCGCATGAGATAGAGCATCAGTTCGGTCTGGTTATCGAGTTGAATGCTGAACCAGTCCCAACCGACCTGGTCTTCGCGCAGCTGATTGCTGCCAAACTCGTGGTCCATCCAACTGAGACCGCGAACTTTCTCCTTCTTACCGTCAATGATCAAATCGCCTTCGGTCTGCATGCGGGTGAGCGAATAATAATACGATGCTCTGCCTTCGCCTTCGCCCTTTTGACTCAAGCCGTTCTGACCATGCAGCGCCGGCGGTTTGAGTGACTTGAGAGAAAGCCGAAGTCGCGTTTCGCGGTCGTTAACCTGAATCGCATGAGTCTTCTCATCGCCTTCGACTTTCCAGTCTTCGTTCCAAACTAAATAGCGATCAACGGCGGCGCCCGCCTTGTCGCCGTAGCCGCGCCCGCCGGCATTGCCGGCAATTCCACGATTGATCCGCTCACGAAATATAAATTTCTTCGCCGCAATATCCGAGAGCGCAAAATGCGCCATGTACAACTCAGTGAACAGCGGCGGCTCCTTTGTTTCCTTCTGCCGGTCGCGCACGCCGAAACGAAAAAAGGTAACTTGATAGCCGTATTTTTTGCCGCTATCGGTTTCTAAATGACCTGTGTAGTACCACCATTCGGTTTTGAAGTCGGGATGGGAATAGTGATCGGCGGGAAACGTCAATTTTCGCCCGGGCAAAGCGAGTTGATAAGTAAAGCCAACGACGAATAAATAAATACCCATCAACGCCGCGGCGATCATTGCAGACCCGGCGAATCTACGCTTCGCTTTGTTAATTTGCACTGCCATTTCGACTAGTGTTATAGGGAGCCTATGGAAAAACAGTATACGCGCGAAACGCTGCTCACAACAGTGAGTGAATTGCAACGGAAAGTCGGCGCTGAAAATCTTTGCATTATTGACGTGCGCCCCGCGGAAGATTACGCCAACGGGCATATTCCTGGCGCGACGCACTTCGATCTCTTCGGTCTGAGCCTCATCGATACCAGCGACGCGCCGCTCAAAGCTTTTATGTTCATGATCCATCATGTGCTCGAGTTGCGCGGTGTGAGCGAATCAAAAGAAGTGGTTTTTTACGAAGACAATTCCGGCATGCGCGCGGCACGGGGTCTATGGTTTCTCGAATATTACGGTCATCCGAATGTAAAAATGCTCGACGGCGGGTTTCAAGCCTGGAGAGCCGCTGGCGCGCCGGTCACGGCCGATGCAGCAACGCCAAAAGCAGCGAAGTTCAAAATCACGGAACACCGCGATGTTTTAGCGACCGCCGACGACGTGCTCCACTCGCTGCACAAGAAGGAAACCACCATCCTCGACACGCGCAGCGAAGGCGAATATCTCGGCACCCATGTGCGCGCGGCCCGCGGCGGCGCGATTCCTGGAGCGATTCATATCGAGTGGACGGACAACATCGCCGCCGACGGCAAATTCAAGTCCAACGAGGAACTGAAAGCAATGTACGATAAGGCCGGCATTACGTCCGACAAGGAAGTGGTGTCCTACTGCCAGGGCGGCTATCGGGCGGCGCATAGCTACGTCGCGTTGCGCGTGCTCGGCTTTCCGAAAGTCCGCAACTATATCGGTTCATGGAAAGAATGGGGCGACCGCGCGGATCTGCCGATCGAAATTCCCAAGTCAGCTAAATGATCTTACGCGGATGCATTTATTTCCTTCCTCTGTTCGTCGCGCTGTCTACCTTGCCGAATCTAAGGTTGGCAGCGGCAGCTGATCTCAAAAAAGTCACGTTCTCCGACTCGGCGGTGAGCATGACCTGGTTTCCCGTAAAAGTCGCGCTCGAAAAACGGTTTTTCCGCAACGAAGGACTGGAACCGCAGCTGATTCAGATGAACGGCAACGTCGCCACCGTGGCTCTAGCCAATGGTTACATCGATTTTTCATTGAATATTTCCCCCGTGCTCAACGGCGCGATGCAGGGGTTGGGGACGAAGCTCGTCTCGGCGCTGAATTCCCGTCCGCTGTTTGCGCTCGTCGTGCGGCCGGAGATCAATTCGCCGGCTGATCTCAAAGGTAAAATTTTCGCCGTTGCCTCGTTTGGCAACACCCAAGCGATCCTTACGGAAAAGCAGTTGCAGCACTTGGGACTGAAAAAAGGGGAGTATCAGTTGCTGGCGATGGGCGCGACGCCGGCGCGGATCGCCGCTTTGGAGAAAAACATCGCGCAGGGAAGCTTGATGCCACTGCCGAGCAATGTTCAGCTCGAAAATAAAGGCTGCCGCCTGCTCGGCAACACCGCGGAAATTGTGATCCATCCGATCGCCGGTCTCGGCGTCCACGAAGACAAGATCAAGAAGGATCCCGACCTGATCAAACTCGTCATTCGCGCGTCACTGCGAAGCCTGCAACTCTTGCAATCGAATCCAAGAGAGACGGTTAAGATTCTTATGAACTGGACGGGTGCCACGGAAAAAGACGCGCTCCGCTCGCTGGAGTTGGCCAAGCCAGGTTTTAGCAAGAACGGTATGTTGACCGACGACGATCTCGGTATCGAATGGAATTTCATTCAGCAACAGACCAAGAAGACCAACGTCCCGGTTTCCATTGCGCATGACATGACTTTATTGCGCGAAGCGCAGCGCGAGTTGGGAATGTGACGGTGAAAATAGCACGTCGACACGTGCCCGCCGATGCGTTCGTTCCAACGCTTTGAACGGAGCGAAGCGTTGAACGACTTGAACATTTTGAACGTTAGAATCAACCTCAATCAATCAGGACAAGGAGATATAACATGCGCACACTGGATCTTTTGGCGAGCGACTCGTCACACCTGCCCTTTCTCTACGTCTTTAAGGAATCCAAAGTGATGGAAAAGTACGGCTATGAAATCGATCTGCACATTGTCGGCGGCGCCAAGGCGCCGACAATGGCGCACCGCGCCAAGCTCGCGCTCGCCGGCGAAATCGATTTTCTGAGCGGCCTGCATCACGAAACCTATCGCGAGCGGGCCAAGGGCGAAAAGCGCCTGACTTATTTGGCACAGGCGCAGAACAATTGGGACGATCGACTGGTGGGGCTGCCGGAAATCAAAAGCGTGGAAGATCTAAAAGGCCGGAAAATCGTTTGCCACTCCAAGGCGCCCTGCGTGTCCGGCAATCTGCGCGCGGTGTTGGAGACTTGCGGGCTCAAATCGGAGGAGATCAACATGGATGTGATCGATGACACATCGGGCAAATTTCTGGATTTTGTCGACGAAATCACTTCCGGTAAAGCCGTGGCGGCGCTTGTCGATATGCCTTTCGATCTTTACGGCATAAAGAAAGGCTTGCATGTCGTCGATCTGCCGGATCGCCCGGTGATTCACAACACGACACTGTTGGCGACGAGCGATTACATTAGAGACAACGAAGAAACGGTCAACGCTTTCATCAAGGGCTTCATCGAAGCGCTGCACTTTTTCAAGACCCAACCCGATAAGGTCGTGCCGATTTTGAAAAAGAATCTCGCCAAGCGCTACGGGTTGGAAGACGACGAGTACTACATTCATCTGCAGCGCGAATGGGCCAAGCTGCTCAACAAAAAACCCTATCCGCTCCCGGCGGCGATCCAAAACGTCTACGATCTCGATGTCGGCAAAGATCCCAAGATGCGCCACATCGGACCGATGGAACCGTGGGATCTGCACTATCTCAGAAAAATAGACGACAGCGGCTTTATCGATCAGCTCTACGCTCAGTAAAAAAGAATGCCGACCCTCGATCTCCGCCACTTTCTCGGCCTGCTGCAGAAAAACGGCGAACTGCTCAGTGTGGCCGACGAAGTCGACCTGCGCTACGAGCTGAGCGAATTTTTGCATCAAACCGATCGCGCGCACGGGCCCGCGCTC
>DASWCL010000085.1:0-2705 GCA_036390135.1 Binatia bacterium
GATGTCGACGCCAGTCGTGTCGGCGTCTTCGGGCCGAGCATGGGCGGCTATCTCGCGCCGCGCTCGGCTGCATGTGACACACGCATCAAAGCCTGCGCCTTCGCCGGCGGCATGTACGATCGCACTCGCGTGCTCAATCGCCTCGAAGATCCATTCGAGTTCGCGCGCATCGCGCATATCTGGAAAGTGTATGACAAGCAAAAATTAGTCGAGCTGCACAGCCGCTGCACCCTCGAAGGCTTGGCGCCGAAAATTCGCTGCCCGCTGCTCGTCGTCCACGGAGACAAGGACTTCGTGCCGGTAGAGCAGGCGAAGCGTATTTACGACGAGGCCTCTGGCCCCAAAGAATGGCTACTGCTCGAAGGCGGCAATCATGTTTGCAATAACATGCCGTTCCGCTATCGTCCGGCCATCTGGGATTTTCTCGGCAACCATTTGGGAGCCCGCTGAGCCAGCCAACGGCAAACCGAAAAATATCCGACATATTGCAAATCCTCGGTCTCGCCTTCGCGCCATCCGGAGATCGCCTCGATTCCCGCTAAAAACTTGCGGCAATGACGGAACATGACAATCGTCATTGACTCGCCGAACACATTCGATTTAGATTGACCGACGCTTTACCAAGGAGAGTTTATGCCTCGTCGATTGTTCTACGGACTGCTGTTATCAATCTATTTCTTCGCCGCGCGGGCTGACGCGCAACAACTGCCGAGATCCATCGGCATCGGCTCTAACCCAGCCGGCTCGCTCTTCTACTCTTTGGCGAGCGGCCTGGCCAAAGTCATCAGCGATGCAACACCGATGCAGGCGCAAGTACAGCCCTACGCGGGGACGAGCACGTTCGTACCGTTGTTCGACAGCGGCGAGCTCGATCTGGGAGTCGTCAACGCCGTCGACATGGGAATGGTGTATCAAGGCCAGAAGCTCAAGGTCGGCGGTAGAAATCCATTTCCTCATGTTCCGACCTCGCGTCTGATCATGCGCGGCTCACCGCTCCGCAGCAGCTTGATCGTACGCAAAGACTCGCCGATCAAAACCATCGGCGACATCAAAGGCAAACGCGTCACCGGCGAATATCCGGCACAGCTCGCCGTTTGGTACAACGTCTTCGGCTCGCTCGCCAACGGCGGCTTGACTTGGAACGATGTCAAAGTCGTACCGGTGCCGGCCGTCAACGAAGGCGTTGACGCGCTCATTCAGGGTCGCGCCGATGTCACCACCCACGCCATCGGTTCGGCGAAAGTGAAGGAAGCCGACGCGTCCATCGGTGTTCGCTACATCCCGCTCGATTGCTCAAAACAGGGCGAAGCGCGCATCAAGAAAGCCGTGCCGGGTTACTATCTGTCGATCGTCAAAGCCGGCTCATCGACAGGCATCGTCGAAGACACTTGCGCTTATACCTACGACATCTATCTCGTCGGCCATAAAGCGTTGCCGGACGCCGTGGTTCGAAACGTTCTCCAAGCGATTTGGGTGAACGTGGAAAAATTACCGCAGTTTCATCCCGGCTTCGCAGAGTGGACAAAAGCGCGTGCCGTCGATCCTGAAGTCACCATCCCCTATCATCCCGCCGCGATTCGCTACTTCAAAGACAGCGGTGTGTGGTCGGCAAAAATGGACGAAGCGCAGAAAAAGCTATTGGCGCTGAATCCGTAACTATAAGTTCGGGCGTGCTGGAGTAATGGAGTGTTGGAGTGACGGGTTCGGACGGGAGCCATTTCATGACTGATCCTAAGACAGTCATGCATTTCTTCGTGTCAGTCACCGCGATTGTGATCATTCTTGCCACCTCGGGCTCTGTTCAAGCCCAAAAGCTCCCCGCTTCGACGACCATCGGCGCCAATCCTGCCGGCACCGCTTTCTACGCCGTCGGCGCCGGTTTGGCGAAAGTGATTAGCGGCGCGGGGTCGATGCAGTCAATCGTCCAACCTTACACCGGTAGCAGCACGTTCTTGCCTCTGCTCGACAGCGGCGAGCTCGTCTTTGGCATTGTCAATGCGGTTGAAATGAACCTCGGCTATCAAGGGCCAGCGAAGTTGAAGATCAGCGGCAAAAATCCCCTGCCACATGTGCCGAACACAAGATTGATCATGCGCGGCTCACCGTTGTCGGTCAGTCTGGTGGTCAGAAAAGATTCGCCGATAAAAACAGTCAACGACATCAAGGGAAAGCGGGTGACCGGAGAATATCCCGCGAATATCGCGATCTGGTACCATGTCTACACCGAGCTGGCCAACGCGGGGCTTACCTGGGACGATGTCAAAGTCGTGCCGGTTCCGGCGGTTAACGACGGCGTCGACGCGCTGGTGCAAGGTCGGGCAGACATCACCAATCACGCCATCGGCGTCGCCAAGATAAAAGAGGCCGATGCATCCGTCGGTGTCCGCTTTCTGTCACTCGACTGCTCCGCTCAGGGAGATGCGCGCGTCAGAAAAGCGGTGCCGGGGTATTATCTCATCACGCTCAAGGCAGGCGCGTCCACCGGAGTCATCGGCGACACCTGTGTGCTGGCTTATGACATTTACATGGTTGGCCATAAAGGATTAGCCAACGAAGTCGTCACGCATTCGCTGAAGGCGATCTGGGACAACATCGACAAGCTGCCGCCGCTCAATCCGCAATTCAACGATTGGACCCGCGAGCGCGCCGCAGCCGCGGACGTCACGATCCCCTATCATCCTGCTGCCGTGCAGTTCTATAAAGAG
>DASWCL010000086.1:0-3003 GCA_036390135.1 Binatia bacterium
CTCGTCGCTCGCGAAATTACGGCGAAGGGTGGCAAAGCGATGGCGCTTACCATCGATGTCTCCAAGGAAGAAGACACCAACCGCATGGCGACGGAAACTGTGAAAGCCTTCGGACGCATCGATATTCTGGTCAACAACGCGGCAATCTTTATCAACATCCAGCGCCATCCGTTTTACGAAATCAGCGCCGATGAGTGGGATCGAGTCTCAGCCGTCAATATCAAAGGGCCGTTTCTCTGCGCCAAAGCGGTTTTTCCGCAGATGAAGGAACAGAGAAGCGGAAAGATCATCAACATCTCGTCTTCGACGGCTTACTGGGGCACGCCGAATTTTCTGCACTACGTGGCGTCCAAAGCCGCGCTGATCGGCATGACCCGTTCGCTCGCTCGCGAAGTCGGCGACTACGGGATCTGTGTCAATGCGATTGCGCCGGGCTTGGTCGAGCACGAAGGGCAGAACGCGCCCAAGGCGCTGAGCGAGCTACAGCTCAAGGCACGCTCGATCAAACGACTGCAGACGCCGGAGGATTTGATGGGCACGCTGGTGTTTCTCTGCTCCTCCGACAGCGACTTCATGACCGGGCAGGCGATCGTGGTGGATGGGGGTAGCATTTTTCATTGAAGATGTGATCACGAAAAATGTTATCAATGGGGCGCGTGGTATTTCGAATCTAGCCCAGCCTGACCCTACAGGCGATTCGCCTTTCGTATGAGCAAGAACGAAACTTTGAGGCAGCAGGCGGTCCGACTAACGGTAGATTGTCAAAAATAGAAAGTTTGACCCTAGGTTTTTCCCCTAAAGAGAAAATATTTTTCGCTAACATCGAAGAGTCCGGCGCGATGCGCCATCAAATCCGTAGTTCATTCTAACACTCAGTGGTAGAAAGTAGAAAACCACGAACAACAGAAGTCTAGTTTATTTGCCGTTTTCACTCTTGATTAGCAAGGCCGAGATGCCGTATCGAATCAGGCCGAGCGCGTGGAATGTGGTGGCGGAGATAAAATTGCTGTCCCCCTTTTTACCCGTTGAACGGGCCCTCCGTATCGACTAGTCTTGGTTAAGACTTCCTGACCAGCACGCGCCATAGCGCAGAGGAGCCACCACTGCCATGCGTCACCGGGTCATACATCTTATCAATCCAAAGACGGATTCACTGACCACGCGCCCACTGTATCTCAATCGGGCGCTATACTCACCGCTCGCAGGCTTGCTAGCCGTAGCCAGCGCCATCCCGCGGGATCGTTACGACGTGGTGTTGACCGACGAGAACATCGAATCGATCGACTTCGAGCTCGAGGCGGACCTTGTCGGCATCTCCGCCATGACGTGCTACGTGAACCGCGGCTATGAGATCGCCGATGCGTTCCGAGAGCGCGGGATGCCGGTGGTCATGGGTGGCGTGCACCCGAGCTTCATGCCGCAGGAAGCGCTGCGGCACTGCGACGCAGTGGTCATCGGCGAGGTGGAGCTGGTGCTTGTCAAGCTCCTCGACGACCTCGAACGGGGCGAGATGCGCGGCACGTACAAGTCGGAGCGGCTGCACCCGATGGAAAACCTGCCGCCGCCGCGCTACGACCTGATCAAGAAGCACCGCTACGTGAACAGCACCTTCGTGCAGACCTCCCGCGGCTGCCATCAAGGTTGCACGTTCTGCGCGGAGCCGCTGATGAATGGGCTGAAGTTCCGCTACCGTCCGGTCGCGGAGGTGATCCGCGAAGTGGAGAATTGCGGCTCGCGCATGATCTCGATCAACGACGCCGACTTTTTCGGCACGCCCGAACGTCCGAAGGAGGTGATGCGGGCGCTCAAGGGTCGCGGCATCCACTGGCAGGCGGGCGTCACTTCAAAGCTCGCGCAGGACGACCGCATGCTCGAGCTCGCCGCCGAAAGCGGCTGCACCTTGCTCAGCATCGGCTTCGAGTCGATCTCGCGCGCTACGTTGACGAGCGTGCACAAACACGTGAATCGGCCCGAGACATTCGCGTCTCTCGTCGAGAAGGTCCACTCGTACGGAATCATGGTCTTCGGCCTTTTCATGTTCGGGTTCGACGGTGACGATCGCTCGGTGTTTCAAGAAACCGCGCGGTTCAATATCGACGCAAACTACGATGCCTGTGCCTATTCCGTCCTCACGCCCTATCCGGGCACCCTAACGTGGTACGAGATGAAAAAGGCCAATCGCATCGTCTCGTTTGATTGGGCAAAGTACGATCAGGCAAACGTCGTGTATGGACCGGCGCAAATGTCGGGCGACGAACTCCGGCTGGGTCAAAACTTCGCCTACGAAACGTTCTACGCGCCATCATCCATGTTTCATCGCTTTCCTGTCCGCGGAGGGCGGAATCGCCTCCAGTGGTCCATCTACAATCTGTTCATGAAGAAAGGGTCTGTGGCCGATCGCATGAAAACGGTCGCGGAGCCGACCGAGGCTCCCGACACGGCACCAATGCCGCCCATCCTTCCGATCAAGCGGGAGTGGCGCCAAGCGGTTCTCGAAGCGACAGCAGCCCCCTGGGCGGATAGTCACTGAGCCGAAGCGCTCGCTGTAAGTTGCTCGCGTCGTCCCCACATTTCGAATAGGCGCTCAGCGGGGCCATTTTGGGATCGGCATTCCTGGTGTCGATTGGCAACGCGCGCTCGCAGGCCAAGGTGCCTGTCTATTCAGCCATCGTGTACGGGCTGAGCTTCGCACTTTTCGGGCTCTCTCCCCGTATTTTTTTCTTTCGCTCGTCCTGATCTTTGTTGCCGGCGCAGGCTGCTGAAAAAAAGCCTCGTAGGCGTCGTCCTTGCTCAATTTCGTGTTCGTGGATCGTGCTCGTGCTCGGTAGGATTTCACGGTCACGTTTCACGGAGACGATCACGATACTTGCCTTTTTGAGTAGACGCCGCCGGTTTCGTTGGCTATATTTCGCCTATGGCTGAACATGATCACGATCATAATGAGGGCTCCAATCTTTCCGAGATGGATCTTCGGGTGCGCGCGCTCGAAACCATTTTGGTCGA
>DASWCL010000087.1:0-2422 GCA_036390135.1 Binatia bacterium
CTTTTGCTGCGCGTCCGCGACGTCCAGATCAAAGAACGGGACCAAATATATCTTCTGAAAGCGAAAGCTGCCGGCGAGCCGTTGGACGTCGCGCGGCATCATCAGCGCGCCGATGTAAAGGCGGTTACGCTTCACGACTTCTCCGTCGAGAAAGAGAACGGTGGTTGGAAGGCGAGAGTGCTCCTGGATATTTGACGTGGTGTAGAGTGCGCTGTCCTCAGCGCAGTGCGTCTTCCGGGGCTGATGGGAAATCCGCTGAGGGCAGCGGACGCTACAGCCTTAATGAAGGATGCTACTTCGGTTCCAGCGCGACGAAGCCGCTGCGGCCCTGGCTATAGACGCGGATCAGAATCTTTTCGGTAGGCTTAAGTTTCTTGCTGATCGCAACTAGATCTTTCGCGCTTTTCACAGGCTGCTTGTTCACTTCCTGGATAACGTCGCCTTCGCGCAGCCCCGCTTTTGCAGCAGGCGAATCCGCATCGATATCCGCAATCACGGCCCCTTGAATGTCCTTTGGAAGATTAAGCGCAGTGCGAACGTCATCGGTGATATCGGCGACGGCCACGCCGCCGAACACGGTGGCTTTTTCAGGTTGAGCGGCTTCTTCAGGAGCTGCCTCGGCGCCTTGTTCGGCGGCACCCGCAGGCATTTCCGCAAGATCAACATTCAACGTTTTGTTCTGGCCTTCACGATTGATTTCGATCTGCACTTTTGTCCCCGGCGCCATAGAGCCAATCATCAACCGCAGCTCGCGCGCGTCGCTGATTTTCTTTCCGTTAACGGCTGTAATCACATCGCCGGTTTTCATGCCAGCTTTTTCCGAAGGGCTTTTTGGCGTGACTTCGCCCACGAGCGCCCCGGTGGATTGTCCTTTGAGCTTCATCGCCTCAGCCAACTCGGGCGTGAGCGTTTGCACCGACGCGCCGATGTAGCCGCGAACGACGCGCCCTTTTTCGCGCAGGCTCTGCATCACGTCACGCGCGAGGCTCGCGGGAATCGCAAACCCGATGCCCTGGTTTCCACCGCTTCGGCTGAAAATTGCAGTATTAATGCCTAACAACCGGCCCTCAGTATCGACCAGCGCGCCGCCGGAGTTTCCCATGTTAATGGCTGCGTCTGTCTGGATAAAATTTTCGTAATCAACAATGCCCATGCCGCCGCGGCCGACGGCGCTGATGATCCCCATCGTAACTGTTTGCCGCAGGCCAAACGGATTGCCGATGGCAAGCACAATGTCGCCGGCACGCGCTTTCTCGCTATCGGCAAACGTGATCGCGGGGAGATTTTTCTCCTCGATCTTCAACAAGGCCATGTCGGTGCCGGGGTCGGTCCCGACTTTCTTGGTCTTGTATTTCCGGAGATCGGTGCCGAGTCCAATCATGACCTCGTCCGCGCCTGAAACGACATGGTTGGCAGTAAGAATGTATCCATCCTGACTGACGATCACGCCCGAGCCGAGGCCTTGCAGAGTTTGTTTGCCCTGCCTTGGAAGTTGTCCGCCGAAAAATTGACGGAAAGTGTCATCCGAGAACGGAAACGGCGTCAGCCCACGCGAAACCGTCTGAGTCGTAAACACGGTTACAACACTCGGCGCGACCTTTTCCACAATCGGCGCGAACGTGGTGATAATTCCCTGCCGCGTCTGCGCAGGCTCCTGCGCTGTGGCTAGAAACGCACCCGCCTGCACACAAAGCGCGATCGCGAGCAACGAGACGCACGACCGGACAATTCCTCTTTGCATAAAGCGTCTCTTTCCAAAAGAGAATCGCGTGCACAATCGCGGCCGGCCCTTTTTAGTGAGGAAGGAGCGTCTTCGGTCTTCTCGCGAAAGCGCTCGAAGCGGTGGGAGACAGAAAGAAATGACGTATCAGCAGTCGTTTGGTTGCAGCCGAAACGGTCGCTCGTCTGTAGCCGGGATCGATGATCGCGCCCGAGCAATGCGCGCTTTCAGAAACCGGCATCAACGATGCCGGCTACAGTTCACCGTTAACCTATCGCTCGGAAGCTAGGCGGCCTAAGGCCGAGGCGCTGGGGTTGGTCGAGCCCGCGGTGTTTCAGTTGGCCTCGGCGTAGCGCTTGGAGTTCCAGTTGGAGTAGGCGTCGGCGAAGGCGGAACTGTCGCACTAGGCGTTTCGGTAGCGGTTGCCGTTGCACTAGGCGTTGCTGTTGGAGTAGCTGTGGCGGTCGCGGTCGCCGTTGCTGTTGCTGTCGCCGTTGCTGTCGCAGTTGCCGACGCTGTCGGTGTTGGTGTGGAGTTCTCCCCCGGCGTTGCAAAAGATTTCCATCGAGTTCAATGGGGCGATGGTACTGTCGTAGCCGCCTGCCAGCCAGATGCGGGTGGTTCCATCGGTATCGGTGGGGAAGTTGCGCCGCGCAGTCGTGAATGCCGGGCCAAGCGACCAGCTATTGCCAACCGGATCAT
>DASWCL010000088.1:0-36587 GCA_036390135.1 Binatia bacterium
CACGTTTCGCGAGATTGTCCAAACCAAATTTAGCTCGGTTGCCACCACAGCGGTGGTGCGAAAGAAAGTCGTGCCGCGGCGCATTTCCGTGCGCAATCATAACCGGCTATTGTGGAATTTTGATGGCGCACTCGGCGGTAAAACCGGTTACACCCACGCGGCGCAAAAGTGTTTCGTGGGCGCGGTGCAACGGAATGGCACGACATTGATCGTCGCGATCCTCGGCGCCCGCGATCAATGGGGCGACACCAGAAGGCTTTTGGAGTATGGATTCGATAACTATGAAATGCTAAAACCGCCTTCGGTTCCGGCGGGTAAGGCGGCATCTTCCGAGCAGCAAGTGGGCGTGCGCGCCGATCGCTTGTCCGCGGCTGTTGTATCGCCGCAAGAAAAAAGCCAACCCAAGCTAAGCGACGGTTACATTTTACAAGTGGCGTCGTTTCGCGAGCGCGATCGGGCGGAGTCTCTCTCTCGCCAGATCAACGAAAAGGGATTTGATGCTTTTGTCGAGCAAACGGTGGTCAATCGCAGCGAAACCGCCTACCGAGTGCGGGTTGGCCCGTATCCGGAATTGACGACCGCCCAAGAGACGGCGCAAGAAATTCTCAGCAAAAGCGGCCATCGAGCCCTGATCCTGCCATTCCAGGCGCCGCGCGAGGATCAAGGCAATCCGAGCTGAGCGCGCGCGATTTTAAATTAAACTTCGATCACCATTCCATCCTCGGCGACGGTCACGGGTAGTTCACTTCTTCGAGCAAGCATATCCTCTCCCAGGTGAGTGAGCACTAATTTTTTGCACTCTAGGCGATGCAAGTTCGCCTGCAAGACTTGGTAATTCACGTGCATGCCCGGTTGTTCGAGATAAAAGGAGCACTCGCACAAAAATAAGTCCATGCCGCGGGCGTGCTCAATGAAGAGATCGGTCCATGCCGAATCACCGGAGAAAAGAATCCGCTTCCCCTGGTAAGCGATCTTCAGTGCGAGCGAGATGTCTTCCGTCTGGTGCGGCACACGGAACGGAAATACTTCAATCCCCTTGATGATCTGAGCTATCGCCGGTCGAAGGATCTCAAAATCAATCGGCAGACGCTCTGGCCGATTTTTGCCGCTGCCGTACATGATGTCGAAAAGTCGGCGCACCCGGTCTTCCGTTCCCGGCGGCCCTGCGATCGTCACCGGGCTGTCCGGCGGTTTTTGGTAGAGATATTCGATCAGGAAAAATGGAATCCCGCCAAAGTGATCGCCGTGAAGATGGCTGAGAATAATCGCGTCGAGTTTCGTGGGGTCTAATCCACTGCGTTTCATCGCCGGCAGCGCGCTCGGCCCGCAGTCCAGGAGGAATAACCGGTCATTGGCCTCAACGAGGTAGCTGCTTTGCTGCCGTCCGCCGCTGCCGAACGCATCGCCACAACCGAGAATATGCAGTCGCATGTTTTTTTACCTTCGATGCAAGAGTGTTTACTAACGCCCGACTACCATTATGACAGTGCTCACACAACCACCGTTTTGGATTCTTTTTTGAATCGCCCGGGGCGTAACCTAAGTTGCTTTTTCACGCTCGTGCGACTAGAGTAAAAATCGTGGCTGTTGCTTATAAGCGTCCTTTCTTTACTTCTTACACGACTAGTCTTTGGATCCGTTTTCTCCGCTTCGGTCTGCAGTCGCACAAAAAACTGGAAGCCGATTTAGACAAGGTCGCACTCACGCCGCCGCAGTTTTATGTTTTAGCAACTATCGGTTATGCGGGCGGATTGCCTTTCGGTGAAATTGGTCACAAGTTGATGGTCACCGTCAGCAATCTCACCGGCATTGTCGATCGTCTCGAGGAAAAAAAACTAGTCGTGCGCAAACGCGACGATAACGACCGGCGGGTGGTGCACGTCGTATTAACGGATAAGGGCACCAAGCTGTACAGGACAACCATTCCGCTGTTCGAGAGAAGCGTGGCGGAAGTTTTCGCCATGCTCAGCCGGCCCGAGCAGAAAGAGATCGCGGCTCTACTGCGCAAACTCAATCAAGAACCTGCCACAAGTTAGCTGACCGCGCTATCAAAGCGAAATTTTTATTGCCATGCCGTTTTCCGCTGTATTGTCGCATTGGCAGATTCGTCCGCAGGCGCGCGTCATTTCAGGCCGAAGTGCCTGCGACCACGATTAGTTGACAGCGGCGATTGGCGAGTTATAAAGGTTAAAGCCTTAACTAATTTCGTTGCGCGCGCTCCTCCATGACAAACCAGAGTAAAACGCCCGTCGGACTCGAACGAGTCAAAAAATGGCTTTACGCTAAAGGACGCGAAGAGCGCGGCAGCGGCTGTGTTTTGTGCGGGTCTTGTTACGGTCACGGTCCGGCCAATCCTATGGAAGATGTGCCGGGCCCCCAGGAAAAGTGTCCGCCCTATGAGTTTTATCGTTTCCAGCGCCACACGCCGAAGTCGCGCTGGCTGATGGCGCAGCGAGTTTTTCACGGTCTCGACCCGATCACGCCAGAGCTCAAAGAAGTGATTTATGCCTGCACAAATTGCTTGATGTGTCAGGAACTGTGCGGCGTGCGCGATGACGGCTATGGTCCCTGGGACATCACCGTTGCGATGCGCGAGGAGATCACGGAGAGAGAAGGTCCGATCGACGCGCATCGGCCGATCTACGAGGCGTTGAAACAGCATGACAACCCGTGGGCGCAGCCCAAAGCAAAGCGCGGCGCTTGGGCTGAGGGACTTGGCCTTAAAAAATTAGGCGACTCGAGGGCAACCACTCTTCTATTCGCGGGTTGTTCCGCCGATCGTTCAGGCGGCCGAAGCGGCGCCGTTGCGCTAGCGAAAATAATGCAAAAGGCGGGAGAAGATTTTGTCATTCTCGGCAACGAGGAAAAATGTTGCGGTCTTTATGCCTTCGATCTTGGCTTTCGGCGTGAGTACGAGCGTCTAAAGGAAATTAATTTCGCCACAATCAACAATGCTGGGATCAGGAAGATCGTCGTTGCTTGCGGTAGCTGTCAACGAATCTGGCGCGAGTATGCCAAGACAAGCGCCGTCGAATTTGAGACGCTGCATGGCACCGAGTACGTCAATCAGCTGCTCAATTCCGGGCGGCTAAAATTTACCCGGCGGGTAAATAAGAAAGTTACCTACCACGACTCCTGTCACCTCGGCCGGGGCGCAGGAATTTATGATGCGCCGCGAGATATTCTCGGCGCGATTCCCGGACTTCAATTAATCGAAATGAAACGCAATCGACGCTGGTCTTGGTGTTGTGGTGGGGGGGGTGGGGTCCCCGAAGCCGATCCGGAGCTGGCGCAATGGAACGCCGCGGATCGTTTGCGTGAGGCGGCGGCAACCGGCGCCGAAGTGATGCTTACGTCCAGTGCGCTCTGCCAGCGTTCGTTTAATGATCTTCGCGTCCCCGTGTTGCCCGTGCAAGACTTGCTCGAGTTCGTCTACCAGGCGCTTTAGTCATGCTCATCAAAGAAGCTCATTTTACGCCCGAGCGCATGCTGTCGATGCTCGGGCTCAAGCCAAATTCGCTGGGTTCTTATGCGCTCATTCCCGGGCCCAAAGAACGCAGCGAAGCGATTTTGCAGCTGCTGGAAGATCCTAAGAAAAATTTCACTTTTTTAGACTACGAAATGTACACCGGTGCGCTGGACGGCAAGCGAGTGACGGTCGGTAATGGCGGGCGCTATGCGCCGGACACGGCGATCACCACCGAAATCCTCTGCGGTGGGGGCGCCAAGGCTTTGATTCGCGTCGGCAGTTGCGGCTCGCTGCAAGAAAACATCAAGATCGGCGATCTCGTGATCGTCACCGGCGCGCTGCGCGGCGAGGGAACTTCGCGCTATTACGTCCCCGAAAATTTTTCCACGATTGCCCACCCGGACATTATCAATGCTCTCAAGAAAGCGGCCGAAGGCTTAAACGTCCGCTATCATCTCGGTTGGATCTTCACCACCGACGCGCTTTTTCAAGAAACCCCCGAGCTGATTCAGCAGCTGAACGAGCAGAATATCTCCAGCATCGACATGGTGACGTCGACCTTTTTGACCGTTGCGCAGGTGCGTGGCAAAAAGGCCGGCGCTGTCTTGGCCGTTTCGGATGAGTGTCTCCATTGCCAGTTTGGCTTTCGCGATCCGCGCTTCTTCGAGGCCGAGAAAAAAACCATCGAAGTGGCGCGCCGCGCGCTTCAATTTCTATAAGCTGTCGAGCATTTCCAACAAAACCATGAGCATGGAACAAAGCCCGCTGTTTGAGCCGGTGCTGTGGGGCGGCAACGGTTTTAGAATTCTCGATGAGCTCCTCGTGCCGGAGCAGATCGAATACATCCCCATCAGCGAAGTCGAGCAAGCGCTCGCCGCCGTGCGCGAGATGAAAACCCGCGCATTCGGACAGGTGCTGACCTTTCTTTATAGCGGCGCTTTATTGGCGGAACGCGACGGGGCAGGCGATGCCGATGAGTTGCGCGGGCGTCTGGCGCGCATGACCGAGCAATTTTGCGCCGCGCGCCCAACGTTCGATTTTCGCGGACTCGGTAATTTCTTTGAGGAGTGGTTTACGAACTTGCCCCATGACGCGGCCGTGGGCGAATCCATCGCCCAGCAGGCGCGCGAGCTCGGACAGCACATCATCCGCGGGCGACGGGCGCGGGCGAAACGCACGGCAGAGCTATTACCCAGTCCCGCGCGGCTGCTCACGCATTGCAACGTCAGTGGCGAACTGGTTGCCGTCGCAGGTTACTGTCGGCAACTGGGCAAAGAACTTTCCGTGATCGCCACCGAAACCCGTCCTTATTTACAGGGAACACGCTTGACCGCTTGGGAGCTGGCTCAAGCCGGCGTGCCGGTGTCGATTATCCCCGACGGCGCCGTGGCGCAGGTCATGCAAAAAGGTGAAGTCAACGCGGTCGTCGTCGGCGCCGATCGCTCGGCGCAAAACGGCGACGTCATCAACAAAGTCGGCACCTATCCGCTCGCGCTTTTGGCGCGGGAGTACGAGGTGCCGTTTTACGCATTGGTGCAGGCTCCGGGATCGATGAAACGCGGCGTGGACGTGCCCATCGAAGAGCGTCCGGGGGCGGAGTTGCTAATGTTTCAAGGCGCGCCGATCGTCGCCGGTGGTGATCCATCGCTCTCAGCGCGCTATCCGGCGTTCGACGTAACGCCGGCGCGGTTGATTACCCATCTGATCGGCTTCGATGATCTTTACACCCCGGAAACTTTTCGCCAAAAGTATCAGACGGCAGAATCAAGCGAATGCGAAACCGCGCAAGTGATCGGGAAATATCTGCTGGTTTACGGCGTTCCGCCAAAAAGTCAGGATTCTTTTCTGGTGAGCGCGCTGAAGGCGGAGCAGGCGGAGAGCCTATTGATTCCTGAGATGCGGCCGCAGCTCTGGGGCACTCAAGTCATCGCTCCTCGACTGCTGCAGCGCCATGCGCCGGTAACTTTGATTTCCGACAATATCATGGGGACGCTATTTTCCGGCGGCGAGATTCGCAAGCTTTGCCTTTTTTACGATAGCCTGACCGCGGAAGGCCCGAGCGGGATCTGCGGTTCGTTGCTTGCCGTGCAACTGGCGCGCTTGCACGGCGTTCCGGTCGAGCTTTTCCAAAGCGACGAGCGCACCGCTTTGCCTCTCGACCAAGACGTTGCGACCTTCATGGGGAAAAAAATCTGTCCCACCGGTGTCGCTGTGCGGCCGGTGGAGTCGGAAGTCGTTCCCTGGGCACTATTCAAAAATTAGACTATGACCAAGCTCGAAAGCGAAATGATTCGCTGGAGCAAGCTGCTCTTTGAACGGCGGCTGATCAGCGGCTGGGGCGGCAACTTGAGCTGCCGTGTCGGGGAAAACAATTTTTTAATCACCGGGCAGCACGCCCCGTTGGGCTTTCTTTCACGCCGGGATTTGGTGCGGCTTGATGCCAGCGGCAAACTGGTTAAGAAAGGCCAGCAGGCGTCGAGCGAGACACCGATGCATATGTCAGTTTATGCCGGCACCGATGCGCGAGCGATCGTCCACGTGCATCCGCCGATGGTCGTGGCGTTTTCACTGACCCATGAAAGCTTTGCGCCGGTGAGTTTCGAAGAAAAATACACCATCGGTGAGGTGCCGATCATTCCCCAGGATACGCCGACGGTAACTCGACCGGAGAAAGTCGTCGAAGAGCTGAAATATCATCCGGTGGTGATCATCAAAGGCCACGGCACGATCGCCGTCGGCAAGAACTTTCAAGAAGCGTTTCTACTCACCGACTTGCTCGAAGAGGCAGTGCATTGCCAATTTTTTAAGGAACGGCTAAGCGGTGCTGCGCCTGCGCCCGCGCAATCCGCTTCGGCGGAACGCACCGCAGGAGCGCGGCAATGGGGCGAGAGTTACGCGCTATTTTCCAAAGAACACATGCAAGCCTTGGTGGATAGCGCCAATCAGGATTCGCAATTTCGCTCCGATGGAGCCGCGAGTAGCCTAACGACGTCTTTGACGCTTTTGCTTGACGAGGGCGAGAAAGCTTGGACGGTCAAATTTCGCCAGGGAACCATTACAGCGCTCGATTACGGCGACGGCGGCGAGTTTATGATCAGCGGCAAAGCCGAGTGGTGGAGCGCGGTATTTAGCAATCGGATCGACGCGTTTCTGGCGACGCAGCAGGGAAAATTAAAACTGACGCGTGGCGAGCTGGCGCAGCTGTCGCGCTGGTACAAACCGTTTCAAAGGGCATTCGCGATATGGCAAACGATTCCGGTAAAGTAGGGTTTTTTGCCGCCGCCGTGCTGGAGCGTACGGCCCAGCGCCAGCCGCAGAAGATGGCGGTCATCGCGAAGGACGAAGAGCTGACTTTCGCTGATTTAAACCAGCGCGTTGACGCGTTGGCGTCGCACCTGCAGAAAGAAGGCGTCCGCCAGGGTGATCGGGTCGGTTTGTTACTGCTCAATTCCAGTGCGATTCCTTTGAGCTATTACGCGACGCAGAAGATCGGCGCAGTGACGGTTATTCTCGACGCGCGGCTCAGAGGAAAAGAGCTACAGGGAGTTTTGCAGGACGCTGATCTGAAACTATTGGTGGCGCATAGCCAACTATTTGGCGAAGTTAAAGAGGCTTTTAAATCGATGCCGCCGATCCCCGTGTGGATCGTCGGCGGCGGCGAGGGGAGCTTCGAGCAGCGATTCTCGGCGCCGGCTGGGACAGTGACGTTACCCAATCTGCACGGTGATGATGACGCTCTGATACTTTACACGTCGGGCACCACCGGCGAGCCCAAAGGCGTGGTATTGAGCTATCAGAATCTCGCCCAATATCCCCGCGTCATGGGCGAGCTCGGTATCACCGATGCATCGACGATCCGCGGCTGCATTCTGCCGATGTCGCATATAGTCGGGCCGATCGTTTGCAACGAACTGGCCGAGCGCGGCTACACGCTGGTGATCTTTGATCAGATCAATCCGATCACGCTTCTGGAAGGCATCCAAAAGTACCGGGTCAGTGTTTTTGAAAGTGTGCCGATCGTCTTTCAACTCTTACTGGGAGTCAAAAACCTGGCGAGCTACGATACCAGCAGCGTGAAGATTGCCGCGATGATGGGCACCAGCATTCCGCTGCCGCTGCTGCGCGCCTTTCAAGCCGCCCAGCCGCATATCAAGATCATTCAAGGCTACGGCCTGACGGAAACCTCTCCGCTGATCACGTTGGTCGAGCCGGACCGCGCCGAAGCGAGGATGGGCAGTATCGGCCGCGCGGTGCCGGGGGTGGAAGTCAAAATCGTGGATGACAGCGGTAAAGAAGTTCGTGACGGTGAACCTGGGGAAATCATCACCCGTGGCCCGCATGTTATGAAAGGTTACTTTCGCCGCGCGGAAGCAACCACTCAGCGGATTCGCGACGGCTGGCTTTACACCGGCGACGTCGGCAAGTGCAACGACGGCTATTACTATCATTTGGGCCGGCGCGACGACATGATCATCACCGGCGGTCTCAACGTTTATCCGGCCGAAGTGGAGAACCTGATCTATTCTTTTCCGGGCGTGCAAGAAAACATCGTATTCGCGATTCCTGACCCCAAACGCGGCCAAGTGATCGGCGCCGCGGTCGTACCGCGGCCCGGCGCCACTCTGGTGGAAAAAGAGCTAACGGCTTTTCTGCGCGCCAACCTGGCTAATTTCAAAGTGCCTGACAAGATTGTTATTCGCGAGTCGCTGCCGCGCACCTCGTCGGGTAAAACGGTCCGTGATGCGCAAGCCCTGTTGGCAAACTGAAGGAATCCTGATCCTGGCGGGCGAGACGATGGAACACGAAGAACTGATCACGACGATCAAAAACGCCGCCGGCATCATTCTCGCCGTTACTGAAAAGCGCAACTGGATCGAAGTTTTCTTCGAAGGCGACTTGATGCACACCCAAACCGTCAATTTTCCCTCCGACAGCCTGTTCAATATTTATGTCGAAGAGATCCCGCACAAGACGACCGTCTATGAGCACCCGCGCACGATGATCTTTTTCGAGGGTCCGTGCGATCTGCAGATCACCCGGGAGGGCGACAAAGTCATCGTCACTGGAGGCGCGCCGCACCAAAATTTTGCCTGATCAAGTTGATTCGCGTTTAGATTTGGGCTAACGGACCGAACAGTGCCCAACGAATTTTCCAGAACAAATTGGCGCCGTGCTGCCGACAATCTTGCGCTCGGTGAGAATGAAATTCATGTCTGGCTCGTCACGACGACAGAGCTCGAGGTGAATTTAGCTTCCTACGCCGGTCTCCTGTCGAGCGCCGAACAAGCGCGCGCGGAAAAATTTATATTTGATAAAGATCGCCGTCTCTACACCATAGCTCACGCTGCGCTGCGCTCAATCTTGTCCAAATACGCACAGACGGCGCCGGCTGGCCTACAATTCGACGCTGGCACCAATGGTAAGCCGAAATTGCCGACCGATTTACCTGGGGATCTTCGGTTCAATCTATCCCATTCGGGAGATTCCGCCCTTGTCGCGGTGAGCCGGGGACGCGAGATTGGCATCGACATCGAATTCGTCAATGCAGATTTCGCCTTCGATGAAGTGGCCGTGCGCTTCTTTACAACGTCGGAGGTGGCTGCGCTACGCGCCTTGCCGAGTCGTCTGCAGCGCCAAGCTTTTTATCAATGCTGGACCAGCAAGGAAGCGTTTCTCAAAGCCAAGGGTACGGGGCTGTCAGGAGAATTGGACGTGGTGGAAATTATCGTGGACCGCGAGGAATACGTGCGGATCGATGCACATGTGCCCGGCTGGTCGCTGGCAGAAATCGATCCTGGCGAGGGTTACGTAGGGGCACTGGCGAGCGAAGGCGAACCGCCCACGATGCAGCTTTATCGATGGAGACCGTAGCTTTTATTGGGCTTCGGCGCACTTGGCCAATGCTGGAAAGAAATCGTAAGCCAAGCTGCCTCTTTCACCGCCGCGGTTTTTGACGATGTGCAACGTAATCCCTCGATTGGGTTCAATCAATTTCTTGCTTCTTTCAAGATCACTTTCCATTACTAAAACGATATCCGGGCTTGCGACTCTCTCGCTCCACGCCTGAGTTGCGACTGCGCCACTCGCTTCCAGGTTCGGCCAGACGGCCAATAAAGCGACGTTCAATTTTATCGCAGTTTCTTGCAGCTGTTCGGCGATGATGGGTAGGCGCGCCGAGAGGGATTGAGAGGAGTCGCCAAGCCGCTGGCAGTCGTCGAGGACGATCATCATTTGCTCGGAACCGGCGCGTGAGCGGTTCTCGGCAATTTGAGCTTCGATCTTATACAGAGTGGTGTTGCGTGGACACTCGATCAAATAAATCAAGTCGAGCCAGCTCTTCGCTTCTTCTGCGTTGCGCTTGAGTTTATCCCAACTCGGCGGCAGATCACTAGTTTCGCTGCTTGCCAACCTTGGGACGCCGTACCAATGGAGCAAATAGGCGCTGCCACGGCGGATCTCGCGCTGATCCAAGCCGCTCAAGCGCGCCAGTGTTTTGATGCGCAATGCTTTGCGGGTTTCGGCAAAGCTAAAAAACATTCCTGTTACACGATTGTGTATCGCGACTTGGTCGAGAAGCTGTTTGGCAAAACTAGTTTTGCCGATTGCCGGCGCGCCAATCAGCAAGTAAAAGCCCGGCTGGATGCCATCCAGGGCGCGGCTCAAATTGGCAAAACCAGTGTCCCAGCCGGCGATTTCTTTGACGGCGTGCTCTCTTTGTAGCTCGTCCAAAACGGCATCGAGGAGAGCGCCTTCGGATTCTAGCTGCGGCTTTTTTTCCATGCTTCGCGCCGGAGCTTAGCGATTTTATATCAGCGCGGCAAGATGTGGCTCATCCATTGACAGGTGGCGCCCTTCCATATTAACCCTTAGTCGTCTCAACCCGCCATGACATAGTTTTCCAAACAGGAGGTAACCGGCCATGGAAGAAGAAAAGAAAGGCGCGAAGTTTTCGCGGCGCTCGTTTCTCAAAGGAATCGGCGGTGGCGCTATCGGCACTGCGGTGGTTTCGACGGGGCTTATAAAACCCGATCCTGCAGCGGCTTACGTTCCCGAAGCTGTCGGCGCGGCGCGCGCCAAGACAGCGGTCGCGCTCAAGGTGAACGGCAAGACTTATCGGGTCGAGGTCGAGCACCGCCAAACGCTCGCCGAAGTATTGCGCGATGAGTTGGGACTGACTGGCACCAAGATCGGTTGTGATCGCGGCGAGTGCGGTGCCTGCACGGTGATCATCGACGGCCGCAATATGTATTCGTGCAGTCAGCTGACGGTTTGGATGCAAGGCAAAGACATCCTTACTATTGAAGGCTTGGCCAAGGGCGACAAGCTCGATCCGCTGCAGGACGCATTCATCGAACACGACGGGCCGCAATGCGGCTTTTGCACCTCGGGACAGATCATGTCCGGCAAGGCGTTGCTCATGAAAAATCCTAAACCGACGGAAGCCCAAGCGCGCCGCGGCTTGTCCGGCAATCTCTGCCGCTGCGGCAATTACAACCGCGAAGTCGCCGCCGTGCTCGCCACCGCAGCGAAATCGAGTTAGGAGGATTTATGGCACAAGCACAAAAAGAATATTCCGTCGTCGGCAAAAAAACTCCGCGCATCGACGCCTACGAGCGAGTGACCGGCCAAGCGCAGTACACCGGCGATCTTCAGCTCCCCGGCATGCTCTATGCGCGCGTGCTGCGCAGCAACGTGCCGCATGCAAAAATTCTTAGCATCGACACATCCAAAGCGGAAAAGCTGCCGGGAGTCAAAGCGATCATTCACCACGGCAACGCCCAGATTCCCTGGTCGAGTGGCGGGCTCACCCATCGCCGCTATATTTTCAACAACCCGGTGCGCTACGTCGGCGATCCCGTGGCTGCGGTGGCGGCCACAGATCGGAACATCGCTGAGGACGCTTTGAAACTCATCGACGTCAAGTACGAAAAAATCCCCCACGTGCTCGACGCCAATGAAGCGCTGAAACCCGATGCCCCCAAGATCACGCCCAACGGCAATCTTTCCGTCGGCAAAGGTCCATTCAGCGCGCCGATCGAGGAATCGTGGGGCGACGTTGACCAAGGATTTAAGGAAGCGGATCGCGTATTCGAAGACACTTACATCAGCAAGCACGTCAACAACGCGCAGCTCGAGAGGCGCGTGAGCATCGCCAAATGGGACGCCGGCAAGCTCACCGTCTATGCCTCAACCCAAGGCGTTTCCAACGCGCGCACGGACATCGCCAAAGATTTCGGTCTGCCGCTGAGCAAAGTGCGCGTGGTGTGCAAATACATGGGCGGCGGTTTCGGCAACAAGAATCAAGCGCAAGATTACGACTACATGACCGCCATGCTCGCAAAGGTGGCCGGACAACCGGTGAAGCTCGAATTCACCCGGGAAGACGATTTTATCGGCATGCACGGCCGCTGGTCGTCGGAGCAACATTACAAAGTCGGAGTCAAGAAAGACGGCACGATTACCGCCGTCACGCTGGATGCCGTCACCAACATGGGCGCCTACCGAAAGCAGAGCGGCAATTTGAGCGGCACGGATTTTTACAACATTCCGAACTTTAAAAAGGTGATTAAACCCGTGCACACCAACACGGTGGTCGCGGCTAATTACCGCGCGCCGGCCTACCCGCAATCGGTATTCGGCTTCGCGTCGTTTTTGGATCAGATCGCCTTCGAGCTGGGCGTCAATCCGCTCGATATGTTTATGCGCAATCGGGCACAAAAATCTAAAGGTAAGCTTGCTTTCACGTCGAACTATCTGGAGCAATGCATCCTCGAAGGCTCCAAGCGCATCGGCTTTAGTGAAAAATGGCACAAGCCTGGCGGCACGGCCGGTCCGATGAAACACGGCATCGGCATGGCGCTTGGCGGTTATCCATTTCGCCCTGGGCTCGGCGCCGCGACGATCCGCATCAATCCGGACGGCACGGCTCATGTTTTGGTCGGTGTCACCGACATCGGCACGGGGGCTAAATCAACGATGGCGATCATCGCCTCGGAAGCGCTGGGCATTCCACTCAACCAAATCCAACTGACCAACGGCGACACCGATGTCACGCCGTATTCGGTCGGCGAGTCGGGCAGCCGCACGACCGCGTTTACCGGTCCAGCCGTAGTGGCGGCAGCGGAAGATGTCCGCAAGCAAATTTTTGCCCTGGCCGCGCAGGCACTAAAAAGCAAAGCCGAAGATCTCGACCTGCGCGACGGCCAGGTTTTTCGCAAAAGCGATTCGGCGGAGAAGATTCCTCTGGGACAAGTGGTGAAGGACAGCGGCGATTTAATCGGCCGCGCCACGACCAATCCGAGCTTTCCCAAGGAGATGGACGGAAAGTGCTTCTCGGCTCACTTCGCCGAGGTCGAAGTCGACGCCTGGACGGGGCACGTGCGCATCACCCGATACGTCGCGGCGCACGACAGCGGTACGATCATCAATCGCCTGACCGCGGAAAGCCAGATCAAGGGCGGCGTCGTGCAGGGCATCGGCATGGCATTCTCGGAAGAACTGCTGATCGACAAAGTTACCGCGATCCCGATCAATCCCAACTACCGCGACGCCAAGGTGCCGACGCACTTAGAAGCGCCGGAAGTCGAGGTCATTTTTGTCGAGCATTACGACCCATACGGCGTTTTTGGCGGCAAGGTAGTCGGCGAACCGCCGATCACGGCGGCAGTGGCGACAATCGCCAACGCAATTTTCAACGCCACTGGCAGACGGATCAAAGAGCTGCCGATCACCCCGGACAAAATCGTCCGCGCGCTTCAGGTTTAACGAGAAGGGAGCCGTTATGAAGAGCTTCGAAAATATCGATGTGAAAAGCGTCAAGGAAGCGGTCGGATTACTGCAAAAGTTTCACCAGCAAAAAAAAGTCGCAGCGGTGGTCGGCGGCGGCAGTGAATATCTGCAGCTAATGAAAGATCACGTCGTCGAGCCTGACTATCTGATCAATTTAAAAACTATTCCAAATCTCGATTACGTCAAGGAAGAACGCGGCGGTTTTCGCATCGGCGCGCTCACCAAGCTTGCCGATATTGAATCGCACCCCGCGATTAGAGAAAAACTTCTGATTCTTTCCGACGCCGCGGGTGAAGCGGCGTCGCCGCAAATCCGTAACGCGGGTACGATCGCAGGGAATATTTGTCAGCGGCCGTTTTGCTGGTATTTCCGCTCGTCGAACTTTACCTGCTTACGTAAAGGCGGTCAGGTTTGTTACACGGTCACCGGCGACAGCCGCTTTCACGCGATCCTCGGCGCTGGGCCGAGCTATATCGTCCATCCGTCCGACTCGGCGCCGGCACTGGTGGCGTTGGACGCGCAGATCAAATTCGCCGGGCCCGGCGGCGAGAAAACGATTCCCTTGGAAAAATTCTTTGTTCTGCCTTCGGTGGATTACCGGCGCGAGAATGTTTTGGTTCCGGGCGAGATCGTCACCGAAATCTATGTGCCGACTCCCAAGGCTGGCAGCAAAGGCTTTTACCACAAAGTACGTGAGCGGCTCGCTTGGGATCACGCCATTGTGGCCGTCGCGACGATCGTTGAGAGTAGCGACAACGTGGTGCGCAACGCGCGTGTCGTCATGGGAGGAGTCGCGCCAATCCCCTGGCGGGCCGCTAAGGCGGAAGAATTTCTGCGCGGCAAACCATTGGACGAAGCAAACGCGAAACGCGCTGGCGAGATCGCTGTTGAGGGTGCCAAACCACTCAAGGACAATGGCTACAAGGTGAAGATGGCCCAGGACTTGATCCAAAGAGGTTTGTTAGCCTCTGTTTAGCGGCGCCGGCGTTATTCATGCCGGTCACCCGTGCGAAGTCAGACCGCAAAGGTCGCGCGAATCACTTGATGATTAGATGATCTACGGCCCGTAACGGAGCGCTCCGTTACGGGCTTCATTTTGCCTTGACCGCTCTGTCGTAAGCGCCTAGACTTTCAGGCTCATGTTTGCTGATTTAGCAAGATCGCGCAGTTTCCTGTTGGGCGCCATCATCCTGCCGCTTGCCGCGATCGGATTTATTACTCTCAAGCAGCGTCAGGCCTTTAATTTTAGTGGCAGTGATCAACCGGGAACATCGGATGCGCTCGAAAAGATGAAACACGCGCTCGCCAATGACAGAACTCTCCTGGCTAACTATGAACTCGAGCAAACAAAATTGCGGGCAGAAGTTATCAAACGGCGCAAACTCTACCAAGATGGGCAGATCTCCAAGGGGGAGGTGGAGGAAGCTGAACAAGCCTTCGTTGCCACGCTCAGTCGCGTTTATGAGATGCGTCATTCAGTAACTGAAGCCGACATTGCGATCACCGAAGCCGTGTTAGGGGAAAAAGTACAGCGGTTGCCGGCGCTGCCGGTAAATGGTTTTAGCGAGACGGCCGATGTGGCGCGGTTTAACGGCGGGTATAAATGGTCTCTGCGAGAAGCGCCGCGGCTCGAGAGATACTTTAACGAGACCTTTGGGCGGCGCTTACCCGTGACCGCGTTGGGCCAATCCGACACACACAACCGACTGGGATTCGATCATCACGACTCCATGGACGTCGCGCTTCATCCCGACAGTACGGAAGGTAAAGCGTTCATCGATCACCTGCGCAAGGCGGGTATTCCATTTATTGCCTTTCGCGGCGCCGTGCGGGGCGCGTCCACCGGCCCGCACATCCACGTCGGCAAACCGTCGGGCCGACTCGAACATTAATCCAGACGCTCTTTCCACTGCCCGCCTTCAATTTTGGTTTTCGCTGTAAACTTCGGTTCGCCGGCTGTGAACCGTTGTTTCCAGTTAATTAATCTCCGCAATATTGCCTGCTTATCCTGACGAAGCGATGTTGCTGTCAACGCAATGATCACGGCGACCGCTCGGGCGTTTGTTACAGCAAATAAATAGCTAATAGTTGCAGCATCTTAAGAGCGCTTAGCAGATGGCCTCGAGGTTGCGTGGGGGAAAGCCCAATGCGCACGGACTGCCAACCGATGATACGCCTCGATGCGAATTAGTTCACTGACGGTGCTGCACGCAAGTTTTACGTAGGTTTTTCTTTCAGTGGGGCGGGAAAAGGACCCATAAAAAGAAAGTGGCCAACATCGAGCCGCGCGCAATTTCAAACCTGCTTGATAAACTCGATGGATTGGAAAAGACAACTAATGCTCTTACACGCACACAAGCGAGCACAGTCGCAAACGCTAAGATCGATGCAGTGCGCACCGTGGTATCGGGCGGAGCAACTGCATTCGACGCCGCGCGATGGGCGCGGCTCAACGAACAAAAACAATGCGAACTCAAGGAGCAACTGACAATGGTTCGAAACAACTTGCTTGATATCGCTCGACCGGAGGGTCAACGAGAACTGAGCGACCTTACCAATGGCGAACCAGCGTCTACTGCGGCGATAATCTGGTTGGCGATCTTTGGATTCATCTTCGCTGCGACTTTGCTTTCCTTGATCCGTTGAATTGAATCTGGCTGCAGTAAATATGTTTGCAATGGCAAAATGAAGGAGTTTCCGTTATAAAGCCTGCAAATTTCAGTGATCCTGGGAACCGCTGACATTCCTTCGCTCACCAAAACTCCCTGACTTTATGTCGGCGCCTTTGCCCAGACTTGTAGCACAACAAAAAGCGGGATCGTTTCTGGTCGACCCATTATTCGGGGCGGACTTTTTTAAGCAGCTCTTGGAGGAAATTGATCGGTATCGCGTAAGAAATTCCGCTTGGTTTCTGGATGACCGTTTCCTTGGTTTCCTGGATGAATACTTTATTGATAATACCGATGATTTGTCCACTCTCGGTATTATAGAGCTGGCTACCACTGTTACCTGGGTAGGCGGTAGCGTCGAGTTGAAAGATGTTATAAAGCGCGGCAAGCCGCACTAAGATTTTTTTATCTAACTGCTGGCTGGATAACTGGGGAATAACAATGGGCGTGATCGCGGAAATGATCGCTCAATGATCGCTCTATGTGTAGCCGCGTTGAGACCGAGAACCATGCCGATCGGGAAGCCGGTGAACGCGTAGGTTTCTCCTTCGCGGACTCGCCTAGGATCGCCGCGGGCAGCGGGCGGCCGGTAATTTTCAGGATCACCAAATCATGGTCACGATCTTCGGCAATTTTTGTGGCCTCGCGTATTTCGACGCTATCCGCTTTACCGGAAAATACGCTGAGGGCTTCTTTTTTTTCCGTGTCGACTCTCTCGGGTAAAACATGGGCATTGGTGACAATGTGTAGGCCATCAGCAACCACGAATCCGGTGCCGCGAAAGTTCGCGGGCGGGCGGCGTGTTTTCTGAAACGTACCGATTCCAACAATCGATGGTTTAATTTTCTCGATTGTGTCGGGCAGAGCCTGAGCTTGTGCCGCCTTATTTTCAGATGCGAATACCAAAGCGATAGCAATATACGCGACCCAGACCCGACATCTTGGTATTTTCATGATCTCCTCGTGGGACGCGGGGAAAATTCAAGCCCCGACCGCTGATATTATCGCGTGGTCAGGCCTGCTACAAACCCGGCTCCTTGGAGATTTGATTGCGCTTGACCAACACTAGCTTAGTTCCTACACTCGGGGGAATTTGTACAAGGAAATGAGACGACGAGCGAGGTTTGTTTTTGCTGGCCGCGTGACGCTCGCGGTGGCACTGTTATTGGTTCCTCGTAGCGGTGACGCGCAGGAAACCCCCAGGAGCGCACCGGGTCGCTTGCCTGTAAATCGACGGATCAATCCGACCACATCGGAGCTCACACGGTCCCGCACCGACGTCATCCAAAAGATAAAAGAAACCCGGGCCGGCGCCGAAAAACTGCTAGCGCTTCACGAAATCGAACGACAGCAATCCGCCGATGAATACGAGCGCCGCCGCGAGCTCTATTATCAGGGCCTTATCGCACGTAATGACGTCCTCCAGGCCGAGCAGGGCTTAGCCGCGGCAATGATTCGTGTGGATGAAGACAAGCGCTGGCTTGCTGAAACAGACACGGCAATTACCGAGTATATGATGCGCGATGAGTTACTTCGTTTGCCCGGACTGGGCGTGGGAGGCTATAGCGAGACCAACGCCTTTCTGCGCTTCAACGGCGGGGCGTTGTGGTCGCTGGGAGACGCCGCTAAAATTAAAAGCTTTTTTGTAAAGGCTTTTGGTCGGGCATTGCCAATCAGCGCGTTCGGCCAGACGGCGACGCATGACCGCCTGCACTTCGATCATCACAACGCGATGGATGTGGCGCTCCATCCGGACAGCTCGGAAGGACAATCCCTGCTAAGTTATCTTCGTCAAGCAGGTATTCCATTTATCGCGTTTAGAAACGCTGTTCCCGGGGCAGCGACCGGTGCGCATATTCATATCGGCAAACCGTCGCCACGAAGCTGAGCGGTCGTAACCGTTCAGGCCAATAAGAGATCAAACCTGGCAGACTTGAACGAATTGACCTATGGCGCTCCCCGCGATTCCACAACCCGCCTCCACCGTGGTGCTGCTTCGGCCTGACCGAGACCAAGGGTTCGAAATTTACTTGAACCGTCGACCGGACAAGATGGATACCTACGCCGGTGTCTACGTCTTCCCGGGTGGGCGGGTTGAAGAGAGCGATTGCTCGACGGCGATGATTAGTCTCACCCGCGGTGTGACACCCGCCGAAGCACAGCAGAAACTCGGTGCCGCCGAGGCACCGGAAGTTTGTCTAGGCTATTGGGTGGCGGCCGTGAGAGAGCTTTTTGAGGAAGTAGGAATTCATTTCTTTCTTCGCCAAGGCGAATCGCAAGCGGATCTTTCCTCTCAGCCGATTGTCGAGGGCGTGGGTACGAAGCGATCCGCCTTACAAAAAGGGAAGATTGGTTTTGCCGAACTGCTCTCATCCGAAGGGCTTATCTGTGATTTGACCCGGCTGACTTATTTTTTTCATCGGATCACGCCGGAACACTATCCTGCCCGATTCGACACGCGATTTTATCTCGCGACATTGCCGCCCGACCAGAGTCCCTTGGATGCTTCAGAGGAAGTTTCCGAGAGTCTATGGATTTCTCCGTGCGTAGCTCTCGATCGCTGCCAAGCCGACGATTTCCGCATGATGCCGCCGACGTTGATGGTCTTACGTACTTTGAGCAATCACGACTCTTGGGAGTCATTGCGGGCGTCATTCAACCTGCGGTAGTGCCAAAAATAACAAATACGTGCAACGAACGGCGAAGTGGCTCCGATCGATCGCGGCTCGAGTGCCGATCTGCAGGGAAATGTTCCGTGATTTCGTTAAAGCTGCGACTGGCATTGTCCTTGCTTTTTCAAGGTTCTTTGTCCTTTAATAATTGCCCCTGTGAGGGCATTATGCTATGGCTAAAATAGCTTCAACTCTTCAGGGACGCTGCGAAACCATCGATTCGTATCCCCAATCCACCCAATAGATTGATTCTTGAGTTCGTCAAATAAGAGCCATCATCATGAATAACACCTTGCCCCAAACCGGGACCATCGCCTATTTTTCCATGGATATCGCCGTCGATTCGAAAATCCCAACCTACAGTGGCGGTTTAGGCGTGCTGGCCGGCGACATGCTGCGTTCGGCGGCTGACCTTGAGATCCCGATGGTGGCTATTTCCCTAGTCCACCGCAAAGGCTACTTCGACCAGCGTCTCGACTCAGGGGGAAACCAGCTAGAAAGTCCAGCTAAATGGTCGCCCGAAGGCCAACTCGCGCGCGTGTCTCCGGGAGTTAGCGTTTCCATCGAAGGCCGCGACGTGCGCGTGGGTGCCTGGAAATATATTTTTCAGGGCATCACCGGGCACGCGGTGCCGCTGTTTTTTCTCGACACAGATTTGCCGGAAAACGAGCCGGCCGATCGAGGTCTTACCGATTTCCTCTACGGTGGTGACGAGCGTTATCGATTATGCCAAGAGACGATTTTGGGCTTGGCCGGCGTGGCGATGCTCCATGCCCTCGGCTACAGCGATGTGCGCGTTTTTCACATGAACGAGGGACATTCAGCGCTGGCAACGCTCGCTCTCATAGAGAAGCAGTCGGGCAGTCTGTCTGAACGGGGCTTTTCCGAGGTCGAGGTCGAAACGGTGCGCCGGCGCTGCGTGTTCACTACGCATACGCCAGTGCCGGCCGGACACGATCGGTTCAACGCTGATTTGGTTTCTCAGGTGCTGGGCAAGGCTAGAGCAGCCGCGCTTGTCGGGCTCCAGCTGATGGACGGCTCGCTCAATATGACTGAGCTGGCACTACGACTGTCCGGCTTCGTCAATGCGGTATCGATGCGGCACGGCGAGATTTCACGCGCCATGTTTCCAAACCGCAGTATCGCCGCGATCACCAACGGTGTCCATGCTACGACATGGACGAGTGCGCCATTTGCGGCGCTTTACGATCGGCTCGTGCCCGCCTGGCGTCGTGATAATAGCTACCTCCGTTATGCCATCGGCATCCCATTGGCTGACATACGCCAGGCGCACGTTGAGGCAAAGAAGGACCTTCTTCAGCAAGTTCGTTGGCTTACTGGGATACAGCTCGATAGCAAGGTGTTCACAATCGGTTTTGCCCGCCGGGCGACGGGATATAAAAGAGGCGATTTGCTTTTTACCAACCGCGAACGCCTCAAAGAAATTGCCCGTCAGGTCGGTCCCGTGCAGCTCATTTACGCTGGAAAGGCTCATCCGCGCGATGAGAGCGGCAAAGCGATCATTCGTCGCATCTTCGAAGCAGCGGCGGCTCTCGCCAATGATGTGCGGGTGGTTTATCTGGAAAACTATGACATGGCGCTAGGCAGGCTTCTGTGCGCCGGCGTCGATGTTTGGCTCAATACTCCCATTAGGCCCCAGGAAGCTTCCGGCACAAGCGGCATGAAAGCGGCGCTTAACGGCGTGCCCAGCTTCAGCGTTCTCGACGGCTGGTGGATCGAGGGCCATATCGAAGGCGTCACCGGATGGTCGATCGGTGATAACGACGAAACGGAGAACGATTCCCGGGCGGAAGCAGCATCGCTCTACGAAAAACTTGAAACCGTGATCCTGCCGCTCTATTACAAAGAGCCTGAAAATTTTGCCCAAGTAATGCGTTCTGCCATCGCGCTGAATGGATCGTTTTTCAACACCCAACGGATGATTTCCCAATACGTGCGCAACGCCTATGCGAGCGGCGGCATCCAAGCAACCCGACCGTTGGATTAGCGCCTGTGGTGCTTTGCTATTCCTTTTGAAGATGATCGAAGTCGCGCAAAATTCATCGAGGTTTTTCGTGCTCCCGAGGGAGGATTCGCGAGGTCGATTCAGCGGCCGTCCGATGTATGTGCGACGCTCTTTTGAATAGAACCTTTTCACACGCTGGTAACTTTGCTATCATTGTAGTCTAGCGATGGAAAACAGGGACTCGGACAACCGGCTACAGAGTTTCTTTCTCAAAGTCGTTCGCCAAAGTTTCTGGCAGCTGGGAATCTACGATGGCACAGTGGCCGGTTACGTCGCCGATGTCCTCGCCGACTTTGCCCGGACGGATAATCTGTACAAAATTCGCGGCCGAGCCGGTCGAAAAGTGGACAGCATGGTGGAAATGCTGGCGCGTCAGCCTCCTGCCAGATCCGACGAAAGCGATGTCCTGCAAGAGCGCACTTTGCGTAAGTACGTAGGTGACTACGCGTTATTCATGAGCGGAATGTTCCGCAAACATGTTGAAGGTAGCGGCACGCTCGACTATTACATTCAGGAAGGCAGCCGGTCGTATTGGACCGTTTCCGAACTTGATCTCTCGCTCTATCGCACTGGCTATTTTCTCTACCAAGAACTTTCGAAGAAGTTCGAATATTATTCCGGCGCGCTCGATTATACGCGCAAGGCTTATTTCGCGGCGGCGCCCGGCGAAGAGCCGTTTGCCGGTTTTGTGCGCCAGATCGAGGGCTGGATGAAGGTTAATCTCACGGAAAATTAATTTGTCGGTAATTTCACCAGCCTCCTTCCGCTTGCCAGCCGGTTTCGCCGCGCGACCGTGAAAACTTTACGAAATTTTCTCTTTGCCGCGATCATTTCCGCGGCAATTTCGGCGGCTGCGTTTCTCCAGTACGTTTTTTATGGGATGCCCGCTGGCGAGTCGCTGCCAACCCAAATCCGCGTGGAACAGGGCGATTCTTTGACCACCGTCGTGCGCAAACTGCGCGATCAAAAAATCATCTCGAACGGATTGTTTTTCTCGCTCTGGGCGCGCCTGAACGGGGCTGACAAGAAAATTCATCAAGGGCTATATCAGTTTGAAGCTAACGTGACCGCGCGCGAGGTTTTAGATCGTCTGGTTTCGGGCAAAGGTATCTTTCAAACCGTGACGATTCCCGAAGGCTTGACGGTGAAGGAGATTGCCGCGCTGCTGGAAAAAATGCAAATAGCGAACAAGGAGAAATTTCTCGTCGCCGCAGCCGATCCGAATCTGTTGGCGCGGCTCGGCTTGCAAGACAAGGGCATAGAAGGCTACTTGTTCCCCAGCACCTATAACTTTGTTCCCGAGACGCCGGAACCGGACATCATTCTTACCATGGCGGAGCAGTTTCGTAAGGTGTTGCAGCCGATTTTGGATCAACGGGACGGCGCAACTGAATTAACTACTCATGAAATCCTCACCCTCGCCTCGATCATTGAAAAGGAAACGGGAGTTGAAGCGGAGCGCCCGCTAGTTTCCGCAGTATTTCACAACCGGCTGAAACACCAAATGCCGCTGCAAAGCGATCCCACGGTTATCTATGGGCTCAAGGATTTCAACGGCAATTTAACCCGGAAGGATCTCAACGATCCCAATTCCTACAACACCTATCGCATTACTGCGCTGCCGCCGGGGCCGATTTGCAACCCGAGCCTTTCGTCAATCCGCGCCGCGCTTCATCCAGCCGAGGTGCCGTACTTTTATTTTGTATCCAAAAACGATGGTACCCATTTGTTCTCCGAAACCATCGAGGCGCACAACCACGCGGTAAAAATTTACCAACCCGTGCGCGAGCCCCAGCCGCGCGCCAAATCAGTGGCGCGCAACTAGAAAAGACGCGCTTCAGCCCCCTCTGCCGACATGTTATAATTTCGCTGATGCAAGTGTTGTCTCACTCACGGGATCTCGACCAGCCGGAGAGTCTTGTTCATCGTTTGGCGGCCCAGCTGAGTCAGCATGTCCTTTGGGACTCGTTGCTTATTTTTATTCCGCCGGCCGGCGCGTTTATCTATATCATGACAGTCTTGTTTCGGACTGCATGGCTTGATTCCATCGCTGTGATATTTTGGATAACGACCATTGCCGCGCTGGGAATCCTCGCCGTGGCGCTGCGCTATCGGCCGCTACGGCCGAGCGTTTCATCCGCCGCGCGATTAATCGATCAGCAGGCCGGAGCCAAAGATCATTTTCTTACGTTGGCGACCATCGAGCCGGGCAATTTTCCGCCATCGTTTGTCGCGAGGTTACGCCTTCAAACCGTCGGCTTGGTCGACCGGGTCGAACTTAAGCGGGATTTTCCTTACAAGCTCAAACGCTCAGCTTATTGGTCGGTCGGCGGCTCACTGATTGCGGCGCTGCTGATTCATTTCCTCGGGCCTTTTGCTCTGACCGTCGCTCAGCCGAATGCCGTGCCGGAGCGCCTCCGACAGTTGGCGCGAGAGATGGCGGTCAAACCGGCGCTGAAGGGGCTCGCGCGCGATCTCGAAGCATTGGCAGCGAAAATCGAAAATCCAAAAACTGCCGAGGAAGAAAAACAAGCGCTGGCGCAACAGCTCGAGAAAAAAATTGACGAGCAGCAAAAGAAAGAAGAGCAAAAAGACAATCGCGATCTGCTCGGTCAGGCGGCGAGCGCTCTTGAAGGCATGGAGCAACAACAATCGAGCGGACAGGAAGGGCAAAAAGACCAGCAGAAAAGCGGCGGTGGCATTCAGAGTAATCTGCCGCAGAACGGCGAGGGTGAAAGCAAGCAAAGCCAAGGCGGCAACGGTGAAAGTAAGAATGATTCGAGCGCGCAATTAAGCACAGACCCACAGCAAGGAAAAAACAGCCAGGGAAATCCAAAAGAGCCCGGTCAAGATAAGAACCCGCAGCAGGGCGATGCCAAGGAGCACAATCAACCGGACCCCAGCCAAGCGAACAAAGAACCCAACAAAGAGCAAGTCGGCAAAAGCCAAGCCGGCGGTAAAGAAGGGGCGGGCAAAGAGCAAGCTTCGGAGCAGCCGCCCCCCTCGGGCGCCCCCCCGGCGGAACGATATTACCCGGCGGGCGAAGGCAAGGAAGGCATCAAAGGGGCACGCTACGTGACCGTGCAGTTGCCCGAGGAAATCATCGACAGCAAGGGCGAAAGCCGCACGACACGAGAGTCTAAAAGTGGCCGCCGTCGCTCACAGGTGCCTGTGAGCAATGTGCCGCTACCGGCCCATATTCCCAATGCGCCGACGGAGAAGCAGCAGATGCCGATCGAGTATCGGGGCATGATTCGTTGACCGGGAAAGGAAATTTAATGGAGCCGGAGCAATTTCAACAGGTGTTCAAGCGTCTCGAGACGGAGGTACAAAAGGTTATTGTCGGCCACGACGATCTGATTCGAAAAGTTCTGATCGCTTTCTTCGCCGGAGGGCACGTACTGCTGGAAGGCGTGCCTGGTTTAGGCAAGACGTTGCTCGTTAAGGCTCTGAGCCATGCTCTCGGCATGTCCTTTAAACGCATTCAGTTCACGCCCGACTTGATGCCTTCGGATATCGTCGGCACTGAAGTGCTGACGGATACCAGCGGCCGGCGTGAGTTTCAATTCAAGAAGGGACCGATCTTCGCTCATGTTGTGCTCGCTGACGAGATCAATCGAGCCACGCCGAAAACCCAATCGGCGGTGCTCGAGGCGATGGAAGAGAGACAAGTCACGGTATTCGGCGAATCGCATATTCTCACCTCGCCGTTCATTGTGCTGGCCACGCAAAATCCGATCGAGCTCGAAGGCACTTACCCGCTACCGGAAGCGCAACTCGACCGTTTCTTCTTCAAGCTCTTGGTGACGCCGCCAGCGCCGGCCGAACTGCGGGAGATATTGAAGCGCACCACCGGCACAGAAGTCACCGATGCCGCCAAGGTGCTGCCGGATGATAGTGGCGAGCTAGTCAACACGATGAAACAACTGCTGCGCCAAGTCATGATCGCGCCGCCCATCGAAGATTACGTCGTTCGCCTGGTGCACGCGACACAACTCGAGAGTCAAAACGGCGGTCCGGTGAAGAGCTCGGTCAAGCAATATATTCGCTTTGGCTCCAGTCCGCGTGGGGCGCAATCGATCATTCTCGGCGCTAAAGGCAATGCGCTCGCCGAAGGCCGGGTTCACGTGAGCTACGAAGACGTCGAAAAAACTGTTATCCCCGCGCTACGCCACCGGATTATCCTCAACTTCCAAGCCGAAGCTGAGAATATCAGCGCCGACCAAGTGATCGGCGAGGTGATCAAACAGGTGCCGCGAAATTAGCTCACTGCAGCGACACTCTACTTTATCTTATTCTTAATCGGTGGGATCGATTTCACATAATCGGCGATCGCCAGCGCGTCTTCCTTTTTCATGTCTTTGTAGCCGTGCGGCGTGCCCTGGATGACCTCGTACATCAACCCCTGGACGTTGTCGAAATCGGGCTTAGTCCCGGTGTGCAATAGTTCTACGATATCTTCCCGTTTCCATTCGCCGATACCGGTCTCTTTGTCGGGCGTGATATTCGCTACTGCCTGACCGAGGGGTCCGATCTTTTCACCTGCGCCGGCTAAATAAAAAGATTGATTCGGCACGCCCAAGAAGTTTCGTGGCGTGTGGCAGTCGCTGCACAGGGAGACATGCTCGACTAAGTAGCGGCCGCGCTCGACGCCGGTTTTCGGCGCCTCGGACGGCGCGCTACTGAAGCGGCCAAATGTTTTAAGATAGATCGGTGTGCCTAAACTGCGCGCCAACGGCGCCCAACTTTTCAACTCCGGCGTCGCTTTCTTGACCGGCTTGAGAGTTCTCAGATAAGCGATCAGCGCCTTTAAATCTTCCTGCGCCATGCCGGAATATTTTTCATACGGCATCACCGGTAACACCCGGCTGCCGTCGCGCCGGATCCCTTTTGTCATCGCGTCGCGAATTTGTTGATCGGTCCAGTTGCCCAAACCGGTTTCCTTGTCTTGGGTAATGTTGGTGCTGTACACGGTGCCGAAGGGAATCGGAAAAGCCCGCGTGCCCGCGTGCAGAGTTCCCTTCGGGACCGTGTGGCAGGCGCAGCCACCGGCTAAAGCAAAAATATACTGGCCGTTTGTCACGAGTTCTTTGTTGTCACTTTGCGCCGTGGCGCGTGGTGGAAAAACCAGGTTCAACTCGGGGACAACGACCAAAAAAACCATCAGTGAGCGAAGCACAGTCGAGATTCCCATGTCTCTAGCGTGCGGCCTCCTCGCGAAGTTGATTATCCAGGTGCTGGAGCAGAGCGTAAAACGTCTGATTGATCGGCGCTGCCTGACCGGCTTGCTGCAAGATATTTGTCACGATGCCGTTGAACGCTTCGTATTCGAGCGGCTTTCGGGCGGTCAAATCCTGCAGCATGGAGGGCTTGAAAGCGCCCAAGCCTCTGGAGAATGCTATCGTTTCGTCGAATAGGCCGCGCGGCAAGTCAACGCCCCGAGAGCGGGCAGCAGCTTGGACTTCCGCCATGCAGTCCAGGGCAAGTTTTGTGAGAGCGTCGGATTCGACGATCTGTTTGACGTCGGCGCGCGTCAGGCAGCTGATCGCGCAGAACGGCGCGTTCCAAAGTAGCTTGCTCCATTGGATCTTTTGAATGCTGCTACTGAGCTCACACGCAATCCCCGCCTGCGATAATAATCGTTCCACCGCCTGCGCCGAGTCATCGGCTTTTTCCAGTTGACCAAAAATAATCTTACCTCCAGCGGAGTGAATAATTACCCCCGGAGATGCGCCCTGCGCGCCGATGTAGACCACGCCCGCCAGGGTGCGCTGTTCGCCCCACAGTCGAGCGATCCTCGCCGGATTATCGATGCCATTCTGCAATGACAGAATGGTTGTGTGGCGACCGACCATCGCGCCGAGGGACTGCGCGGCAGCTTCGGTGTCATACGACTTGACGCAAAACAAAATGAGATCGACGATACCGACGTCCGCCGGGCTGGCGCTAAAGACGGCGTCGGTGATGTGTAGATCGCCGTCCGTGCTGCTGATCCGCAAGCCGGCGCGGCGCATGGCATCGAGAGGCTTGCCGCGGGCGAGGAATGCTACCTCGTGCCCGGCCGCCGTCAGCTTGGCGCCGAAGTAACCGCCGACGGCGCCGGTGCCCATTACCGCGATGCGCATAGTTTTTCACTCATCTCGCGGTGACTTTAATCTCGGGTGTTGGGGATGTCAATTTGGCGGCGATTTAAGCTTCGCGCGGCGATATGTTATGAATCGACACCATGGAAAAGATCGATCCGCAAGCCGATCACGAAGCTTTGAGCAAATATGAACCTGGCGCGACGGTCTCCTTCCGCGGCAAGGTGTATACGATTCAACGCCGCACCACGCTCGCTTCGGGCGAGGCCGCCGTCGTATTACAAAATCAAAAAGACCAGTTCGAGATCGGTGCGGCGCAGTTTCTCGCCGGAGTTCAATCTTAAAAAGGAGCTGGACGCCATTTCCTTGGCGACAAGGAGCACATCATGGGGAAAATCCGTTTGACGTTAGCCTGTTGGGATTACGACCGCACGCGCGCCTTGCAGGACGGTCGGGTTGAGGTCGAAGGCGTGGATCTCACGTATTTGCCGTTGCGCGTGGAGGAGACTTTTTGGCGCATGCTGCGTTATGGCGAGTTCGATGTGGCCGAAATGTCGACCGGTTCGTTTTTAATGTCGCGCGACAAAGGCGCGCCCCGGCTGATCGGCATTCCAGTGTTTCCGTCAAAGACGTTTCGTCATTCGTGCATCTACATCAACACCGATTCCGGCATCAAAAAACCTGCCGATATGGCGGGGAAACGGGTCGGTGTTCCCGAATATCAAATTACCATGGCGACCTGGGCGCGCGGCATTCTACAGCATGAATACGGCGTGGCGCCGGAGAAAATGAAATGGTTTACCGGCGGCGAAGAGCATCCGGGCCGCCAGGACAAGGTTCAACACAACTTGCCGCCCAACATCGACATCCAAGCGATCGCCGCCGGCAAAACGCTTTCCGGTATGCTTGAGCGCGGCGAGATCGACGCGATGATTTCGGCGCACATGCCGTCGCCGTTTGTGCGCCGTCATCCGAAGGTGCGCCGCTTGATGCCGAATTTCCGGGAAGTGGAGCAGGAATATTTCCAGCGTACGAAGATTTTTCCGATCATGCACACCATAGTCATTCGCGAAGAGGTCTATGAAAAGCATCCGTGGATCGCGCAAAGTCTTTTCAAGGCGTTCGACCAAGCAAAGCGGCTCTGTCAGGAAGCCATGTACGAATTCTCGGCGCTCAAATATATGCTGGCGTGGTCGATTGACGAGATGGAAAAGGAGCGGGAGATTCTCGGTGACGATCCGTGGGCGTACGGCTTGGAAGCCAATCGCCATATCCTGGAAACTTTGGTACAGTATACCTATGAACAGGGCTTGATCAGCAAGCGACTGGACGTCGACTCGTTGTTCGCCAAGAGCACGCTCGAGGAATTCAAAATTTAAGACCCACAAACGTTATCGCAAATTCCATGGCTGAAGAAAAAACCCCGGGATTCGAAGAAACCAAATGGTGGATCGATCGCGGGCCGGTTAAAGAGCGTGAAAAACCTCCCGCGCCGGTCAAAGGAATCATCGAGAAATGGGCGTATGAGCTGCTCAGAAATTACAATCAAGACCAAGCGGCGAAAAACTTGGTCGATATCAATGCCAAACTCCTCAATGGTTTGTCCGTTGGACCCGGCGAGTGGGGTTACTATTCGCTGGAAATAGGCACCTACCCGGCGGAAAAGTTAGCGAAGATTAAAAGCGGCCTGCCATTGCCCCGCGGCGTCAGAGCTCTCATTGTCGATGCCGGCTATTCCGTTAGAGTGATCATCGCCGCGGAGCCGATCGGCGCGCGCTTCGTCGACATCAATTTTACCGACGCGCCTTCTTTGGATTACTGGGTCAACGGTCAGCTGGTGGAAGAGCGGGTTTTTTCTAATGTGGGCGAGGCGCTCAAACGCATTCGTTTCGACCTGCCGAGTTACTTGAGCTCGCCTTAAGAGACTTAATGACAACCGCAGGTTTGCGGCGTGCACGCGCAGGCGCCACTGGGCGATGAGCTTGCTTCCTTGCCGGATGCGGGCGAACTAAATACCGACAATTGCTTGTCCACGGTCGTGCTGGAACATTGTGGGCAGCGGATTTTTTCCCGACTCGAAAGCACGATGGTTTCAAAGCGATGGCTGCAGCGCTGGCAGCGGTATTCGAAGATAGGCATAAGCTTCACGCCCTGCGAATTTTCAGATTTTTCCTTGGCTTAGGCATGGCGCACTTTGACCTTTTTCTGTTTGGCGGCCTCTTGCAACGAATTTTCGCGCGCAATCGGCTCAAGCGCAGTGATTTCCAAACCGTAGCCGCGCAGGCCGACCAGGTGTTTTTTGTTATTGCTCAACAGGCGCATTTTGCGCACGCCGAGATCGCGCAGGATTTGCGCGCCGATGCCGTATTCCTTAAAGTCTGCCTGATAAACAAACGAGCGATTCATTTCTTTCTGCTGTTTACCTTCGAGTCTCGGGTAAGCGACCATGGCCGGGCGGAGTCCTTTGCGTTCCGGCTGTAAATACAGGATCACCCCGCGCCCTTCCTTGGCGATGATTTCCATGGAGCGTTGAATCACCGCGTTGGTGTTGAGCAATTCGAAGCCAAAAACGTCGCCCGGGACGTATTTGGTGTGAACTCGAACCAGGGTTTCTTCCTTTGGCGAAATATCGCCTTTGATCAAAGCAAGATGTTCGCTCTGATCAACATGGGTATTGTAGACGATCGCCTGGAATAGACCGCCGACTCGGGTAGGTAGTGGTGCGGAGGCCGCTCGGTAAACCAAAAAATCGTAGTTCAGGCGGTATTGAATAAGATCGGCAATCGTCACGACTTTTAGTCTGTGCTTCTTGGCGAAGCGCATGAGGTCGGGCTGACGCGCCATGGTGCCATCATTCTTCATGATTTCGCAGATGACTCCCGCCGGCTTGAGCCCTGCCAAGCGGGCAAGATCCACCGAGCCTTCGGTCTGTCCAGCGCGTACCAGGACGCCTCCATTGCGTGCGCGCAACGGAAAGATATGTCCCGGCGTTACCAGATCCTGCGGTTTCGCATCATCTGCGATGGCATCGAGAATCGTTTTGGCTCGGTCCGCAGCGGAAATTCCGGTGGTAATTCCCGTCGCCGAGTCAACCGAAACCGTAAACGCGGTGCCGAAGGGTGAGGTGTTATCAGACACCATCATCGCGATGCCCAGATGTCTCACGCGTTCCTCGGTGAGCGGCAGGCAAATCAAGCCGCGTCCGTGGGTCGCCATGAAATTAATCGCTTCGGGTGTAACTTTTTCAGCGGCCATGCATAGATCGCCTTCATTCTCCCGGTCTTTATCATCCATCAGGATGACCATTCGACCGCGTCGAATGTCGTCGATCGCCGCTTCGATAGTCGCTAGTGGCATGGGCCGTTAATCTACCATCTTGGGCGACACGGTCAACCGGTGACCAGGCGCGCAGGCATAAGGAGGCTACTGAAACTGTCTGACGAGCGAGCGCATGAAGGCTTAGCTGATGCACCGCAACGTGAGCTCTCTATCGGGCAATGTTGACTTTTCACTCGTCGGTGTTAGCGTAATTTGGTGCATCCATGAACGCGCAGTTTAGAAAAATACCGACGATCGTCGGGCTGACTCTCGTCTTCACTCTAGGTGGTTTTTCACTCGGTCTGGCGCAGACCAATGTGGTCGTCAGGCCGATCCACAGATTGGCGCTGCACGATAGTTTTTCACCTGGGCTGTCCCGCTTGGCGAGGTTGGCTTGGCGGATGGCCTTGGACTGCGAAACGTGCGATCCACCGGCGCCGTTGACCGAGACTCCTGTGGCAGGATGGTCTATGAGTGCGTCGCTTGGTGGGTGCAGCGATTCGTTCACTTATGGGAGCCCCGACGGACCAAAACTTCCGCGCTATCTGCTCGATTCAGTTCTGCTGATTTAGCTCTCACCGGGCTCATTTCGTAAGTAGTAACCTCAAATGTCGAGCCCTTCGGTCGGTGAGAGAGACCCGATCGCTTCTTCGATTTCGCAGGACGCCTTTTAGTAAGGACGTTACGGCTCTGGCAAAAAAAATTGGAACAATGCGCGTAAGAGTATTGTCTAAGTCAGTTGGAGGTAGGTCCATGATCGCTAAAAAATCAGCTAGGGCGAAGGCGAGCCATCAGCGCGTCCGATCGCCGTTTTGGGTAAGGAGTGTCGATCAGCCCCGAGCGCCGGTTGAAGAGCGGGCACTGGCGGTGTTTCAGCCGGATATTTTGGTCGAAAACCAATACCAGTCCACCTATCGTCGGCGCTTTTACCTCGATCCCGAGCGTGTGCTGATGCTCGCCGTGCTCCAGGATGCGGTCGTGTGCTTTCAGGACAACGTTTCGGCAACGTGCAAACGAAAGCGCTCCATGCATTTAGATGCGGAGGGATGGATCATGAATGAAGATCATTCTTATCTCTTCTCATTTGAAAATGTTTGCGAAGCACTGGGTTACGACCCGCAATACATGAGGCAGGGCTTGTTGCGCTGGAAGGAATCAGTCGTAGGAAATCGCGGCAAGAGGGAAGCCGCTAACTCTCAAACCGGTTAAATAAAAAGGGAGACGATAGACAATCGAAAGGCGCGGTGATTCAGGGGTGCTTTCCGGCGCAGAAACTGAACCGAAATTTAAACCGCCATGTCTAAAGGTGGTGGAGGGTCAAAAAATATGATCAGCGAATTAACCAAGAAAAAGAGTATAGCGCTATCTTCATTAGTTGTCGGTAGCATGCTGTGTGTCCTCGCCGGAGTCGGGATTAGCGGTGCCATCGAACAGTATTATTCGGCTGGCCGAATCCTGCCGGTAGCTAGTAGCGCGCCCCCAGCGGTATCTCAAGGTCTGCCGGACTTTGCTAGCCTGGCGAAAAGAGTCGGCCCATCGGTGGTGAATGTTTCGACGACTCAAGTTCGTAAAGCGGCCGCGGATGCGCCGTCGCCTTTCGAGGACGACGATCCCATGAGCCAGTTTTGGCAAAGGTTTTTCGGTGGGCGTGTTCCGCGCGGGCCGCAACGCCAGAATGGCCTCGGCTCGGGCTTCATTATCGACCGCAACGGCACGATCCTGACCAATTATCACGTCGTGGACGGCGCCCAAAAAATTGCCGTTACGTTGTCGGATGGAAAAACTTACGATGCGAAAGTGATCGGCAAAGATCAAAAAACCGATATCGCCGTCATTAAGATTGACGCTGGCCAAGACTTGCCGGTCGCAACTTTGGGCGATTCCGATCGCCTCGAAGTGGGCGAGTGGGTAATGGCCATCGGTAATCCATTTGGTCTCGATCACACCGTTACGTCGGGTATTGTTAGCGCAAAGGGACGACAGATCGGCGCCGGGCCATACGACAATTTCATTCAAACCGACGCGTCGATCAATCCAGGCAACTCCGGCGGGCCTTTGATCAATCTGCGTGGCGAAGTCGTCGGCATTACCACGGCAATTTTTAGCCAGTCCGGCGGCAACATCGGCATCGGCTTTGCCATTCCAACCAATTCGATCAAGGAACTGCTGCCGCAGCTCAAAGACAAAGGCAAGGTGGTGCGCGGGTATCTCGGCACGACCGTGCAAAAGATCACGCCGGAAATTGCCGATTCGCTCGGCTTGAAACAGCAACGGGGAGCGTTGGTTGCGGATGTGATGCGAGGAAGCCCCGCGGAGCGCGCCGGTATAAAGACGGGTGATGTTATTGTCGAATTCAATTCCAAAGAAATTAAAGATTCAAGCGACCTGCCAACTTTAGTCGCCCGCATCGCGCCGGGAACCACGGTGCCGCTCAAAGTTATCCGGGACGGCAAGGAAGTCTCGCTGCCGATCGCGGTCGGGGAAATGAAAGAAAATGAAGTCACCGCATCGACCCAGGAGGGTGATTTGGGTCTGGCGGTGCAACCGGTGACACCCGAGGTTGCTCAAAGCCTGGGGTTGGATCGTGCGGAGGGGTTGGTCATCACAGATGTCAAGCCGGGGAGCAGCGCCGACGACGCGGGATTGCGATCGGGCGACGTGATTACTCAGATCAACCGCCGACCAGTAAAAAATCTCGCAGACTATAACCGTGAAATGGCCCGCAGCGAGAAGGGGAAATCAGTCTTGATGCTGGTTCGGCGCGGCGACGCAAGCGTATTTCTCGCGTTGAAACGTTAGGCCGCCGATCATCTTCCAATTCAATAACCATCGCCCAGCTGCGGCGCCGATAGGATCGGCGTGACGGGAGCTGGGCGATGCTGTTTTTGCCGCCGTAAATCTCGCCGCGACTCGTACGAGAAGACGATTTATTCGGACGGCCTTTCCTGATACATTTTCTCACCTGATCTGAAGAATTAGGAGCAATTGCTGCATGAAAGTTGGCTTAATCGGTCATCGGAGCGCCGGCAAAACGACGATCTTCAATATGCTCACGGGGCTTCAAGCCCACACCGGTGGATTTGGCGGCAAAGAAGAGATCCACTTGGGCGTCATCAAGGTTCCCGATGCGCGCATCGATAAACTGGCGCAGATCTTCAAGCCGAAAAAAACGACTTATGCAGAAATTCGCTTCACGGACTTTCCGCCGAGCGAGGGTGAAGAGAACCTCAAGTCGAATCAAGCGCTAGTCACGCAGATGCGCGAGGTCGACGCCATCACTCTGGTGCTGCGCGATTTCGGCGCCGGCGCCAACCCGATCAAAGAGCTTAACGATCTCATGACGGAAATGATTCTCGCGGACCTTGCCGTGGTCGAGAATCGCCGCAGCCGTTTAAAAAAGGAAAAAGCACGACCCCAAGAGGAAGCATTGCTCACCCGCTCTTCCGAAGCGTTGGAAAACGAAGTGAGCCTCAGAACATTGAGTTTCAGCGCAGACGAAGAAAATCTCGCTTCAGGGTTCGGCTTTCTCAGCCGCAAACCCCTGCTGGTGATTTTCAACCAGTCCGAGGAACAAGCCGGCCAGCCGCTCGGCTCGACCTATCAAGAAGAACTAAATCGCCGTAAACTTCATGGGCTTACTCTTGCCGGCAAGGTCGAGATGGAGATCGCTCAGCTCGATGAAAATGACCGCACGGCCTTCCTGAAAGAGATCGGCATCGAAGAGCCGGCGCGGGAACGGTTTATTCGGGCATCTTACGCTTTATTGAACCTCATCAGTTTTTTCACCTCCGGCGAAGATGAGGTGCGCGCATGGACGATCACTCAAGGCACTGTGGCCAAGAAAGCAGCCGGGAAAATTCACAGCGATATCGAACGGGGATTTATCCGCGCGGAAGTGGTCCCTTACGACGAATTCGTCATTTACGGCAGCGACGCAAAGTGCAAAGAGGCCGGAAAGCTCCGCTTGGAGGGCAAGGATTACCTCGTCAAAGACGCGGACATCATCCATTTTCGCTTCGCAGTCTAGCTCGCTCCTGCGAATTTTTTTCTTAACAGCTCTCGGACCGTAGGGTTTGAGCGGCACAATGAAATAGACTATTATTCGCCGCTGCTCGACGTTAGAAGGATCTCATCATGAGGAAGAAATGGCTTTTCGCCGCGCCCCAGAATTGCACACCGTTAGCGAGACTCGGCGCGCGGATTAAGACCTTTTTGCTCGTGGCGGTTTCGATTGCCGCGACGCGTTCCCAGGTGATCGCCAACCCTTATCTCGCGAAGGCGGGAGAACGGTCGACCAAGATTCGCATTGCCACGTGCGCCGTCTCCGGCGGCTTCGCCCACCTTTACACGGCGCTGGAAAATCATCTTTTCGATAAGTACGGTTTTAGGATCGAACATGTCTTCATCCGCGGCAGCGGTCCGTCGCTGGCGGCGCTGATGGCGGACGAGATACAATTTCTTTATTGCGCCGCCGATGCAACGATCCCTTCTTTGGCAGCCGGCGTCGACGTGAAGCTCGTAGCGGCGCCGCTGATTAAACTTCCCTACGTGCTGGTGACGCGGAAAGAGATTCACCGGCTTGAGGATTTAAAAGGAAAGTCTTTAGGCGTGGCGCGAGCCGGCGATTTGAGCGATCGGTTGTCGCGTCTGTTGGTGAAAAAATTCAATGTTCCCGACGTGATTATGCGCCCTATCGGCGGCAGCCAGTCCGAGCGCTACCAGGCGATGGCAGCCAACATCGTCCAAGGCATCGTGATTACACCGCCGCTCGACGTGCGCGCGAGAAATGACGGGTATAATGTAACCTACCGGCTGATCGATATGGACATTCCTTTTATCTACAGCTCGCTCCATGCGAGCTCGCAGACGATTCGAGAACGGCCGGAAATGGTGCAACGCATGGTTGCTGCATTCGCCGAAGCGATCCATTTTACCGATAATAATCCGGCAAAGACGAAAGCAGCGATCGCGAAAGCCATGCGAGTGAAGGACGAAGAGGCACTGCAAGTTTCTTATAACGTCTACACCAAAGACATCGTCGACCGGCACATGATCGTGCCGAGCGCGGCGGTCGCCGAATCGGTTGAGCTGCAGCGCAGGTTGGGAGTGCCGATCAAGCGAAGAGCCGAAGACCTTTACGATAATTCATTCGTCAACAATTTGGAAAAGAGCGGCTTTCAGAGAGAACTGTGGAGCAAATAAAGCCGCAGTGATGACGACGAGAGAGGCCGGATCAATGTCGGCTTGATGCCCGTTGGGCTGTCGTTATCCGCATCACCGTCCGCTCACGAACCTCTCTTTATTCACCACAGTCAATGGGAAGCGACGATCTCTAGTTCTTCCTCAAGCGATACACGCGCCGAAGAACTTGTCTAAGTTACCTTCTTTTGTTAGTCCTGCGTCTGATTCGCATTCCAAGATCCGAAAGGCACGAGCAATGAAAACGCTTATTCAAGGCGGCTGGGTCGTCGGCTTCGACGGCAAAGAGCACGAAATTATCAACGACGGTTTGGTTGTTTTCGACGGCAATCGCATCGATTTTGTCGGCAAAGAGTATGCACAGCCGGTCGACAAAAAGATCGATGCCCAAGGCTGCTTGGTTTCTCCTGGTTTCATCGACACGCACTTTCACTCTGGCATCAACGCCAGCGACTATATTCTCAACGACTCGACCAAGACCGATTTTTTTGCGTCCAACTATTTGGCTCACGGCGGACCGACGCGCGAAGGCGCGCATTCGGCTCACTTAAAAGACGTCGACGTCGGCCAGCGGTTTTCGCTAATTCACGTTCTCAAAAGCGGCGTGACGACGACCTTTGACATCGGCGGCGCCGGCGGTGAAACAGAGCGCTACGTCGACATGATCGATCAAGTCGGCATCCGTTGTGCCGCCGGGCCGAGCTACAAAAACGTTTCTTTCTTTCACGACCGCGAAGGTCGATTGGAATACGATTGGGATAACGAGCGCGGCACTAAAGGATTAAAGGCCGCTATCGACTTTGCCCAGAAATACAACGGCGCGTGCAGCGGCCGCATGACCGCGCTACTCTTTCCCGGCCACGTCGACTCCTGCACGCCGGCGTTGTTGAAAGACACTCGGAAAGCCGCCAGGGAGATCGGCGTCCGCGTGCAGATACACGCTACGATTAATCTCTTCGAATTCCACACGGTCATGCAGCGCGAGCGCTGCACGCCGATCGAGTTGCTCAAAAAGATCGGTTTCCTCGATCCGGAAGTATCCCTCTCGCATTGCATCTTCGTCAGCGGCCACAGCTGGCTTGCCTATCCTTATGGCGACGATTTGAAGATCATCGCCGACTCGGGCGCGTCGGTTGCCTATAGCCCGCTAAAATATTTAAAGCTCGGCATTGTTATGGAGTCCTTCGACAAATACCGCCAGGCCGGCATCAACATGGGCATCGGCACCGATACGTTTCCGAAAGATATTCTTTCCGACATGCGCTACGCGGCGATCGCATCCAGAGTCGCCGATAAAAGTTTTCTCTCCGGTCACCCGCGCGATGTGTTCAACTCGATCACGCTCGGCGGCGCGAAGATGCT
>DASWCL010000089.1:0-6140 GCA_036390135.1 Binatia bacterium
ATGGGTGTAACCGGTCTTACCGCCGAGTGCGCCATCAAAATTCCACAATAGCCGGTTATGATTGCGCACGGAAATGCGCCGCGGCACGACTTTCTTTCGCACCACCGCTGTGGTGGCAACCGAGCTAAATTTGGTTTGGACGATCTCGCGAAACGTGGCATTTTTCATCGCATAGCGAAAGAGGATCGCAAGATCTTTGGCTGTCGAATAGTGATCCACCGCGGTGAGGCCGTGGGGGTTGGTGAAATTACTGTTGGTGGCGCCGACATCGTGGGCTTTCTTTGTCATCAATTCGGCAAAACGCTCGACCGAACCGGCGACACCTTCCGCCAGTACCACGCTCGCGTCATTGGCCGACGCCAGCATGATGCCATAAAGCAACTCTTCGATGGTGAGCGATTGACCGGGACGCAGATAAAGCTTTGACGCGGGAACCCGAGTCGCTTCCTTCGAAACCGTCAACGATTCTTTGAGGCTCCGCCCGCTCTCCAAGGTCAAGATCGCCGTCACGATCTTGGTCGTACTCGCGGGCGGCAGACGAAGGTCAGCTTCTTTTTGATAGATAATTTTGCCCGTCGCCGCATCCATCAGAACTGCGGCCCGCGCCGTTAGATCTTCATCGGGGGAAAAAGCCCAACCTGAATTTGCAGATGCGGTAATGAAAAAAATAGCGAGCAACAAACCTTTCGAAAGCAAAGTCCGAAAGCGCAGTGTAGCTGACCTCCCTGGGGTAGTTAAATTTTCGATTGCTTAGACCGGCTACCCGCTTAGTTCGTCGCAACGAAAACTAATAGAACCGAATTCTATCATGGTTTTTCAGCGAAGAATAGTTCTTTGACCTACCGTCAATCCCTTTTAGCGTCGGCAATTTCTGCTACGAAGTGGCCAGACGGGAGATCGCTGCGAGTTTTGTGACTTTAGCGGCTATCTTTTCACCGGCGGGATGCCATGGCGGGTAAGCTCCCGGTCGGCGTCCTCGCTATTACGCGCCTGTTCCCCCAGAGCTTCCCGGCGAATTTTATCTTGGCAGACTTCGCAGATACCGCCCTTCAAGATCGGCGCCGGCTTAGCGCATACCATGCATTTCTTGTTCGCTTCGCCCATGTCGGCTCCTTACAAGTTTCAGTGACCCATCAATTCATTAGCTTGATTTGTTTGGGATCTTCGATGACAACCTCCAGGCCATACTGTGGATGATCCTTGATGAATCCGGTTATTTCCACCTCGCGGTTTTCGAAATTTTTCGGCGCCTGCTTATTTTTCTCCAATAGCTCGGCGGCGGAAGAAAAGATCACCGCGGTCAGCGCCTCTCGTGAAGGACCGAAGTTAAGAAAGTAAGTATTGCTCTTGGTGGCATGGCCGACACGAAAAACCCGCCCGCGAATACGCGCCTGTCGACCGGCGAGGCCACGAATCCTTTCCACCTCGCGGGCCACGAGCGTGGGCAGATCGGCGACGACTTCCTCGGCTGCGGGCGCCAAGGGGACAAAGCTCACCCGATAGATTCCCGGCTCGCTACCGTTGGAACTGGAAGCGTGTTCTATGCCCGACAACGGTTGCTGCTGCTCAGGTGCAGGGTTCCACCGCTGGTAGAGCAGGTGGACTAAAAAGCCGGCGAAAAACCCCAGCAGGACGGCGCAACTGACGCCCGGCGACAATCGGTTCATGGCTTGCGCTCCCAGAGGCGTAAGAATGCCTTGCGATATTCCTCAGCCAACGGACCGGCGTCGCGGAACAGCAGCAAATTCTCGTCGTTGTAGCTTTCCGCCGAGTAAGTCCAATTGTACGAGCCGGCGAATACGACCTTGCGATCAATGACAGCGAACTTTTGGTGCATCAATCCAGAATCCTTTTCGCCACCGTTCGGTTTGATGCCGGAAATACGCCGAAGCGGGATCTTCTGCGCGTCAAAAACTTTGCCTTTGGATTTTTCATTGGCAAGGTCGAACTCCCGGTCGATGACGACTTGGACCGCCACCCCGCGCTTTTTTGCTTGGATCAGCGCACTCGCCAGGTCGTCGCTGGTAAACGCATAGACGGCAACCAGCAATTCTTTCTTAGCCGAGCTGATTTCGCGCAAAATGTGCGCCGCACATTTACCCTGCGGACTAAAACAGGCTTGGACGACCATATCGGCGGCTACGGCGTTGACGAAAAGCGCCGCGCAGAAAAACCACACCGACGCTGAGATGACGCGCTGTCTCATCCTTCAATGGCCTCTCGATTTCGGCTGGCGGACTTATGCGAGCCCAGGCATATGTCCAAGATCAATCGCTCTAATACCAGGCGCGGCTGATTGCCGCTTGACTTCAAGCGGTAGTCGGCAGTGAACAATCCTTCCATGTGCGACCGCAGCTCAGCGAGCGAGAAACGCTCGGCGCGCTGAAAGCACATGTAGTCGCCATAAGGATTGCGCGTGACCAGCGGCGCGCCCTGTATCAAAACGGTTTGTTGAAACTGTTGATAGCTCATGCCACGCTGCCAACGTTTCGCTAAATCCGTTGCCAGAAGTTGGCGCGCCGAAAGCAAGCGGCGAGTCTCAGCCGCAATCGTCGCTAAAATTTTGAGCGGCGGTTCACCCTGCGCTAGTAATCGCGACAGCTGTGAGAGCGCGGTTGCGGCATTGCGATCACCGAGCGCGCGGGTGAGATCAAAAATCCAGCCCTCGCCCCGATCCGTCACGACGGCTTCCACGTCCTCGGCTTGAATCGCCGACCGCTCGCCGACGAAGACGAGTAATTTCTCGATTTCCTGTCGCAATGCGCGCAGGTCATCGCCGGCTCTGACCAAAATCATTTCCCGCGCCTGCGGCTCCAATGTTTTTCCTGCTTGTCGCACCTGTTGATTAACAAATTCTAACAGACCGTCCCGACTCATCTTGCCACTCCGGTCGCGCTCCAGACCCAGATAAAGCGCCGCGCCGATTTCTTCGAAGTGCTTGTAGAGCCGGGTGCGCCGATCGACCTGAATCGCGGTGAGCAAGAGAAAGCTCCATTCGGGCAGCCCGTGATCCAAAAGAGCCGCAAGTCTGTGGTCCTCTGAGCCCTTGCGCTTGGTCAGATCCAAACCGCGACTCTTGCAATAGGTCAGCAGCGCCTCAGCGGTGTCTAGGCCAGGCGCGCCATCGCTAGCAAGCAACTCCAAAAATGGTTTGGATGGACTTTCCAGGCGCTCCCACTGCTCCTGCGTCCAGCCTTCGACGACTAATAAATCCATCAGCAGCTTGGCGGCGCTATCCGTTTTGCCTTCGCGCCAGAGTTCAAGAATCCTTTCGCCCAGCTCGCCTTTTTGATCGCGGGAAAAAAAATAGGGCGCATTTTCAACCCACAAGAGCTTTTTGCCCGGAAAAAACGGCGGCGTCATCAGCGATGATTCGATTTGCTCCCAGCTCGCGGTGCGTCCGTCAAACCGCTCTAAGTTAAATCCCCGCCGTTCGGCGGGGACTAATCGATCGAGAACGGCTATGCAAGTCTCTTCCACCTGCAAATCGTCGCCAAAGAGGAGTAATAGCTGCGGTCCTCTGCCGACCGTCAAATCTGTCAGAATTGTTCTTAAGTCGCGTTTCACAACGAGTGGTAATCTGGCGGCGTCTTTACGTGTCTGTCTTTTTTCTAAAGCACCCGCTGACTCACTTGCGGGCGCGAAAAGCCGCGTGCTGTTTCCGAGCCCAGATATTATCCGTTTAGTGCTTCGGAACCCACATCTGGTTCTTGTCGTTCCAGGCGTAATCCGATCTCCACACTTTCAAACCGATCGTATACTTGCCGCCGGACTTGGTGACAAATATCTTCTCCATCGAATAGGGAATCTCGGTCCGGGCAATGATCATGACTTTTTTTGAAATACCCTTGTTGATGAGGATTCGATCGCCTTCGCGCATGGTCGTGCGGTTCTCTCTTTTGCGCTTCGGATTCATGGAGCGAAGTTATCACCGCCATGTTCTTCAGGCAAATCACTCTGTCACCGGAATCGACGCCGGTCGCATGATCGAATCCTTTCGGGGTCTCAAAGATCCGCAACCAGTGAGTTCGTACTCAGCTTGACATTCCGCTTTCGCTCCGGTACCTGTCCGTGGAAAGCGCGTTCCTACCGTCAAATATGAATATCGATGTCCACGCTCACTACGTGCCAACCGACAGCTTAAAGGTGGCTGACGAAATCGGAGCGCATCACGGTTTGAAGCTCGAGAAAAACGAGCGCGGCCTCGACCTGCTGACGCGCAATGGAAAGGCGTTCCTGACCCAACTCAAAGCGGAGTTTTCCGATCTCGATCTTCGCCTTTCGATCATGGACCAACAGGGCGTCGACATGCAGGTGTTGTCCCCCGCGAGCTCCTATTTTTTCTACTGGATGCCCGTCACCGAATCGCTCGAATTTGCCCGCTGGCTTAACGATCGTCTCGCTGAGGCCGTGGCGAAGCATCCCCGGCGCTTTGTTGCTCTGGCATCGGTGCCGATGCAGGACGGAGTCACCGCGGCGGCTGAATTGGACCGAGCCGTGAATCAGCTCGGCCTGCGCGGCGCGGAAATCGCGTCTAATATCAACGGCCGCTACTTCGACGATCCGGGGTTCGAGCCGTTCTGGGAGGCGGCGCAGGCGCTCGACGCGCTAATTTTCGTCCATCCCAATCAAGTCGTCGGCGCCGAGCGCATGAAAGATTATCACCTGGCCAACTTAATCGGTAATCCGACCGATACGTCATTGGCCTTTGCCAAACTGATTTTCGGCGGTGTCCTCGAGCGTTTTCCCCGGCTTAAGTTTTTACTGGCGCACGCCGGTGGCTTTTTGCCTTACACCTGGGGCAGGCTTGATCGCGGCTATAGAATTCAGGATTCGGCGACGGCCAAAATTTCCAAACCGCCGTCGGACTATGTTAAGCTGCTTTTCTTCGACACGGTCACGCATAGCCAGATGGCGTTGGAATATCTGATCGAGAACTTTGGCGCCGAGCATGTGCTGCTCGGCAGCGACTATCCCTATGACATGGGCGATCCAGAACCGGTCGCCTCGCTCCAAGGGGCTAGAGTCGATCCCAAGCAAACCAGTCAGGTCGCCTGCGCCAACGCCTGTAAACTTCTGCGCATCGATATTTAGAGATCAAACTTTTTCACCCGGAGGCATCCATGCGATTTGTCACCTTTGTTCGCAAGAACCAACAGCGGCTCGGTCTGATGGGGCCGCAGGATCAAATTATCGATCTCGCCGAGATTAACCGGCGCTATTTAAAAGGCGGTAATGCCCCGTTCCTGGCTAGCATGCAGGCGTTCATCGAAGCCGGCGGCAAGGCGCTACAAGTGGCGCGCAAAGCGGAGAAGTATGTGACCGGCAAGAGCGCTGATGAGCAGAAGAAACTCGTCGCCGTCGGCGCGCTGGTGAAGCCTAACCAGGCAAAGATAATCTCGCCGATCCCTCAGCCAAAAAAGAATTGCGTCATGCTCGGGATCAATTACAAGGAGCACGTCGACGAAGGCGCGCGGGCACGTTCGCTGGAGATCAAGTATCCTGAGTGGCCGGTCTTTTTTACCAAACCATCGACTTCCGTGATCGGCCATATGGGCAAAGTCGTCAATCACAAATGCACGACCAAACTCGACTGGGAAGTCGAGCTCGCCGTCGTCATCGGCAGAAAAGGCCGAGACATTCCGAAAGACAAAGCCTACGATTACGTATTCGGCTACACGGTGTGTCTCGATATGACGGCGCGCGAGCTGCAGCGCCAGCATGGTCAGTGGTTCAAGGGCAAATCACTCGATACCTTCTGTCCGCTCGGCCCCTGGATCGTGCACAAGAGCGCGCTGCCGGATCCGCAGCAGGTTCGCCTAATTTGCCGGGTCAATGGCGAAGTCATGCAGGACGGCAACACCCGCGACATGATCTTTGATATCCCGACAACAATCGAAAGCTTATCCGCCGGTTTGACGCTAGAACCGGGCGACATCATCAGTACTGGCACGCCCTCCGGCGTCGGCTTTGCACGCGTGCCGCCGGTATTTCTAAAACCAGGGGATAAAGTGGAAGGCGAAGTCGAAAGCATCGGCACGCTGGAAGTAGAGATCGTCGCGCCGTAGTCGATACCAATGGAGGTCCCATGACCTCTGCTGTCAGACCTGCCGCGGTAGCGGGTTCGTTCTACCCCGCCG
>DASWCL010000090.1:0-6117 GCA_036390135.1 Binatia bacterium
GACAAAGGTGTAGGGACGCCGCAGCGCCAGACGAACAATCCACATTTCGCTTTACCGTGATGCTAGCGGCAACGCAGAAACACCGGTGCGCATCCGAACAAGTGCAGCAGAGCCGCATGGAGGGCGGCAAAATTTTTCATACGGTTCACTATACATGACCCCGCATCGCGCTCAAGAATGACTGGAGTCTGCCCGCCACGGATCAGGACTGGAGACGAGCGATTGGCCCGCCAATCGCATTTTACTGCGACTTTAGTAGGCTATCGAAAGCGGAAATCGTGGCGCGCCACCGGTTGCGGGCCCCTACGAGCAGCGCGCCAATTGCGGTTAGATTCGTCCGACTTCCAACAGTTGTCCGGAAACATAGTCGGAGTCCGCGCTCGCAAAAAAAACAAATGCCGGCGCGATCGCTTCGGGCGCGACGAAAGCACGATCCCGTTGCGCAATGCCGAGTTGCTCACGGCGGAAGTCGGTCAAAGCCTCGGTCATGCGGGTGTTCGCCGTCGGCGAGATGCAGTTCACTTGGATGTTATAGGATTTTAATTCGCTGGCGGCGTTGCGGGTAAAAGCAATAATGCCGCCTTTGGCCGCCGCGTAATCCGCGACACCGTACGAGCCGCGTAGCGCAGACGGCGCGGCAAGATTGATGATCTTGCCTTTTCGTTGCTGCTTCATGAACGGCATCACCGCTTGGGTGCAGTTGAAAGTTCCCTTGAGATGTACTCCCAGTGTTTCATCCCAACGGTCTTCGGAAATTTCTTCCAGCGGCGCCAAACGAAGAATGCCGGCGTTGTTGACCAGGATATCGACACGCCCCCACTTGGCGATGACCGATTGCACAAGCCGATCGATGTCGCTGCGGCGCGCGACGTTGACGAGCATGCCAATACCCTCACCGCCAAGAGCGGCGATTTCGCCCTCGGCTTTCTCAAGCGCGTCGCGATCCTCCACCGCGGTGATCGCCACCCGCGCGCCTTCGCGCGCGAAAGCTAACGCAACCGCGCGGCCGATTCCCCGACTGCCACCGGTGATGATCGCCACTTGATCGAGGAGTCTGTTCATAAAAAGCCAACGGCTCCCTTCAACGTTGTTGTCCCCAGCAGATTAGCACAATGAAGAAATTCTTAAATGTAAATTTGCACGAAAGGCGCTCAAGGGATTTCGCGCATCGTCTTAGCCGTCCATGATGCCCACAAAATCTATTTATTTCTGCCGGCGGCGCGTTCGAAGCGATCTTCAATTTCACCGAGGTAGGCGGCGATTGAATTGCCCGACTGCTCCACCGTCGAACGCAAATCGCGCTCAAGCTCTTCGAATCGCGCGAGAACGGTTTTCTTAAATTCCAGCGTTTGGTTGTTCTGCTCGCGCAGCACGGATTCCACGGCGGTCCTCAATTGATGGAACCGCGACGCTTCCGCATTCTCGGCAAGTTCGCGTTGGGCCTGCAGCTCGCGTGTGAGACGCCGGCTTTCGACTAACATCGAGGACTGCAAATAGACAATATAAATAAGAAACATGACTGTGAGCAGCGCGATGATTCCGAGCAAGATCAACCCAAGCGGCGCTTCCACTGTGGTAACTCCCACCGACAGGGGCGCTCGCGTCGTCAAGGCGTTCCAGTTCAGGAACGTGAACAGGACGACAATCCCGAGGACTAATGCGATAAGCAATGTGCGCAGATACATGATAACCTCCCTATTACGCGGCTGAGATCACCGCGATGACTCCATATCTACGACGCACTGGCGAATGAGGGAAGGACGGGCGAGAGCGAATCGCCAATAAAGCCGCTTCCACGCGGTCGTCCCACCAAAATCCCGTGGTGTCTCTTTTCTCGTCGCCGCAGGCCGAAGACGGGCCTTGACTGGTCATCCCACTTCTCTGATACACTAAGAAACTGACTTAGCAACGAGGAGGATCGCACAAGACAATGGCTATCCCTGGCGAAAAGGCGATTCAAATGGTTCGAAACGCGCATGGGCAGGCGGCCCAGCTTGATATTGCCGTAACCGCCGTAGTCGTGGATCCAAGCGGGCGCATGATTGCGCTGGGGCGAATGGACAAAGCGCGCCCGATCACGGTGGAAATTGCCTTGAACAAAGCCTACACGGCGGCAAGCTTTCAGCAACCGACTAAAGACTTGGCCAATGTCGCCGGACAGTCGTGGTTTCAAAGTCTGGTCGTTTCGAGCAACGGGCGCATCATGCCCGGCGCGGGCGCATTGCCGGTCGTCGAAGGCGGCAACGTCGTCGGCGCCATCGCGGTAGCTGGCGGCACCGACGATCAGGATCAGAAGTGTGCCGAAGTAGCACTAGCGGGCTATACTAGCTAAAGGATAAAGGCTAAGGGATGAAGGATAAAGTTAGGATCGACTTCGAATTTTGCCGTCTGATTTATCCTTTTGCCTTTATCCTTCATCCTTTAAACAGCCGGAGGGCTCGATATGTCTAAGGTAGAAAGCCGGGAACCATCGCAAAACGGTACGGGCAGCACCGAGTTTCCCACGCCTTATCTCGGCCGCTCGGTCAGAATCGTCGGCGAGCATGTCAATGTGGACATGAACCAGTCGCCCCATCCGAAAAATCAGCGCGGCGAGCTCGGCAAACCGCTGTTCAACTGGTATCGCAACACTGTCTCCAAAGATCCGTTGACCCGCGTCTCGGCACCCAACCATTTCGCCGATCGCAGACATTTTCTGGCCAACGTGATCAACCGGTCGAGCAACGGCAAAGTCAATCCGCAAAAAGTCGCAGTGGACGATCCGGCAGCAATGGCGCGCCACCTCAAGGCCGTCGCCCTCTACATGGGAGCCGATGTGGTCGGCATCGCCAAGGCGCATCCGGCCTATTTATACGCCGCCGGTGGAGGCCGCTACGTTCAGGACGGCACGGCGAAGGACGACTATCAGAGCAACTCGCCTGAAGACTTGGCGCGGCGGTTTCCCTTTATCATCCAGGCGACGACGGCGTGGGATTACAACAAGCTGCAAGCGCACCGCCATCAGATCGGCGACGCCGCGTACCATGTGTCGCAAATGAAAGGCGTGATGGTGCTGAAGGCGCTCGAAGGCTACATCAAAGAACTCGGTTACACCGCGCTCCGTGGCGTAGTCACGCCGCAGGCGGCCGGCGTTGCCGGGGGCATCGGTGAGTTGGGTAGAAACGGACTCGTCATTAACAAAAACTTTGGCGCCCGCATTCACATGCCCGACCCGATCTTAACCGACCTGCCTCTCGTTGCCGACGCGCCGGTGGATATCGGCGTCGATGACTTCTGCAAAATTTGCCGCAAATGCGCCAACACGTGTCCGACCAACAGCATACCGTTCGGTGACAAGGTGGTCTTCAACGGTATCGAAAAATACAAGATCAATTGGCTCACTTGCTACAAGCTTCGACCCTACGTGCACGATCATTGGGGCAGCTGCCTTACTTGTGCCGCGGTCTGCCCGTTTACCAAACCGAATGTCTGGTGGCACACGATGACGGTGTCGATGCTTCATGCTTTTCCTTACTTCGCGCGTCCAGCGTTGGTGCGTTTTCTCAAATGGATCGACGACCGCTTCTGGGGCGTGGTGCGCAATACTCGCGTCACCTGGCTCGGCTACGATTCCGGGGTCAAGCCGGGTGAGCACGCTTGCACCGTCGCCGGCTGTAACGCCTCGCACGAGAAGAGTGCGGCAAGCGCCGTCGCGGGAAACATCGGCTACTACGCGCCGCTGAAAGAGAATACGAATCGATTCGTCAAACGGGACGCCTAGTGACCTTGCGCCTCGGACCGCTTAAACTTCCCTGGTCGGGGAAAGACTCTCATAAGGACGATCCCTACTGGGAATTTTTTATCAACACGCCGCCGACGGATCTCGCCAATACGGTCACCGAGATGATCCGCAACGCCCCCGCCGGCAATGTTTTTCCTACCAAAGCAGAGCTGCACACACCGGAAATTACCTCGAGCCACGTCAAGGGAATGGCGGAGTATTTCGGCGCAGAACTGGCAGGCGTCGCCCAATTGGCTCCGAATGACAATCCCGAAGGTTATCCTTTTGCGGTCATCTGTGCGGTACATGCCGATTATGATCCGCTCAAGTCGTCGGGGATCGGCGGCCAGGTGCCGGTGCAGAATGGCTTGTTCATTACCTTTGTCTTGAGCGCATGGATCAGAGAATTAGGCTTTCGCGCCAGCGTGGCGCCCGACCCCAATGCCGAAAAATTGGCCGCAGCGGCGGGACTCGGAACGCTGGATAAAGACGGAAAATTGGTGACAGCGAAATTCGGCTCCAAGGTGTATGTAGCAAATGTGATTCGCACCGATTTGCCGCTCGCGCCCGACGGATAGGCAATGTAAATCTCAAATTTCAAATTGCAGATCTCAGATCGAGTTTTGAAAAATTTGAGATCTGAGATTTGCGATCTGCAATTCCGAGCACAGCGAGGACAAATGCCCTACATCATCACCAGCTTGTGCACCAACGACGGCGCCTGTGTCGAAGTCTGTCCAGTCGCGTGCATTCACACGACGCCCGGCGCGCCGCAGTTCTACATCGACCCCGAAGTCTGTATCGATTGCGAGCAGTGCGAGATCGTCTGTCCGGTGGATGCGATTTTTAAAGACGTCGATATTCCCGCCGAGCACGCGGCATCGATCGAAGTCAACGCCGCTTTCTTCCGCAAGAATAAAGCGGCTGTCGGTCCCGTTCCCTTCGACACCGCGTGGGAGATGATTCACTCCGCTCACGAATATGCCCACATGGTTGGCCTGGTAGTGAGCGCCGTTGTCGTGGATGAAGCGGGCGCACCCATCGCCGTAGGACGAATGGACAAAGCGGAACCGAGAAGTGCGGAGCTCGCGTTCAATAAAGCCTATACCGCCGCCGCCTTCCACGTGCCGACTGCGGAGCTGGCGCAGCAGGCGCGTCAGCCGTGGCTGCAGAGCCTGATGATTTCCCACCGCGGCCGCATGTTGCCGATGGGCGGCGCGGTGCCGATCGTCAACGGCGTCACCATCGTCGGCGCCATCGGCGTCGCCGGCTCGAGCCGTCCCGAACAAGACGTGCTCTGCTGCCGCGCGGCAATGGCGGTTTGGGAAAGTCCCGGCCACTGAGCTTCACCGCTTGAACGTCGTACAGCTCGACACACTCTTCTCCGAGAAAGGGCTATTCGCTCAGGGAGCTCAAGCCGGCGAATTTGTCTTCGTCGCGCAAGATGCCCGCGGCTCGGACGGCACGATTGGCGAGGGTCGAACGGCCGCTGACCAGACGCGGCTCACTCTGAATCATCTCAACGCAACGCTCGCAACGATCGGCCGATCTCTTGACGATCTAGTCAGTCTTTCCGTTTTTGTACCCGACTACGGGGAGGCCCCGGCAATCGCGGAAGTTTTGCGCGCGGCGCTCACGACAAATTATCCCGCCGTCACTTTTGTCGGTGTGTCCGGTCTCGACGCAAACTGTCGCGTGCGGATGGATGCGATCGCAACCACCAGCCAGGATCGCGAGACTATCGTCGTGCCGCATTTGCCCCGCTCTCTTGGCGTCCGCTGCCACGGCGTTCGTGTCGGCGAGTTTTTATTTCTTTCGGGCGTCGATGCAGCAGACGAGAACGGCGAGATGCCATCGCCGGTGACCATTCAAGCGCAGACCAAGGAAGTCCTCGGGCGCATAGCTAAAATTCTGAACCAGCAGCGACTTGGCCTTAGAAACCTGTGCCGCACCTTCATGTTCATGCCGGGCACGCAGTATCGCCCTGGCTATGGCGAAGCGCGCAAAGAAATTTACCAAGGCGTCTTCGCCGAAGACGAGTTCCCGCCGAACTCCGGTATTTACCTCCGCTCCCTAGGGCGAGATGTTTTACTGCGCTCCATGGCCATCGCCTATCGCGGCGAGCAACAAATCGTCACCAGCCCAAAAGTCCGTTTAGCTCCAGGCTCGTTTTCGCAATCGGTGCGCGTCGGCGATTGGCTGTTGCTGGCGGGTCAGGACGCGGTGGGTTTTGACCGGGTGGTCGAAGCCGAAGGCAGCCTTGGCGGCCAAACCGAAGCGACCTTGCGGCACACAAAAGATATCGTCGAAGCCGCCGGCGGCACACTCGACGACATCGTCAAGACAACGGTGTATTT
>DASWCL010000091.1:0-17610 GCA_036390135.1 Binatia bacterium
ATCAGCAATCCTCGTGTCGTCTTGGTTCATCTTTATAAGGATTTCTCCCAAAGGCTTGTGACCGGTGTTACCGATAACAACAGGGAAAGCGTGATCGGCCTGCGCGGACTCTACGGTCGTGTTGGTCAGGTTCAGTTTCGCTAGCAGTCCGGCGCCCTATCGCGCTCACTTGATTGAGAATCAAGTTCGTTCTCTTGGCTGAGTTCGCCCAAATCTGAAGGGGATCGCTTCTTACGGTTTGTTTAGCGCGTCATCTAACAGCATGTCTGCCCTTCGGCAAAATGCATCTGGAATCACTGTATCGGGGGCTTCGCTTACACCCTGTCGGAGCAGTTCTTGCCGATACGATGGCCATAACATATTCGCACCGATGTTCCGGCGCTCGGGCGCCAATATCCGCACCAACCCAGCCTTGCGATCTCGCGCATTCATATCCCAGGAGAAGATGCCCGCCCAATGTACCGCTTGATAGATTGCAGTTCGTTGAGCCTCCGGCACTTTGTGCTCAGTCATCGCAAGTAGCAGGATTTGGTCGGACTGATCTTTCGTACATGTCTGCTTCCAGTAAAGGTAGTCATGCACGACGGCTGGGAGGAGAGATGGCCCGTTCTGTTGAATAAATGACTGCAACGCTGGAGGAATACTCGCGAAGTCGGTGACGAAGCCCACTGGGACTGTGATCGAATCCTGCGAAATGCCTATTTTGTAAGTCAATGGCTCCCCGACGATCCAGTTACGTCCGTCAACAAATGGTTTGAAGAAGACCGGAGTCATTGGTTGTTGTGCTGATCCAAGCGGGGTCCAGACGCTAAGGATCGAAGCGACTGCCGCCAATAACGCCATTGTTTTTTTCATATGATCTCCCTCTGATCTCCCTCCTAACGAGCGAAATCAGCACGTTTCAGAGTTCCAACTCGGTGCGGATAATACCCATCCCGTGCGCTGCCTGTCAAAAAATTTTTTCATCTCACGCGGCAGATAGAAAGGCGCGGCCCTCGGGCAAGGTATGGACCGAGCCGGTTACGCCTGCCCCTACATTGCCATCTCGCAGTTTTTTCGTTCTCGCAAAAATACTCGCAGAGTGGAAAATGATTTGACGTTCTCAGGCGGTTGGAGGCAACACGAGAATTAAATATCTCGTGTCGCTTTAGCTGTGCTATAGCCCATTACAGCCCGACTGCACTCCTCGACGCGCCGAATGATTGGCATTGCCGTCGGCAAGTGTTCACTTTGATTGTTAGGTCACTTTATTCGCGGTCAGGTTCCGCACCGCGGGCGCGGCCCACGCGGAACGTCTGATATTCAATCAGCAGAATATCGGATTCGATCCGGCTATGAGTTACTTGCCGCTCGCGGCGATGGCTGCTGGAAGACAGCTGCTGTCTGGCTAATTTCCCGCCGAGGGAAATGTAATGAAGCGGTTCAACGATCAGCGAGGTGGGAGGGTCACCTCGCTACATCGAATGCGCGAAGCTTATTTGGTTCGTCTATTTCTTGTCAGGCGTTTTCTGTTCGCCCTCGAAGCCGACTTTCCTGTCTTCAGTTTCTGCTCGACTCTTGGACACGGAGCCGCTCTTGACATCAGATTTGGTCTTTTTGCCAGGCGTTTTCTGTTCGCCCTCGAAGCCGACTTTCCTGTCTTCAGTTTCTGCTCGACTCTTGGGCACGGAGCCGCTCTTGACATCAGATTTGGTCTTTTTGTCAGGCGTTTTCTGTTCGCCCACTTCCTCCGCAGCGTAGACTGCCGAACCCAAAAACATAGAAGCCACTAGAATACCTAGGAAGCGTTTCATATATGATCTCCCCTTCGTTAATGGTTTTCGTTACCTGTTCCAAACGAGTAAGACCCATGGCGTCGCCCTCCACTCGGCTCCATTAGATTTTGCCGTTTGGACGTACAATGTTGCCGCCACATTCCTGCTTGCCGTTGGGGTATCCCAGCACGTCAAAGGCATAGCGCACGTGTTTACCGACTAGCGCATTTGGGCCCTTTTCCATGTAATGAAACGTGCACCCGGAAATTAAAACAGCGAGGAGCAAAAATCTCTTAGCCATGCCCCTGCTGTTCTAAAGCCCTTTTCAGCCGATACGCCTTTTGAATTGCTCGCAGATTTCCTGCTCGTTTTCAAGCCTGGCTGCTCGGTCTCACTCTCCCAATGGAACGTGCACCAGTTGCCGGTGGCGCCCCTGGATTGCGCTGGCGACGACCGCGAGCCGTACCGGTTCTCGGAGGGGAAGGTTAATCGGTTGGCAGATCTCGCCGCCGAGCTAGTCCGTCTCAACTGCGACGTTATCGTTACCACCGGGACTGAAGCGGCGGAGGCTGCTAAAAAAGTGATCAACACGATCCCCGTTGTGATGGCATTCGGCGGTTAGGGATCCAATCCTTAGAGGTGAAAGGGCCTGACGACATCGAAAGGGCATTTCAAGCTGCAACAAAGAAGCGTGCTCAGGCGCTTATGTTGGGTGGCGGCGGCGGGTTCCTCAGCTCTCACCAAAAACGGATCGTAGAGCTGGCGGCAAAGAATCGGCTTCCAGGCCTGTATCCCAATGTTCGGTATGTTGAGGCAGGTGGACGGATGACTTACTCAGAGGATCGTTCAGAGATGCTCCGGCGCGCCGCTGAGATCGTGGATAAGATCTTAAAGGGTACAAAACCCGCCGACCTGCCCGTCGAGCAACCGAAGAAGTTCGAGTTGGTGATCAATCTCAAAGCAGCGAAGCAAATCGGCCTGACGATTCCACCGAACGTGCTGGCGCGAGCGGATAAGGTGATTCGGTGAAGCAATTTTGGATTTTCGATTTTAGATTTTAGATTGGGCTCAGGGAGACAAGAACATGACCAAAACATTGTCGTCCCGATTTCGAGCGTTTTCCTCCGACAATCGGAAATCTAAAATCCAAAAGCGGCCCCGCACACGAAAATTGCTAGGGCTTTTTGCAGTCGCGCTCACAGTGCACGCTGTCAACGCCGAGGCGCAGCAGCCAACGAAAATCCCGCGGATAGGATACCTAGGTGGTGCCTCCCTTTCCGCTATCCCGGCGCGCATCGAGGCATTTCGGCAAGGTCTGCGCGAGCTTGGATACGTGGAGGGAAAAAACATTGTCATTGGGTGGCGGTGGGCGGAGGGAAAACCCGATCGCCTCCCCGCGCTCGCGGCTGGAGCTAGTGCGCCTCAAGGTAGACTTCATCGTCACGGGCGGCCCAACAAACAGGCGACCAGCCAAAGGAGCGACGAGCACGGGGCTGAGAGAGCGCGAACTCTTTCAGCCCCCTTTTTTTCAGACTTGGCTTCGTCAATACTACCGTATTGGAAGCAAACAGCACGGTCGCATCGTCTTGCCACAGGCGTTGACTCCGCTCAGATTCCGGTTTTTTATTCGATCCGCTATTAACAGGGCTGGAGACATCATGGAGACATGAGTTCATAAGCTCGCTACACAACAAAGTTTTTTTTCGATCGCACGACTCTCAATCGTGTAACGGACCTTCATGATTTTTTCAGCTTGGAAATTTCTCCGCGGCCATGTTACGGTAATCTGTACGGCTCGAAAAATCTCGACTGGCGACATTTTGGAGACATTGGTCGTTTAAAGAGCAGGGCAGGGCGCGCAACTGCTCGATATTCCAATTGGGAGAGGTGACCGAGCGGTTGAAGGTGCACGACTGGAAATCGTGTGTACGGTTAACCCCGTACCGAGGGTTCGAATCCCTCCCTCTCCGCCACGAAGCACGCTCAGGAGAAAGTGCCGATGACTGAGCGAAATCAAATCCCGGCAATCTCTTCAGTCCTTGTCACTCAACATTCAGCACTGAAGTGGCAGGATGTCGATTGCTGATAGCTAGGTCCTGTGCAAGGCGGCACCGCAAACTCCGTCAGGTCCGGAAGGAAGCAGCGGTAACGGATCAGCCCCTGTGCCACAGGGTAACCTGGCTGTCAGCAATGGGCATCCCGCAAGCATAGAAATGCAAAAGTCGCATGGACGAATTGACCTACCTAGCCGACTCGCTTTGAACCTATGTCTTATTTGGTGATTGCACGAAAGTGGCGCCCGCAGACGTTCGCCGATATTGCCGGACAGGAGCATATTACCCGGACCCTGCAAAACGCCATCCGGACAAACCGAATTGCTCACGCGTTTCTGTTTACTGGTGTTCGTGGCGTGGGCAAAACAACCGCGGCGCGGGTTCTTGCCAAAGCACTGAACTGCGAGCAAGGACCGACCGCAACGCCTTGTAACCAGTGTACCCAGTGCGAGGAGATCGCGCAGGGAAGCTCGATCGACGTTCTTGAAATCGATGGGGCGTCCAACCGTGGCATCGATGAAGTTCGTCAGATCATCGAAAATGTCCGCTACCAGCCGGCGCAGTGCCGGTTCAAAATTTATATCATCGACGAAGTTCATCAGGTTACCAAAGATGCTTTCAACGCGTTGTTGAAAACTTTAGAGGAGCCGCCGCCGTCGGTAAAGTTTATCCTCGCCACCACCGAGCCCCATCGTCTGCCGGCGACGATTTTGTCGCGTTGCCAGCGCTACGATTTTCGCCGAATCAGTCTGCGGGAAATTACCCAGCGGCTCGGCGCTATTGCCAAAAGCGAAGGGCTCGATATTTCCGAAGGAGCGCTGGTGCTGCTGGCGCGCGAAGGCGACGGCAGCATGCGCGACGCGCAGTCGCTCTTGGAGCAAGTTCTCGCCTTTGCCGAGCCTTCGCAGGACGGCGCCGCGCGGGTGCGGGTCGATGAAATCTTGTTGCAGGAAATTCTCGGCCTCGCGGAACGGCAAGTTCTTTATGACATTTCGGCGGCAGTGTTCCATGGCGACGCGCGCAGATGCGTTGAGCTGGTCGCCCAGACCGTCACTCAAGGGTGCGACATCGGTCGACTCTCGCGCGACCTCGTGGAGCATTTTAGAAACCTTCTTGTGGCGCGGCTGGCGTCCGGAGTTGATAAATCGACGCCAGGTAAAGAACCGCTCGCAACTGGACAGCTGCTGGATCTACCGGATCCAGAGATAGCCGAATTGGCTGACCAGGCTCAGCTCCTATCAATCGATACGTTGCTCGATTATTTCGATTTCATGGCCGCAGGCGAAGAAGAGATTGCTCGCTCCGCCACGGCGCGATTCGCGCTGGAAAGTGTACTGATTCGCTTAGCCAGCTTGCCGAAGACGCTGCCGGTAGCGGAATGGGTCGAGCGTTTGGAACGATTGGAGGCTAAAGCCGTATCTATGGCGGGATCGCGGGCCGAAGGTGCCGTCGTCGCCAAAGACAAAGAAAGGACAGCTCCCTCGGCGCAACCGTCCGCCGCTTCGGAGCGGTCGCTGCCTCGGACCGATGGGAACGACGTCTGGCACGAATTTATCGCCTTTGTCGGCAAGGAAAAAAAGTTTTTAGCGTCGCATCTCGATTCGGGTGAGGTGTTGGAGTTAGCGCCGGGTCGCCTGAAAATCGGCGTGTCGGAACGCCATCATCTGGCTTTCTTGCTCGACAGCGATAATCTTTCAACACTCAAAGATCTGGCCAAGAGATTTTTTGCTGAGGATGTCGCTGTTCAGGTCGTCAGCTCGAGTTTGGGTGACGCTGCGAAATCTCCCGAGACGCTCGCGGTCGCTGCCGTGAATGCCGGCGAAGACCGAAGCCCGATGGTCAAGGAAGCGCTGCGCATCTTTGGCGGCTCGATTCGCAATGTGCGACGGGAAAGTTAGCGTCTTGCGCCGGAGAAGAGAATTGTGAAAACGCAAGGAGGTAACCGATGGCGAACATTGGCGCAATGGGCAATCTCTTGAAACAGGCTCAGGAGATGCAGGCGCGCATGGCGAAAATCCAGGACGAGTTGGCGAATAAAACCGTTCAGGGCTCCGCGGGCGGCGGCATGGTTCAGGCGACGGTCAACGGTCAGTTCAACGTTACGGCGATCAAGATCGAACCGTCGGTGATTAATGCCGAAGAAAAAGAGATGTTGGAAGATCTGATTCTCGCGGCGATCAACGACGGCGTGCGCAAGGCGCGCGAGTTGGTTTCAGCGGAAATGAGCAAGCTGACCGGGGGATTGAAGATTCCAGGTATGATGCCATGAATCTCTATCCCACTCCTCTCGCTCGCCTCGTTCAGGAATTGTCAAAGCTTCCCGGCATCGGAGAAAAGACCGCGGCGCGGTTGGCGTTCCATCTCTTGAAAGCGAATAAGGATGATGTCACGCGCTTGGCCGACAGCATCGGCAGATTGCGTCAAGAAATGGGCTTGTGTCAACGTTGTTTCGGTTTTAGTGAGGTCAATCGGGAAAACCAAGACGGCGCGCTGTGTGACGTCTGCCGCAATCCGGAGCGCGAGGGCGACAAAATTTGTGTGGTGGAGGAGCCGTCGGATATGATCGCCGTGGAAAAGTCGCAAGAGTTCCGCGGCCTGTATCACGTCTTGCACGGCACCATCTCGCCGCTCGACGGCATGGGGCCCGACGCTTTGCGCATCAAGGAACTGCTTGAACGATTGGGCGACGGCGTGGTCCGAGAGGTGATTGTCGCGACCAATCCGACCATGGATGGTGAAGCCACGGCGCTCTATCTTTCCAAGGTGATTAAGCCCACCGGTATTTCAGTTACTCGAATCGCGCGCGGCCTGCCCATGGGGGGGGATCTCGAGTACACGGATGCAGTCACCTTGGGAAAAGCATTGGAAGGACGGCGGGAAATTTAGCGCGTGATGATGTGGCTAACGACGATGCTACGATTGAAAAATCTTTCGACCGACATTGATTGCCAGCCAGCAGAGCATTGCGATAAACGCTGATGCCGGGATCGTCAAGATCCACGCCCAGACGATCCGTCCGGCAACATTCCAACGCACTGAGCGAAGCCGCCTAAGCGAGCCGACGCCGACAATGGCGCCGGTAATCGTATGGGTCGTCGATACCGGGATGCCGAAATGGGCCGCGCTGAAAAGCGTGATCGCACCTGCAGCTTCTGCGGCGAAACCTCCCATCGGTTGCAAGCGGGTGATCCGTGAACCCATCGTGTGAATAATGCGCCAACCGCCGGACAGAGTGCCGAGTCCGATGGCGGCGTGAGCGAGTAAGACAATCCAGAAAGGAATGGCAAGCTTGCCGAAGGCATCGCTGACCAAATAGCGATATTCCGGCACGGTGAAGAACGCGCCAGCGATGATGCCCATGGTTTTTTGCGCGTCGTTGGTGCCGTGCCCGAGGCTGTACGCGGCTGCGGAAATCAGTTGTCCGCGGCGAAACAAATGGTCCACATTGGACGGAATGGAGCGCCTAAAAATATTGAGAATCAAGATAAGACTCAACATGCTCAGCGCCATGCCCATCAACGGCGCCACGACGATGAATATCAGCGTGTTAATCCAGCCGGCGGGAACGATGATTCCGAGTCCGGCTTTGGCGATACCCGCGCCGGCGTAGGCCCCGATGAGGGCGTGTGACGAGCTGGTCGGGAGTCCGACGTACCACGTGATCAGATCCCACGCGATCGCGCCGAGCAAGCCGGCGAGAATCACGTAAGAATCCACTTGTTGGACATCCAGGAGACCGCTGCCGATGGTTTTAGCGACGGCGGTCCCAAAGATGAACGCAGCAACAAAATTCCAAAACGCCGCCCAGGCGACGGCTTGCAGTGGCGTTAGGACGCGAGTTGTAACGACGGTCGCAATTGAATTTGCCGCATCGTGAAAACCATTGACGTAATCGAAGACGAGCGCGACGGCGATAATTAGGATTGTTAAGACAAGAACCGGGTCAGCCATTTTTGATCACGACCCGTTGCAAAACATCGGCGACGTCTTCCATCGTATCGGTGGTTTCCTCGAGCATCTCGTAGATTTCCTTCCAGCGGATCAAGTTGTAGAGATCGTCCTTGTGGTTGACGACTTCAACGAGCGCTTCACGCAGGATTCGATCGCCGTTATTCTCGATCGTGTTGATTTCCTTGATATGCTCGGTGACGAGCCGAAAATTTTTCTTTTCACGCAGATTCGGCATTGCCATATGAAGCTCTCTCGCGCCGCTGTGAATCAAGTGACCCAATTCGCGCGCTTTTTCCGTCGGTGCCTCGATGCGAAAAATAAGCATTCGCACGGCGGTCGCTTCGATCTTGTCCACGGAGTCATCCAAAGCAGATATCAATCGTTCGACGTCTTCGCTGTCCAAAGGGATGATCAGCGTGTGCATCAGCAGATGCATGACCTCGTGGACGATAAAATCGCCGCAGTGCTCCAATTCGGTGATACGGGCGACTTTGGACTCTACGTGTTCATAATTATCCAGAAGATCCTGCAGAGCGTCGGCGGCTTCGAGCAGATTAGCCGTGGCTTTTTCAAACCATTCGTAGAACTTCGTCTCAGCCGGCAGAAACTGAAATTTTACCATGTTCACTCCAAAAGCGAAGATAAGATGGAAATTTGAATAAGGGAATCGGAACGCGCTGAAATCTAGCACGCGTTCGGTATGGCTTCAACCGAAGTCAGGGCAGACGTGATGAAAATAGCTCGTGAACGCGATGCTGAATGGCGTCGCGAATTTCGCGAAACGCGGTCAACCGCTGTTCTTCATCGCCAACGGCGCGAGCGGGATCGATGAGCGGCCAATGGCTCTGTTTGGCTTGCGCCGGCAATACCGGGCAACGATCTTCGGTATCGCCGCAGAGCGTAATGATGTGACTGATCTGATCGAGCGGGACGGCGTCCAAGCCCTTGGACCGCTGTTTGGAAATATCCACGCCGGATTCTTTCATCACGCGCACGGCCAACGGATGAATCCCTCTGGGATCGGTTCCCGCGCTGTAAAATTTGTAACGGCCATTCCCCAACTGGCGGGCAAAGCCTTCGGCCATTTGGCTGCGGCAAGAGTTGCCCGTGCAGAGAAATAAGATCGTCTCTTGAGTCTTCGCGTTTATACTTACCGCCGGTAGACGAACCCGCACGGTCGTACCTTTTTTTACAGCGCTTTCAATGATGAGTTCGCCCTTGTGCGCCTGCACGATGTGTTTGACGATCGCCAACCCCAGTCCGGTGCCGCCGAGGTCTCGGGAGCGCGCTTTATCGACCCGATAAAAGCGCTCGGTGAGACGCGGCAAATCTTTTTCCGGAATTCCCGCGCCCGTGTCACTGACGGCGATTTCGATTTGAGAAGCGCCGCCGTTTTGCGCCGGAACCAATGTCGCGGTAAGCGTGACTTCACCGCCCAGGGGGGTGTATTTGAGTGCGTTATCGACGAGATTGATGAACAACTGCTGCAGTCGGTCAAGGTCGCCCAAGAGCGTGGGTAGCGCGGCGGCTTCGTGGTGCGCTAATTTTATTTTTTTTCGCGCGGCCTGATCCCAAAAGACCTCCAAGACCCGGCGAATCACTTGGGCGATGTCTAGCTGCTGAAGCGATAAGCGTATTTTTCCTGACTCCAGGTCCGAAAGCGTTAACAGATCTTCGGTCAAGCGGCTGAGCCTGTCGGAATGACGATCAATGATTTCAAGAAACTGCCGGTTGTCCTGAGGATCCGGCGGCGGCGTATGGAGTAAAGTCTCGACGTAGCCGCGAATAGCGGTTAATGGCGTGCGCAGTTCGTGGGAGACATTGGCGACGAAATCCGAGCGCATGGACTCGAAACGTTTGATGTCGGTAATGTCGTGGAAAACCAAGATCGAACCGAGAAAATTGCCTTGTCTATCGCGCAGCCGAACCGCATTGACGCGAAACCAGCGCTCTTCGCCAAGCTCGATTTCTTTAGAATAGGGCTGCTCTGAGAAATTAAACGTCAGGACTTCATCAAGAATCTTGTGGACTTCAGGGTGACGCGAGACTTCGAGCACTGATGCGCCATGAACGTCCAAGCCATTGGGCACATGGAACATCGCTCTTGCTTGCTCATTCATCACCAACACTTGACCCTGAGGGTCCAATACCAAAACGCCTTCGACCATGCAGCGCAAAATCGAGTCGGATTTTTCTTTTTCCGCGACGACCTTGGCAAGGTTTTCGTGGATCCTGAGACTCATCTCGTTGAGGTGACGTTCGAGCAAGGCAATTTCATCGGCACCGGGATTGGGAAAAAAGTTTTGCGGAAACGTGCCGCCGGCTACTTGTCCTGAAAACTGCACCAGACGCTGAAACCGCCGGCTCAAGTGATGGGAAAACGCCCATGCCAAAAGGAGCCCAATGGCCGAAGCCACCGCTAGTCCCGCAAGCAGCGACAGGCGAAACGAATGAATGACGCTGTCGATATCGGTCAGCGGGATGGCAACCCGGACGATTCTTTCTTGACCCGCAGTGGATTGGTGGAAAGCGCGATACAGCATATTGTAGCGGACGGTGGTGCTAAAACGAATCGCGCTGCCCGTTCCTGCGCGCATGGCTTCGATGATTTCCGGGCGATGGGCGTGATTTTCCATCTTTTCCGATACTTCGGCGGAATCGCCGACCACCCGGCCGTCGCTCGCGATCACTGTGATCCGCGAACCGAGCTCGCCGGAAAGCTGACGGCAGATGTTGTCGAGAGCGAGCCCTGCCACGTCAAAGGGTATTACGCGGGCAAGCAGGTGCGCTTCCCGCTCCATTCGCTGGCTCAGCGATTGGATGTAAAAGTTTCGCAGCAGGGTGTTCGAAGAAAAATAGAAGCTCAAGAAGAGCAGCGCGACGACGGCGAAGTAGGAAAGAAAAACTTTTGCGACGAGACTACTGTTCCAAAGCCTTTTCATCGAATTTATAGCCGACACCTCGGAGAGTGAGGATCCATTTGGGTTTGCTATCGTCCTTCTCGATCGCCTTTCTTAGGCGGCGAATGTGCACGTCGACCGTCCGCGGTGTCACGTACGTTTCTCCGCCCCAGACGCGATCAAGCAGCTGATCACGGCTCAGCACTCGGTTGGGATTTTGAACCAAGAAGCGCAGAAGCTCAAACTCCTTTAAGGTCAACTTGACGCTTGTGCCGCGGGCAAAGACTTCGTAGGTGCTGTAATCGATCTTGAGGCCGCCTTTGTCGTAGGCCGGTGAATTGTCCGGTTGCTTGGCGCTTTCCGCCCGCCGCAAAATGGCCCGCACACGCGCGACGAGCTCGCGCGGACTGAAAGGTTTTGCCAAGTAGTCGTCGGCGCCCATTTCAAGGCCGACAATCCGGTCGGCTTCGCCGGCTTTGGCGGTGAGCATCAGCACAGGCAATTTTTCGGTCTCTGATCGTCCGCGAAGAATCTTGCACAGCTCCATGCCCGATAGCCCAGGCAACATGAGATCCAAAATGACCAGATCGGGCTTCTCCCGCTGGACGATTTTGAGGCCTTGCTCGCCGTCTTCGGCTTCCAGGACCTTGAAGCGCTCTTGGACCAGATTGTAATTCACGAGCTTGCGGATATCGGGCTCGTCTTCCACGATCAGAATCTTTTGTCCGGTTTTCGCCATTTTCCCAAGCTATATTGAGGACGGCAATTCTTTCATGTGCCGTATGCTTTTGCCTTTCACCATGAAGATCACCATTTCCGCGATATTGGTTGCGTGATCGGCCATCCGCTCAAGGTATTTCGAAATCGAACTGAGCTTTATGGCGCGGCTGACGGTGTGCGGATCTTCGATCATGAAACTGATGACCTCGCGGAAGATCTGGCTGTTGAGCTGATCGATCTCTTCGTCGTCTCTGCACACTTTAAGGGCTAGATCCGTATCCTCGCGCACGAAGGCGTCCAGGCTTTCGCGGATCATCCGCTGGGCGATGCGCGCCATGCGCGGGATATCGATATAGGGCTTGAGTTGGGGCTCCTGGTTGAGCTCTAGGGCCCGCTCGCAGGTATTCACGGACATGTCGCCGATCCGTTCGAGATCGGTCGTGACCTTGAGCCCCGTCGTGATGAAGCGCAAATCTCTTCCCGCAGGTTGATGCAAGGCCAGCAGGCGAATGCACAGCTCGTCAATCTCCACGTCCAAGCGATTCACTTCGTGGTCGCGTTCGATGACGATTTTCGCCAACTCGGAATCGCGGTCGACCAGGCATTTTACGGCTTTTTGGATTTGATCCTCGACGAGCCCCCCCATGTAGAGAATCTCCTCGCGGAGCTTCTTCAAATCTTCTTCGTATTTTTTGTCGGTGTGTGTCTGTTCTGCTTTCATGAGGTACCTCTCAGCCGAATCGACCGGTAATATAATCTTCAGTCTGGCGTTTTTGTGGCGTCGTAAACAGCGTCCCGGTTTCGCCGAACTCGACCAGCTCGCCGACGTAGAAAAAAGCCGTGTGATCCGATACCCGCGCCGCCTGTTGCATATTATGGGTTACGATGACGATCGTGACTGTGTCTTTGAGCTCGTGGATCAACTCCTCGATTTTGGCGGTGGCGATGGGATCGAGCGCGGAGCAGGGCTCGTCCATAAGCAAAACCTCGGGATCGACGGCCAACGCGCGCGCTATGCAGAGTCGTTGCTGTTGCCCGCCGGAAAGACTCGTTCCAGGCTGTTTCAGCTTGTCTTTGACTTCGTCCCATAGCGCTGCGTCTTTAAGGCTCTTCTGGACTTTTTCCGCGATGAGCTGATGATCGCGAATGCCATTTAATCTATAGCCCGATGCGACGTTGTCGTGGATCGACATGCTGGGGAAGACATTCGGCTTTTGGAAGACCATCCCGACCCGCCGGCGCACGTCGACCGGATCAACACCAGGACCGTAAAGATCCTGGCCATCGAGCAGGACTCTCCCTTCGACGCGGCCGCCGGGTGTGACTTCATGCATTCGGTTAAGGCACCGGATAAAAGTCGACTTGCCGCACCCCGATGGTCCGATCAAGGCGGTTACTTTGTTGGTTCTGATCAAAAGGTCGATATCTTTAACCGCGCGGAATTGTCCGTAATAAACATTCAATTGCTCCACTTTCAGGCGTAGCTGTTCCGGTGCAATTGAAGGCGCGACCTTCGAAGGACGAGATTCATCGTCGCTCTTTAAGTTTTCCCTATCGGATGTGAATCTCTCATCCTTCATTTGGAGTCCCCCGTTATTCATGTGATTTCCCCCTCAAGAACGCCCGGGTCATGACGCTTGTCACCAATACTACCATCATCAATACGAAAGAGGCAGCCCACGCTTTTTGATGCCAATCGTCGTATGGACCGGTCGCGTACGTATAGATCAGCATCGGTACGGTCGCGATAGGCTTGCCGAGATTCAAATTCCAAAACGGATTGCCGAACGCGGTGAACAGCATCGGCGCCGCTTCCCCTAGGGCTCGGGAAAAAGCCAAGACGGCTCCTGTGAGTAACGCCGTCCGGGACACGGGCAACACGACACCGAGTATCGTCCGCCATTTCGGCACCCCGAGAGCTAAAGAGGCTTCGCGCAAAGACGGTGGAACCAGCCGAAAGGCTTCATGAGATGTGATCAATATGATCGGAACCATGATAAAAGCGTAAGCGATGGACCCTGAGAATCCGGAGAATGATCCCATGGGTCGAACCACCAACGCATAGGCGAACAGGCCCACGACGATGGACGGTACGCCGGTCAGTACTTCCGCCATGAAGCGCACAGTTCTACCGAGTCGCGCGCTGGGAAATTCATTGACGAAGATCGCGGCGCCGAGACCGATCGGCATCGCGATGAGGACGGCACACGCCACAACCAATACGCTGCCAACTAGAGCATTGGCAATACCGCCGCCGGCCTCACCGGGAGGCAAGGGCAGCGCGGTGAGGAAATTCCAGTCGATCGCCGATGCGCCGTGGTAGATCACATAGCCGAGAATCATAAATAGAAAAAATACCGTTACGGCGGTGCAAAGCACCATACCGACGCCGGCCAACCATTCCGTGGCTCGGCGGAATTGATAGTGGCGGCGCTCAGCTGCGCTATGTTGATTGACCATGATTTAGCCTTTCATTCAAACACGGCGACATGACCCTTCGACAACCGCCAGATGAGAACCTGTGCGCACAAACTGATGATGATGGTGATGCCGAACAGAACCAATCCAACGTAGATCAGTGAGGAAAGATACAGACTATAAGTCGCCTCTGTAAATTCACTGGCGATTTGGCTCGCCATGCTGTGCACCGGATCAAAAAGTGAATGAATCAGATCGAAAGAATTGCCCCCGACCATCGTTACGGCCATCGTCTCGCCGATGGCTCGGCCAAGACCGAGAATGACCGCGCCGAACAACCCAACCCTGGCGTAGGGCAAAGCGACCTTCCAGATCGCTTCCCATTTTGTCGCGCCCAAGGCAAGCATACCCTCGATCTGCGGGCGTGGCACGGTGAGTAAAATATCTCGCGAGATGGCCGTGATAATTGGAATGATCATGATCGCGAGAATCACGCTACCGGAAAGCACGCCAACGCCGTAAACCGCCGGACCGTTGAAAAGAAAAAACCAGCCGAAATTTGCCTTGAGCCAGATCTGCAGGGAACGGATCACCGGCACCATGACGAATAAGCCCCATAGGCCGAACACGATACTGGGAACGCCGGCGAGCAGTTCTATCGGGTAAGAAATGATCGGCCGAAGCCACTTGGGGATATAGAATGAAATAAAAACCGCTGAGCCGATACTGATCGGGACAGCGAGCAAGAGGGCGTTGAACGCTTTAACCAGAGTGCCAATGATTGTCGGCAGTGTGCTGAACTGCCGCTGTACCGGGTCCCAGGTGGTGCCGACCAGGAATTTTAGGCCGAAAGTTTGAATTGCCTCCCACGCGCCGTGAAAGAGATCGAACACCAATAAGAAAGCTAAAAGGATTACAGTAAGAGCAAAAGCTTGCGTCACGCGGTAGAATAATCGATCGCCGACATTGATCACTCGTGTATCATGGTGCGCGACTCTCGCCGCACTGCCGCTCGAAAATCTGCTATCGATAGTTTGAGTCTGGTCGCTCATTAGCTTTCTCCAAGAATGAGTTGAGCGCAGCCGGCACCCCTCCGTGCCGGCTGCGCTTGGAAAAAAATAAAGGCCGGAAATTATCTTAAGACCACTTGATTGTTAACCTTTATCTTTTTCGTCAGTGCTTCAGCTTTTTTGACCGCGGCACCCTTCAACGGCGCGTATTCCAACGGCGTCGCATATTTCTGTCCGTCATGAAGCATCCACCACGCGAGATTTGCCAGCGCATCCCCCTTCGCAGCATCGGTCTGGTTTTCGTAAACCAGCAGCCAGGTAAAACCCGAAATTGGATATGCAGCCGGATTCGGGCTGTCCGTGATCACCACCTCCATGTCGTCCGGCAGATTGGCGATATCCGCCGCTGCCGCGGCTCCCTCCAGGCTGGGATCGAGGTATTTTTTCGCCTTGTTCTGCATCTGCGCCCAGTCCATCTTGTTCTGGCTGGCGTACGCAAGCTCGACGTAACCGATGGCGCCGGGAATTTGCTTCACCGAATTGGCCACGCCCTCATTACCCTTGCCACCGACATCGCCGGGCCAATTGACCGAGGTGGCGAAGCCGACTTTGTCTTTCCACTCGGCGCTGACTTTAGACAGGTAGTTGGTAAATATGAATGTCGTTCCGGATCCATCCGAGCGATGGATGACCGCGATGGCTAAATCGGGCAGCTTCACACTCGGGTTGAGGGCCTTAATTTTCGCGTCGTTCCAGTTGTTGATCTTCTTCAGATAGATGTCCGCAAGAACTTCGGGAGTGAGTTTCAGCTGGCTGCGCTTAATTCCGGGCAGGTTGAAGACAACTGCTTCCGCGCCCGCCACGGTCGGGATATGGAGTACCGCGCCGCCTTTGGCTTCTTTCTTTTGTTTCTCATCCATGACACCGTCCGATGCGCCAAAATCCACGGTCATTGCACTGAGTTGTTGAATACCGCCACCGGAGCCGATCGATTGATAATTTACCTTCACACCGCATGTCTTGTCGTACTCGCTGAACATTTTCGAATATAGCGGATATGGGAATGTGGCACCCGCCCCGGTCAACTCTTTGACACCCTTCGTCGGGCATCCCGCCGCCACAGCATGCCCAGCGCTCGCGGACAGTGTTGCCACAACGAACCCTAGCAAGATATTTTTAGCTCTCATTCAATTATCCTCCTAATGTTAGGGTAGATAGTTAAGCGCCTATTGTTACGGTAAGGTTACGAACTCGTTAAGGTTGGAAAAACCACCACGTGTCTCCGACAATGAGTCCTCCTTTTCGTAAAGCGTTTGCAGTCTCTTTGATTTCATTTTTGACGAAGTACTTAAGAGGCGGGGGTGAACCCTTTGTTAAGGCGATATAAAAAAGGTGTTAAGAAAATAGAGGAAGTTTCTATTCGCTGGGAAGCCTTAATGTGATTTTAATGGGCTGGGGGCCGTGTAATTTGATGTGACTTCTTGTTTGGGGAGAAAGTATTGCCCGACGCGCTTGTGCCTGTGACCGTTGGAATAAATAGCACGCCTTTGGCATCTTCCTTCGCTTTGACTGGTACTGTCGCTCGCACCAAAAATCGTCGTTGGTAAATTGTGTCGAAAATTGCTAGTAGAGAATCTAAAGTCGGGTATTTCCTCGCTTGGTTTGGGGCAAATTTAACACCGACAGCAAAAAAAGTGCTAGGTGAGCATTGTTCTCTTTGTTAAGCTGCGCGTGTTTTAAATTTCCTAATTTTACTATCGGAAGGCATTAGTTTGTCCATGGCCGTTGGAATGAAGATGTACGGTAAACATCGTTTTCCCGGGCGGTTGTTTATTGTCGAAGGGATCGATGGCTCGGGGAAAAGCACGCAATTGATGCTCCTTAAGAAATGGCTCGATTCGGAAGGCTACGTGGTTTATTTCAGCGAGTGGAATTCATCCCCGCTCGTGCATGACGTTACGAAACGCGGCAAAAAGAAAAAAATGCTGACGCCCATGACGTTCAGCCTGATCCATGCCACTGATTTCGCGGATCGCACCGAGCACCATATCATACCGCCGTTGAAAGCCGGTGCAGTAGTTCTTGCGGACCGTTATGTCTACACGGCGTTTGCCCGCGACGTTGTCCGGGGCGTGAGCCCGAAATGGGTGCGCGATCTGTATGCATTCGCCGTCAAACCTACTGTGGCATTTTATTTTCGCACGCCGTTGGACGTGGCGATGAAGCGCATTCTCGGCGGGCGCGATGCGATCAAATACTATGAAGCTGGAATGGATCTGGGCTTGAGCGATGATCTCGAGGAAAGTTTTCGGTGTTTTCAGGATCGAATCATTAATGAATACGAACAAATGGTGGATGAATTCGGTTTAGTCGCCATCGATGCGACGCGGTCGATCGAGGAACAGCAGTTGGAAGTGAGAAAAATTGTTTCCCAGGCGCTGGAAGGAACGAAAAGGGCTAGGATTCGAAGATGGCTGGATTTAGCTTCTTTGGCGAAGGGCTCCCGGGAATAGCTCTCGAAGAGCTCAAGGGCAAATTGATCGTCCTCGAAGGCACCGACGGCGTTGGCCGGTCGACGCACATCAGTTTGCTCAAGCAGTGGCTAGAGAACCACGGACACGCGGTGCTCGATACCGGCATGACGCGTTCGGCCTTGGCGGGCAAAAGGCTCAAACAAGCGAAGGAAGGGCATACCTTGGGCGGCATCACGATGAGTCTGTTTTACGCCACCGATTTTGCCGATCGCCTGGAAAACGAGATTATTCCGGCGCTGCGCGCGGGGTTCATCGTATTGACGGATCGT
>DASWCL010000092.1:0-4346 GCA_036390135.1 Binatia bacterium
TCTTGGATAGGCGCCATAATGATTATTGGTGCCGGCAAACACGCCGTTGACTTTGATCAGCACGGGCCCAAGCCAGTGCTTGCTCCAAGCAGGATAATCAACCTTCGAATAAGGAAACCCGCGCGTCGCTTGCGTCGGATAAAGATAGAGATGCCCCTGCTGATACGCTCCTTCTCCCCACGCTTCCGCCTCTTTCTCGGTCAATGAAAAGGTGAAGTTTGTGCCTTCGGGATCGGTTACGTGCACTTGATCGACCCAGCCGAACGATTCGATGACGCGCTCCTCGGCAAGCTTCCAAACGTCGCCGGGAAACGTCGCCGCCTTGTTCATCAGCTCCCAATGATTATCGAAAATGAAGTTGCCAATCAATTTTTCACCCTGATTCCCCATCGCCTTACGGGTATTCGGCCGGCCACCGCGGCGCCAAAATACGCCTTTGATTTCTGGATGCGCCTCTAGATATTTGGCGAGCAAAGCACCCATATTTCTCTGCGCGAGCTTGGCGAAGATTTCTTTGTGCGCCGGCGTAATGACCTCGTCGTCGCGCGAGAACATCGCTTTATAAACATCCGGGCGGCGCTCGCGCAGCCATTTTTTCGGCGCTTCGGGATCGGCGAAGCGCTGGGTGATCCAGGATTTGATTTCCATGTAGCCGAGCTCGGACGTGTACCACTTGTTTGCTTTGACCGCCTTCAAGACGTCCTCGCGGCTGACGCCCGCGAGTTCATATTCGGGAATGATCCGTGCTTCGACACCGCGTTCTTTGTACGCGCGCACGATCGCTTGCAGCACAGTATCGTCGGCGACGGCTTCGGTGACGAGTCCGATCAGTGTTCCCTTTTCGACCAATCCCAACGGCGTGCGGCCGCCGGTTTGACGCACGGCGGCGCGGGCAAACGGCATGATGTCGTCAATGGACTTAGGCGGCTTCACGTAAGACGGAAATCGCGGCGCGGGATATTTATTGGTCTCAGCGGCATCGAGCGGCGAAAGCACCATCAGCAATAGCAGAGAAGAAAGAAGAGTGACCGTCGACTTCATGAAAACCTCCGTCTGATTTGTAGCGTCGCCCGTGGCGACCAACGGATAAGTCGAATTTGTTGTGGAGACCGCTTGAAATCTAGTGGCTTCGCAGCCGGGTTGTCAAGCGATTTTCATCGTTCATCCCGAATCTTCACTGCGAGATTTTTGTAATTCTAGCCGGCAGGATTTCTATAACATATAGAAAAGTGAAAAAGGATTTTTGCCGTGACGAATTGACGCGTGGAAACCCGCGCGCCGGAGTTATTTGTTGAGAATTCTTTCGGCAAACTCCGCCGCCGGCCGGCGCACTTTGATGACTTTATCTTCAAGGTGGTTTCGTAGTCTGTGATATTCCGCGACGGTCATGACGTCCTTGGCGGCATCGACGCCGATCTGGCTCATCCATTTCGTATCCACGTCTAAACGTCGCGTTCCCTGCTTCATGACCTTCGCGTAGAACTCTTGGCCTTCTTTGCCGAGAAACCAGTTGACGAACACTTTCATTGTATTCGGATGGGGCGGGTTCTTGACGATCCCAAGCACGCCGTAGCCGCTGCTCGCCGGCAGCCCTTCTTTGGGGGTCGGAAGTTCTTTGATCGGCAGGCCGGCGTTAAGAAAGGGCTCATATTCAGAGCGGCCGAGGCCGATGGTCACCGCGAGCTTTCCTTTTGCAAGCGCATCCGCGACCTGTCGAAGATTGCGGCTCAGGAAAAGATCTTGCTGCACGAGCTTCTTAAGGTAATCCTCGCCCTTGATCTCCCACATGAAAGACCACAGCGAGATTCCCGAACCGCCGATGCGCGGATCGTTCAAACCGATTTTGCCCTTCCACTTGGGATTGAGAAGATCGTCGAAAGAGCGTACCTCATCCGCCTTCGCCAAATCGGCATTGTAGAACAACCCTTCAGTGCCCGCGTTGGCGACGAATGAATAAAGGAAACGATTGGTCTTTAGGTTATCGTTCCAGATATGGCCGCCCCACCAGTTTTTGGGATCTTTCACCTCAGGTAAAACCATATAGGCGCTCACGGCGTCCAACATGCCATTGTCTTGCAGGGACATCGCTGTCGTCGTTCCTTGAATCAAGCCGTCGATGGTGCGCACGCCGGCGTTATACTCTGACGAAATCCGGTTCGCCGAATCCGCGCCGCGCGACACCAAAAGCTCGGCATCGATGCCGAATTTTTGTTTCAACAAGGGCTCCAGTTCCTTTCTCAATTCAGCGCTGGGCGGAATCGCCAGCACAATCTTGCCCTCGGCCTTGGCCTTTTGCAGCGCCGTCTCCCATTCACCGCGCCATTCGGCGGCGGATGCTGGCTGCGACATGACAAAAATTGCCATGACCATTGCGAACAGAGAAACTATTGTCTTCGTCATGCTCTTCTCCTGGATTTACGAATCTGTCTCACAACGCCAGTGGCAGTGCTAGTCGAGAATCTCATCTGCTTGATGGTGTGAGCCGGTCGCGCGCAAAAAAGCCGCGGGGCGCGATAGCGACCAACCGGCAGGCATAATCTGTTGATGATTGTGATGTGACGGAGCCGCTGGCGCGGTTCCGTCACAGGATTCGGGGTTTAATGAGACAAAATCGAACGCTGGCCGCGCTGCTATTTCATCGCCATCGCGCGCGCTCCGTAGCTGACGCCCGACGACGGTTTGATTCCAGCGCACTCGAGCACTCGCCTCGCCACTTCTTCCGTCGTCGCAAACCAGATGCCTTCGTGCTTCTTCACGTAAGCCATCAACTCATCGAAGACCTCGATCCGGCCCGGTCGGCCGACCAGAAACGGGTGCAATGAAAACTGGCAATAGGTGTGGAACGATTTGGATTCCGCATAGAACGTGTCGAACGATTTCTTCCAGATGGATAACGCGTCGTCGGGATCCGCGGTTTTTCCACCTTGAAAAATAAACATGTCGCCGAACGGTTGGCGCGGCACTTCGACGATGAGTCGATCGCCGTCCTTTAGAAGATACGGCAGATCGTGCGAAAAGGAATTGCTATTCCAAATAAAACCTTGACCGATGCCCAAGTCGGGAGTGAGATGACTCTGGAAGCAGCAGCGCCAGCCGTTGATCTTTTCGCCCGTCAGACTGGTCAAGACCTCGACCGTCTTGCGCATGGTTTCTACTTCTTCCTCCGGCGTCAGCCTCCAGGCTTTTTCATGGTGATAGCCGTGCCCCGCAACATCATGGCCGGCGGCGTGGATCGCTCGAACCGTGTCCGGAAATCGCTCCGCCAAGGCGCCGCAGATGACAAATGTCGCCTTGAGATTATATTTCTCCAATACCCGCAAGACTCGCCAGATTCCCACCCGCGGTCCATATTCGCGCCGGGCGTATTCTTCGGCGTCGATGCGGCCTTTTGAATCCGGTTCCAACCCCTCGGCTCCCTGGTAGTTGAATACCAGATTGACTGCACACCGAAACGGCGCCGGCCATTTGAGCTTTTCCCCTAGAAAAATCTCTTGCAGCATACCCGACCTCCTTTGGCTTCGTTTGCTTTACGCCGTGCAGAGAGTAACTTTTTTTCCTTCGCTTTGTAAAGCGGAAACTCGTTCCCTAGTTCTTTCGTTCGCGCCGAGGTAACTCGTTCACCTAGCGGCCTTTGTTCCCTTCAATGACGCATCGAGAAACCTCTGCACTTCATCCACGTCCATCCACTCCGTATCCCACAGCCGAAAGTATTGCACGCCGTCTTTGCGGCGTGAAAGCAGCGGCACGTCGTCTTTTGGAATGTCGATTCTTGCCGAGTCACAGCTTCCCTGACTCTTCTGAAAAGAGATCTGACCTTCCCGCGACATCAGCCAATTGAGAAAAAGTTTGGCCGCGTTGGGATCCGTGGGCTGGTCCATCAGCATGAAACTGGAAGCGGCCGTCTCGACGACCGGCGCTTCCTTCATACGCCGCGGGTCCAAAATATCCACCGGCAGCTTTTGTTCTTTCGCTCGCAAGACTTCACGCGGAGAAGTGAAAAGCAGGAAAGCCAGTTTCCCTTGCGCGAGCCAATCCACCGCCTGCCGCGGGTCCTGGCTCAGCACCAGATCCATTTCGGTCAACAGGCGCTTGAGAAATTGCGGTCCGAGCTCCGGGTGAAAGTAAATCAGCCTGCCACCCTCGCGACCGCCGGCCGCGCGCGGGTCCATGGAGCCGATTTTCCCCTTCCACTTCGGATTGAGAATATCGCCATAGGACGTCAGATCCCCAGGTTTCACGAGCTCGGTGTTGTACGACACCATGTCGATGTGCACGCTGACGCATGGCGACAAGATATATTTGCCGTCGGGGTCGGCGTATTGATGTTTCCCCTGCCACCATTTTGA
>DASWCL010000093.1:0-17690 GCA_036390135.1 Binatia bacterium
AATTGCCGGCGAGCGTGATCTCCGCGAAGCAACGGCGCGGCTTCAGGATCACCTGGAGCAACAGCCAAAGACAGCTTCGATTGACCGTTCACAGGCTAACGGATGAGGCAACACGGACAAAACACGGACAATTTAGGGCCAGAGAGATTTTGCATAACTTTCATGAACTACCAAATATCTGTTTTATCGCGGATTTTTGGTGGAGCCGAAGGGAATCGAACCCTCGACCTCTTGAATGCCATTCAAGCGCTCTCCCAACTGAGCTACGGCCCCACGTAGGGAAGGACTGAGCAAAACTGCAGAAGTAAAATTAGGAGAGAGATCCACAAAAGTCAAACCCGAACTAAAAGCCCAGTCCTCGTTACTTATTCCTGACCAATTCCTCGGCATGCCGGCGTGCTTGCTCGCTGACCTTGATGCCCCCCAGCATGCGCGCTACTTCCGTGATCCGATCGCGTTCTGATAATTGCTTGACGCGCGTGAAGGTTCGCCCTTGTTCGACTTCTTTTTTGACAACGTAGTGCGCGTCGGCGAGGGCAGCGATTTGCGGCAGATGAGTCACGCTGATCACTTGATGGTTCGCGGCGACCTGTTTGAGTTTCTTGCCGACGATTTCCGCCACGCGCCCGCCGATGCCTGCGTCCACCTCGTCGAACAGCAAAGTGGAAACAATCCCCGGCGTCAGCACCAGCGCCTTGAGCGCGAGCATCAAGCGCGAGAGCTCGCCTCCGGAGGCAATTTTTGTCAGCGGTTTCGCCGGCTCCCCAGGGTTGGGTGAAAAGTAGAATTCCGCCTGATCCATACCCCGCTCGGTGAGTTTTTTACCGGCAATAAAAAACGGCGGCTCATCCGCTTTTTCATCTTGAGTGACAAAGCGAACTTCAAAGGTCGTCTCCGGCATGCCCAAACTTTTGACTTCCTTTTCCATCTCACGCTTGAGCTTCTTCGCCGCGCGCTCGCGGGCGTGAGAGAGTTTCTCGGCGCTATCCCATGCCGATTGCCGCGCGTCGTTGAATGTTTTATCCAAGCCGGCGATTTTCTCCTCGCCCTGTTCTAAGCGATTCAGTGAAGTTTTGATTTCTTCGTGCAGACGCAGGATGTCGTCGACGCCGGCGTTGTATTTCCGTTTGAGACGTTGGATTTCGGCGAGGCGGTCTTCGACTTGTTCCAGCGCCCCCGGGTCGAAGTGAGCACGCTCAGCGTAGCGACGCAGTTGTGCAGCGGCCTCTTGAAGCTGCGCCAAAGAAGAGTCGAGCAATTCGCCAGTAGGACGCAAGTGTTGATCGATTGTGGCCAATTCCCGCAGCCGCAGGCCGTATTTACTGAGCCGGCCGATCAGAGCGGCGTCGCCTTCATATAGGAGCTCTTCGCCCTCGCGACAGCCTTGGTAGAGCTTTTCGCTGTGCGCCAAGATGTTTTTCGCGGCACGCAGTTCTTCCTCCTCGCCGGCTTTCAACCGCGACTGCGCCAGTTCCTCGGCCTGCGCTTCGAGTAAGCTTTTTTCCCGGCGGCGCTGCTCAAGCGATTCTTTGGCTTCGTTGAGCTCCTTCCAAGCGGCCGATAGAGCTTTGTAATTCTCTTTCATGGACTTGGCTGCACCGGCTAAGTCGGCAAACGCATCGAGAAGGCTCAAATGGGTTTCCGGCTGCAGCAACGTGTGATGTTCATGCTGGCCATAAATGTGCACCAGCGAGCTGCCCGCTTCGGCGAGCAGCCCAAGCGGACAAAGGCTGCCATTTAAGTAAACGCGGTTTTTGCCGGACCGATTGACAATTCGCTTGATCAGTAGTTCGTCTCGAGCGTCGAAGCCGGCATCGCCGAGCTTGCCTGCAAGCTCGGGCGGCAAATCTTCAAATAGCGCTTCTACGGTCGCTTCTTCCTCTTGGTTGCGGATCACATCGGCGCTGCCGCGCTCGCCGGCCACCAAGCCGAGTGCGTTGAGGATAATGGATTTACCGGCGCCGGTTTCTCCGGTGAGAATATTCAGACCGGGCTCAAGCTCCAGTGCGACCTCATCGATGACCGCAAAGTTTTTGATGCGAAGCTCGCGCAGCATAAATCGGAGCGCCTAGCGTTCTCCCCATTTCAGTTTGTCGCGCAAAATATCGTAATAGCTGCGCGACGCAAGCTTGATCAAAGAGACCGGCAGGCCGTAATCACGAGCTTCTACTTGATCGCCGTTGTTGAGCTGGACGCCCTGTTGGCCGTCGGGAATCAGAATGACGGTATCGCCAAACGACCGCAAGGTCACGCGAATCGCCGCCTTACTCGGCACCACGATCGGCCGGTTGGTGAGCGTATGCGGACAGATCGGAGACAACACGATGGCGCCGAGGGTCGGCTCGAGGATCGGCCCCGCTGCGGCGAGAGAATAGGCGGTCGACCCGGTCGGAGTCGAGATAATCAGACCGTCGGCGCGGTAGGTGCAAAGATAATCATCGCCAACATAGGTTTCCAAATCGATGATGCGGCTGCGCGCCCCTTTGGTAATAACCGCGTCGTTGAGCACGCGAAACTTGTGCGGGCGGCCCGTTTTGCTTAAAACCCGGACTTCGAGGGTCATGCGCTTTTCGACTTCGTAATCACCATCAAGGGTTTTGCTGAGCACGGCTTCCAGCTCGTCAATGGCAACTTCGGTGATAAACCCCAATCCGCCAAGGTTAACTCCCAGGATGGGCACTTCCGGCCGTTCCACCAAGGGCGCGATATTGAGCAGCGTGCCATCGCCGCCCAACGAAACAATCAGATCGGCCTTCGCCGCCATCTGCTTCTTGCTGCAGGATTGTGCCCCGTTGCGCGCTAGGCCGTTTTCCACGCAAACTTTTTTGCCGCGCTTTTTGAGCCAAGGGACCAGCCAGCGAACCATCTGCGCCGCTTTGGGCTCCTGATATTTGGCAACGAGACCGACAGTACGAATCATTGATCAACTTTCTCCATGGGCGAAGATTATCACATGGCAGAAAAAAATGTCCACGATGGCGGTCCGCCACCGCGGGCTTTAAGTATGAACCCGAACGCCATCGATCTGCGTTGGGTGAAGGTAGGAATGGATCGGCAAGAAAACCTGCGCGGTCACACCACCCAACTGCGCAGTCGCGAGCTCAAGTGATCCACGAGCATGACGAGCGCGATCAGGATCAGCACGATGGCCGCGGCTTCTTGGTACTGAAAGGTGCGAAAGCTGGTGTTCATGAGATAGCCGATGCCGCCGGCGCCGATCAGGCCGAGCACGGATGCAGCGCGGATGTTGGTTTCCAGACGGTACAAGGTAAAGGAAATGAGATCGGGCAATATCTGCGGCAAGACGGCGAAGGAAAGCATTTGCGCATAACCCGCGCCGGTGGCGCGGATCGCTTCGACGACGCCTTCGTCGATATTTTCCACCGACTCGGAAAGCAATTTGCCGAGCACGGTAGCCGTATGAATCGCCAGCGCCAGGGTTCCGGCGAAAGCGCCCAACCCCACCGCGGCGACGAAGAGCAAACCGAGCGCGAGGTCGGGAACCGTGCGCACCAGATTTAACACGGTGCGCACACCGTGGTAGACGAGCCGATGCGGCGTGGTGTTGCGCGCGGCGAGAAAACCAAGCGGAAACGCCACCAGCAACGCCAGAACCGTTCCTGCCAGCGCCATCTGCACGGTTTCCAGCGTCGCGCCAATAACGGTCTGGGGAAATGTGTTGTCCCACCAACGCCGGCGAATGCGGGCTTGATCGCCGCCGAGCGGTACCGGCAAAAAGAGTTCCGCCACCGACACGTCGGACGGAAAATAATAGTTCTTACTGTCGGTGATCTTGCTAAAGTCGGGCGGCAACATGCGGCCAAGGGTCACAAGGATCTGCGGGATGCCGTCGAACAACTCCGCCGGTCGGAACTTCGCCCCCTGAAACGACCATGCCAACAAAAGCAGCGCGACGCCGATGAGGACATACAAGCGCATTCCACGCTTTGGCGCGGCCGGCGCCTCTTTGAATATGTCGGTTTCACCGCCCTGATAACCTTCTTCAATCAAGGCACACCTCCGTTCACCTCATTGGATAAGCACGGTAACGATATTCTCGAATCAGCACGCTGAACGACGACGTCAATAAATCCGTCAAATTGTACCTGTCCAGATCTCGCACGCGTCGTGAAATATTCCTTCAACATGGAAAATTGCTCTTCCAACGGCGAGCGTCGTCTTCGATTCAGCGTCAGATGCTCCGCTGATCCCGATCGGATAGCCGAAATTGCTATTCCTGCCGATGATAGATCGCGCTGACAACAGCCTCGGTTAAATCCTTGGTCGAACCGTCGAAGACAATTTGGCCTTGTTTCAAACCGATCACCCGGTCGGCGTACTCGCGGGTCAACTCGAGCGTGTGCAGGCTCACCAGCGCCGTGATCCCGTCTTCGCGGCAGACGCGTTTAAGAATATCAAGCACCACGCGCGACAGTTTAGGATCGAGGCTCGAAACCGGTTCGTCGGCGAGAATGATCGCCGGTTGCTGCATTAACGTGCGTGCGATGGCAACCCGCTGCTGTTCGCCGCCGCTCAGTTCGTCGGCGCGCTTGTAGGCATGCTCCAGCAAACCGACGCGTTTCAAATTGGTGAGCGCGTGACGCTGCTCTTCGCGCGTGAACATTCTGAGCGTACTTCTCAATGTTGGCTGATAGCCGAGACCGCCGGCTAGCACGTTTTCAATAACGGACAAGCGCTTGGCGAGATTGAACTGCTGAAAGATCATACCGATTTTGCGGCGCAGATGGCGCAAATTCGCGGCGTCGAGTTTGAGAATATTGATCGGCGCGCCCTTCGAGTCACCGGTTAACAGCCGCTGCGGCACCCAGATCTCGCCGGAGCCGGTTTCCACGAGCCGATTGATGCAGCGCAGCAGCGTCGACTTTCCCGAACCGCTGAGACCGATGATGCCGACAAATTCGCCGTGCTCAACCTTGAGACTAATAGCGCACAAGACCGGCGCGCTGCCGTTGTAGGACTGATGGAGATCCTTGATCTCGAGTATCGTCACGGGCGCCGTTTCTGCAGCGATTCTTTGATTTGAATGCCGGCCTCGGTAAAAGCGTGACGCACCGAATCGTAATCCTTGTCGGTGGCGGGCACAAAACCGTCGATTTGGTAGAGCTCGCGCAGCATTTCTTTTCCTTTGGGATCGCGGCTGAGCTCGACAAAGATCTCCTCGATTTTCTTGGCAACGCCCGGATCGAGGCTGCCGCTGACGACCAGATTGTCGGCGGGAATCGGCTCCGAGAATGCGATGGCGCGAATTTTTTTGACATCCTCGGGATTTTTCAGATAGCGCATCCAAGCCGTGTCCTTGCTGTCGGGCGAGTTGGCATAGGTCGCACCAGCATCGACTTTGCCGTTGAGAACGGCGAGCACGGTGGCGTCGTGGCCACCGGAGTAGAGAATCTGTTTGAAATCGCGCACCGGATCGATGCCGCGCTCCTTGAACATTTTGCGCGGAAAAACGTGACCCGTGGTGGACAGCGAATCGCCAAAGGCAAAGGTCCTACCGCGCAGATCGTCAAGGCTTTTGATCGGACTATCCGCGCGCGTAATAATCGCGGCATAATAGTAGGGAATGCCCTTGCGTTCAGATTTGAGAATCACTTTGATGTCCGCTTCGTTTTTCGCGAGCACGTAAGACGCTGGCGCCATAAAGGCAACGTCGAGCTTATTGACACGCAAGGCTTCAACCACACCCGTGTAATCCGTCGCCACGAAGGGCTGAATCTCCATACCCAACTCTTTACGCAGGATTTCTACGATCGGCTGGGCATTCTGCATCACCTGCTGCGCGTCCTCGGCCGGGACAAATCCGACGCGCAGCGTCTTGGTTTTAGCGCCGGAGTCGCCGCACGCATAAACGACTAACCCCACCAATAATCCTAGGCAAATTTTAAAGCATGCTCTGGCCATCGCCATTCATTGATACTGAAAGCGCAACACCGGTGCAAACGATTTGATTTTAGTCGAATCGAGAAATTTCGCACCGCGCACTGACTGGAGGGTAGTGCGCGGTGAGTCAACCCCGCGCCTATCGCGGTAGGTTGGTGAGAAATAACCGCGCTGGTTAGGTTAGCTATCCTTGATCTCTTGGAGGAGCTGCGCCGCCTTTTCCTTATGCTTGGCGTCGTCGGAAAACTGGATCGGCAGATCCGGGATCGACTTCAGCATCGCGCGCGCTTGCGCCCACTCTTCGATGGCGATGTAACTGCGCGCCAGCTCCAACCGAGAAACGATCACGGTCGGATTGAGCGCCACGGCCTTTTTCAAGTATTCGATCGACCTATCGAGGCTCCCGGTCGGCACTGAACGGCCGTACAGCGCGCTCGCGAGCATGCGGCTACCTTTGCCGATTTCGGCCAGCTTGCGATGCCAAACGCCATAAATGTGATAAGCCGAACCGTTCTTGGGATCTAGCGCTATCGCTTTCTCGACCTCGTTCCGAATTTCCTCGGCGAGATCCACTTGCTTTGACACCGGCGAGACCATGGCGATATTGCCGATCGACGCGGCGACCCAAAAATGACCCCAGGTGGAATTGGCATCCACGCGCACCGCTTTGTGGGCATACTCTTCGGCGATGGAATATTCCTTGAGCTTGCGCTCCTTCCAGTCGCTCCCGTTTTCCGGGATCTGATCGCCGATATCGACGTAGGCCCGCGCCATCTTGATCAGCGCTTCAAAATTGCTGCCATCGACCTCGAGGATTTTTTGCAACTCGCCGGCCGCTTCGCGGGGCTTGAACTGACCGTAGAGACGATCGGCATTTTTATGCCAACCCGCGATCTCCGCGCCGTCATGCGGGCAGCAGCCATGCTTCGGATCTTCAAGCTTTGGCGCATCCGCCGCGCCGGCTGTAACCGCGACGGCGACGAGCAGCGCGACCGCTCGCAACATGTGTAGAAATTTGCCCGGCAACGCCATTTACTTTAACGCTATCGGTTTTCCCGCTTCGTCGATGGCGACGTAAATCACCTCGGCCTCGGTGACTTTGACCCGATCCCGGGGGTGCTTGACGCGCTCGGCTTCAACGCTGACTTTCACGGTGATCGAAGTCGTACCCTGGCACAGCACCGAAGTATAAAAACTCACCACGTCGCCGACGTACACCGGCGCGATAAACTCGACCTCGCGCATCGCCCGAGTGACAAAGTTTCGCGCCGCTTGGCGCGACGCCGCGATGCCCCCGGCCAAATCGATGTGGCTCAGGATCACGCCGCCGAATATCGTGCCGTGCGCGTTGGTATCGCGCGGCAGCATCGTGATACGCAGCGTGGCGTCAAGCCGCTCCGTCATTCTTCAGTATTAATCGATGGGCGGGGGCGGATCAACTATTGCACCGGCAGATCTTGGCGAATCAGATCCGACATAGGCCAACCAGTCTTTGTACTTGGGATTCTTGCCTTTGATGATGTCGAAGAACGTGTTTTGAATATCTTCGGTCACCGCGCCGCGTCGGCCGGCACCGATTTGCCGGTCATCCACTTCGCGGATCGGCGTCAGCTCCGCCGCCGTGCCGGTGAAAAAAGCCTCGTCGGCGATATAGAGCTCGTCCCGGGTAAAACGCTCTTCCACCAACTCGTAACCCTTATCCCGCGCCAGTGTAATGATCGAGTCCCTGGTAATCCCGGGCAGAATTGAAGTCAACGGCGTGGTTTTGATCTTGCGGTCGCGGACGATGAAAATGTTTTCACCGCTCGCTTCCGACACGTAGCCCTCGGCATCGAGCATGATCGCTTCGTCATAGCCGGCTTTTTTCACTTCGTGCTTGGCCAAAACCGAGTTGATGTAATTTCCCGTAGTCTTGCTCTTGGTCATCATCACGTTGACGTGATGGCGTGTAAAGGACGACACTTTGGCCCGGATGCCGTTCTTGAGCCCTTCGTCCCCGAGATACGCGCCCCAAGGCCAAACTGCGATACAGACGTTTATCGGATTATTCGGCGCGTAGAGACCCAACTCACCGAGACCGACAAATGCCAGCGGACGGATGTAACACTCCTTGAGCTTGTTGGCGCGAATCAGCTCGAGAGTCGCGTGATTGAGCTGCTCCTCCGTGTACGGCAGCAGAAAACCGAGGATCTTTCCCGAATCGGCAAGCCTGCGCATATGTTCTTTTAAGCGAAATACCGCCGAGCGGCCGTCGGTCAAATGATAGCAACGGATTCCTTCGAAGTAAGCCGTGCCGTAGTGCAGCGCGTGAGTCAACACATGCACCTTGGCTTCTTCCCAACGGATCAATTCTCCGTCGAGCCAAATCAGTTCGGTTTTAAGCGACATAATTTTTCTCTGCCGGTGCCGAGCATTTTACGCACTCGGGGCGCGGCCATCAAGCCGAAAAAAGGCCACCCGGTTGTCCGCGGTGGCCCGCGCGGATGACCGGAAAATCACAGCCCCTTTTTGAGTACCGGAGCGGGTTTGAATCCTACCGAGCGGCTCGCTTTGATGTTTATGACTGCGCCAGTCTGCGGATTTCTGCCCTTGCGCGCCTTGCGCGAACGCACGGTGAAGGTCCCAAAGCCGGGGACTTGAAACCGCTTGCTCTTCTTGATCGCTTTGCCGATGCTGTCGAACGTCGCGTCCACAGCCACGCCGGCGGCAACCTTGCTGATCTGGGCGCTCTTCGCGACGGCGTCGACTAATTCTGCCTTGGTCATTGGTTGTCACCTCCCTCAGTCGTTAGTCAGATTTTAGTTTAACCGTGCCTCGTTGCACAAAACGAAAGGCAGATCATTTCCAATTCGCCCGGAAATGTCAACCCTTTTGCAGTGCTTTCGCCACCTCATGTAAGAGCCCGTAGCGCACGCCTTGGTCGCTGACGATGACCTCATCAGCCTGATAGAAAATCATGATCCGTTCGATCAGGGATGCGCCGGCGAAAATCACGTCGGCTCTTTTGGCTTCGAGACCGATAATGCGCTTTCGCTCCTCGACGGTCTTCGCCTGCAGCGCGTGAACTTGGCGCCGCACCTGTTGAAGAGTCAGAGTGCTACCGTGAACCTCGGCATGAGAGTAACGCGCCAATTGTTTTTCCATCGCCGCCAAGGTTGTGAAAGTGCCGGCGATCCCGACAAGCGTGAGTGCTCCGTCCGTGTCGATTCCTCGTGCCGGCAACAGAGCTAAAGCCTTATCGATCGCCGCGGTCAATTGTTCCACCTCATCCGGCTTTACCGGATCGGCATGGAGATATCGCTCAGTCAGCCGCACCGAACCGACATCGATACTGACCGCCCGAGAAATTCCCGACTCATTGCCGCGGATAAATTCGCTGCTGCCGCCGCCGATATCGATCACCAGCAGCTCGCGCCCGGCGAGCGCCAGGCCGCGCTCGACCGCAAGAAACGAATATGCGGCTTCTTCGGCGCCTGAGATGACGCGTATGTCGATGCCGAGCCGGTCATGAAAACGGGCGCGCACTTCGTCGCTGTTTTTCGCGTCGCGCAAGGCGCTGGTGCCAACGGCAATAATTTCTTCGACGCCGAGATTTTTGCACTGCTCGAGGTAGCGTTCGAGAACCGCTAGGCTGCGCTGTTCGCCTTCAGCTCCGATTAAGCCGGTCTGATCGACACCTTTGCCCAAACCGGCAATCTCCGCGAGATCGTCCAACACTCTGAATCGACCAGTGTCTCTGATCTCCGCAATTAGGCAGAGAATCGTGTTGGTGCCAACGTCGATGAAGGCGCTGCGTCTCGGACTCATGGCATCGCGATTGTTTCGGCCTCCGTGAATTTATCCGGCTGCATCGACGATGCAGCCATCCCGCACTCTTGCGCCCAATAGCTCATATCGGCCAACGCCCGGCGCGACATCATTTCCTTTTTCGCTTTGCCGCGCAGACGCACGTTAAGCGGCGGGATCAAGCCGAAGTTCACATTCATCGGCTGAAAACGCTTGCGCTCGGGGTCGGTGATATAGCGCAAGAGCGCACCGAGTGCCGTGGTGGCCGGCGGCGTGACCGTCGGATCGCCGGCGAGCAGCTTGGCGGCATTGATTCCCGCGAGCAATCCGGTTGCGGCAGATTCGATGTAGCCTTCAACTCCAGTCATCTGGCCGGCGAAAAACAGCGACGTGCGCCGACGCCATTGCAAGGTCGGCATGAGATGGCAAGGAGCATTGATAAACGTATTGCGGTGCAAGCTTCCCAAACGGACAAACTCGGCGCCGGCCAAGCCCGGAATCAATGCGAACACGCGGCGCTGTTCGGGATAAGTCATTTTGGTTTGAAAGCCGACTAGATTGTAGAGCGTCTTGGCGCGATCTTCCTGACGCAGCTGAACAACCGCGTAGGGCCGCGTGCCGGTGCGCGGATCGCGCAGTCCGACGGCGCGCATGGGGCCGAACGCCAGCGTCTCTTTGCCGCGGTCGGCCATTTCTTCGATGGGCATGCAGCCCTCGAAGGGCACGAAGCGCTCGAAGCGATGCGTCGGCACACGCTCGGCTGCAATCAGCGCGTCGACGAAACGATAGTATTCCTCTCGCGTGAGAGGCAGATTCAGATAATCATCGCCGCCCTTGTCGTAACGGGAAGCACCAAAAGCCACGTTCCTATCAATAGTTTCGGCGGTGACGATCGGCGAAATCGCGTCGTAAAAGTAAAGATGCTCCTCGCCTAATCGCGCCGCGAGTTCCTCGGACAAAGCCGGCGAAGTCAGTGGACCCGTGGCCACGATAAGAATGCCTTCATCTGGAATCGCGCGAACCTCCTTACGGACAATCCGCACTCCCGCCAATTGCTCGACGGTTTCGGTCAAGGCGCGGCTAAAGCTTTCGCGATCCACCGCGAGCGCCGAGCCCGCCGGCACCCGGTGCGCGTCGGCGCAGCGAATCACGAGAGAATCGAGACGGCGCATTTCCGCCTTGAGCAATCCGGCGGGTGCCGACAGAAGATCGGACCGGAGCGAATTGCTGCACACCAACTCGCCGAGATTGCGGCCGGCGTGCGCTTCGGTCATGCGCTCCGGACGCATCTCGTACAGTTCCACGGCGACACCGCGCCGGACGAGCTGCCAAGCCGCTTCCGTGCCGGCCAACCCGCCGCCGATAATGCGAACGATATTTTTCATGAAGATTTCGGCGGCTGAAAATAGAGTTCGCCTGGCTGAACTCGCCGCAACTAGAAATTACCGCACGATTTAAAAAATCACCCGCTAGGCTGCGCCGGCCTCCGACTGAGGCGAGGATTTTTTTTCGGCGCCCTGCAATGGCTCTTCAACCTGGATCGAGTAGCCGCACTCTTTCTTATAGCAGCGGTGCGTCCAGCCCGCCCGCTTGGTCACCTTCTCGACGAGGATTGGGCTACCGCATTTGGGACAAGGTATGGGCAGCGGCTTGTCCCAAGAGGCGAACTTGCATTCGGGATAGTGGTCGCAACCATAGAAGATCTTGCCCCAGCGCGACTTGCGTTCCTTAATGTTACCTTCTTTGCATTCCGGACATTTGATGCCCAGATCCACCGGTTTTTGCAACGGTTGAATATTCTTGCACTCGGGATAGCCGCTGCAGCCGAGAAACTTGCCGAACTTACCCCAGCGCAGCAGCATCGGCCGGCCGCACAGTTCGCAGGTTTCATTGACTTCTTCCTCTGCGACGATTTGAATCTCGCCGTTGTCGGCGCGTTTGAAGTTTTTCGTGCTCTTGCACTCGGGATATTGCGGACAAGCGAGGAACTCGCCGTTACGCCCCCACTTGATCACCATTTTTGCGCCGCACTTCTCGCAGTCGATGTCCGTCGGCACCTCTTGGCGCTTGACGTCGCGCATCTCTTTGTCAGCTTTCTTGAGATCGCGCGCGAAGGGCGTGTAAAAACGCTTCATCGCTTTCGTCCACTTCTCTTTGCCGTCCTCGATCTTGTCGAGCTCGTCCTCCATCCCAGCGGTAAACTCGACGTTTAAAATATCGGGAAAGCTTTCGACCAAAAGATCGGTAACGAGAAACCCCAAATCAGTCGGCGCCAAAGAGCGGCCTTCGTTCTGCAACACGTACTCGCGATCGAGAATATTCGAAATGATGGCCGCGTAAGTTGACGGACGGCCGATACCTTTTTCATCCAGCTCCTTTATTAAGGACGCCTGGGTGTAGCGCGGCGGCGGCTGCGTGAAGTGCTGGCGCGGGTCGAGCGCAAGCAATTTGAGCGCATCGCCCTTTTGCAAATCCGGCAATACGCCGTCCGAAGCCTCGGCGGCGTCGTCGCCATCCTCGTCTTCGTTTGGTTGCGCGGCGCGCTCGTCGCGCCCTTCGATATACACTTTCATGAAACCTTCGAACTTGATCTGCTGACCGGTGGCCCGAAACCGCGCTTCTCTGACCGGAATTTCGAACACCGTCTGATCGTAAACCGCAGGCACCATTTGACTGGCGACGAAACGGTCCCAGATCAACGAATAAAGCTGAAACAAGTCGCGCCGCAAATAACGCCGCACTCGATCCGGGGAATAATCCAGGGACGTCGGACGAATCGCCTCGTGCGCGTCCTGTGCACCTTTCTTCGAGCGAAACGTGTTCGGCTTGCCAGGCACATAGTTTTTGCCGTACTGCGCTTGAATATGCTGCCGCACCGCGGCTAAAGCGTCGGCTGAAATCCGTGTGGAATCGGTACGCATGTAGGTGATCAGACCCACCGAACCCTCGCTGCCGAGCTCGACGCCTTCGTAAAGTTGCTGCGCCAGTTGCATGGTGCGCTTGGGTTGAAAGCCGAGCTTGCGCGCCGCTTCCTGTTGCAATTTGCTCGTCACAAAAGGTGGCGTCGGATAACGGCGGCGTTCTTTCTTCTCGACCTCGGCGATGACCCACGACGCGCCGTCCAGCGACTTGACGATGTCCCGGACGTGGGACTCGTTTTCCAGACGGAACTTTTTGTTGTCGACCTTCTGGCCTTGCCATTGAGCCAGACGCGCTTTGAAGGAAGGCGGCAGCCGTCCTTCCAATTGCGCCATCAGCGACCAGTACTCGACCGTCTCGAAGGCGCGGATTTCGCGCTCGCGCTCGCAGACGAGTCGCACCGCCACCGATTGCACGCGCCCCGCGCTCAGTCCGCGCCGCACTTTTTTCCACAGCAGCGGACTGATCTGGTAACCCACCAAACGGTCCAATACCCGGCGCGCAATCTGCGCGTCGAACTTGTTGCGGTCGAGCTCCTGCGGATTGGCGATCGCTTCCTGCACCGCTTTTTTAGTGATCTCGTTGATCAGCACGCGGTGTACATGCTTGTGATTTTTCGCGACCTGACCGGCGATATGCCACGCGATCGCCTCGCCTTCGCGGTCGGGGTCGGAAGCCAGATAGATATTCTCTTTTCCTTTGGCCGCCTTCTTGAGGTCGTCGATGACTTTTTTCTTGGCTTGAATCACGTGGAAATCCGGCGCGAAATCCTTCTTGATATCGACGCCGAGTTTGCTTTTCGGTAAATCGACGACGTGACCTACGGAGGCTTTGACTTGAAAATCGCGTCCCAAATACTTTTCCAAAGTCTTGGCTTTGGCGGGCGATTCAACGATGACTAGATTTTTTGCTGCCATGAATTAAACTCGATTCTGAATGCTCCCAATCGCGATGCCTAGATTTATCTTTCCGCTCGATAAATTTTTCCCGGCGACTGTCGCAGCAGCCCCTGCAACTCTAACTCCAGGAGAGCCTCTAAAACCTGAGCGGCCGACATGCCGGTTCTTTCAATTACTTGATCTATTTGCAGGCTGTCCTCCTGCAGTAACGCGAAAATCTTGCGCGCGGCATCGCTGGCATTTTGCGGCAGCAACCGCGGCGCGCGTTGTGCCGCGCCGCCGGAGCGATCCAATAGCTGCGGCGCGATCTCTTCGATAATGTCGTCGACGCTCTCGACGAGCTTCGCTCCCTGGCGGATCAAGCGGTGTGCGCCCCGGCTCCGGCTTGAACCTACTTCGCCCGGCACGGCAAACACTTCGCGGCCCTGCTCCACCGCTAAAGTTGCGGTAATCAGCGAGCCGCTCTTCTCCGTCGCTTCGACCACGACGACACCCAACGACAAACCACTGATCAGACGGTTGCGCGCGGGAAAATTGAATGCCATCGGCCGCGTGCCGATCGGTAACTCCGAAATCACCGCGCCGCTTTCGCTGATGCGCCGGTAAAGTATTTCATGCTCCGGCGGATAGGCGCGTTCGACGCCGGAACCGAGAACGGCAAAAGTGCGTCCGCCGGCCTGAAGCGCGCTCTCGTGGGCGCTGCCATCGATGCCGCGCGCCATCCCGCTCACCACGGTGAATCCCAAGGACGCCAGGCCACGCGCCAAATCGCGCGCGACACGGCGCCCGTATTCGCTTGCGCTGCGCGAGCCGACGATCGCCACCGCTTTGTCGTCGGCCGTAAGAATATTTCCCTTAACGTAAAGAAACGGCGGCGGGTCGGCGATCGTCCGCAACCGCGCTGGATAATTCGGATTGGTAAAAGGAATAATCGCAATCCCAGCGTCGCGCGCGCGCTCGATTTCATCGTCGATCTCAGCCCAATCGGAAAAAGCGAGGATCCCGTCGATCGCGTCGCGGTGCAATCCTTCGACTTGTTCGAGCTCGGCCGGTGCAGCGGAAAATGCCGCCGTCGGATCAACGAACCGCGCCGTGAGTTTTTTAAAACTCACACCGCCGAGTCCTTTGACTCGCGCGAGCGCTAGCCAAGGCGCATTGACATGTCGCGACGATACCGACAACCGCAGTCCCTTCTCGAAGGATAAAGATGCCTGAATCATATTCTTCAAAGCTTTGTCAAACTGCGGCGCGAAACAATCGATGTAGCCGCGGCCAGAGAAACGAGATACAAATGATAAGGCAATTTGAAATTGAACGCTAGACAGCGTCGCCGTATGGGGTCGAGACTAACACGCTAGAATCGTGGGAAGTTGCTGATTTTGCACTACGTTTACCTAGGCTCGGTAATTTTCTTTGGCATCCCAATTCAACCTGGAGCGGGAGATTCTGCCACTGAGTGACGTTGCTTCTTGATCTTTTTACGCGCATGGAACGCCGTGATGCCGCCCTCATTGACGACGATCCGGCATCGATGGGTCACGATCTTTTGCCTTTTTTCTCTTCGCGCCGCGCCCGCAGGTCGAGCCGTATCGGCGTCTGCTCAAATCCCAAGCTTTGCTGCAACTGATGCATCAAATATTTTTTATAACTCTCGAGCACGGCTGTCGGCCGGTTGACAAAAAGAGTGAACGTCGGTGGCCGCGTGCCGCTCTGCGTACCGTAATAAAATTTCACTGGCTTATTCTGCGCCAGCGGTGCGCTGTGGGCGCGGACGATCTTCTGCAGCGCCTGATTGACCATCGAAGTCGACACCTTGCGCCGATAGGATTTTAGAATTTGTGCGCCGACCTCGGTCATTTTGCGGACGCCGAATCCCGTGGCTGCCGAAATAAACGCGATGGGAATAAATTCTAAAAACGAGAGCCGGTAGTTTATTTCGTCGCGGTAGCGATCGACGCTTGGGTTGTCTTTTGAAACCAGATCCCACTTGTTGACGGCGAGCAGAAGCGCTTTGCCGCGTTCGACCGCGTAGCTTAGAATTTGCGCGTCCTGATCGGTGACGCCTTCCGGACCGTCGACGACGTGAATGACAAGATCGCCGCGGTCAACCGCGCGGAGCGAACGTTTCACGCTGGAGCTTTCGATCCGATCATCGATCCTCGCTTTGCGGCGAATACCGGCCGTGTCAACCAAGAAGCAAGCTTCGCCTGCCAGCTCGAACGGCGTGTCCAAGGAATCCCGCGTCGTCCCCGGTTTGGCGTCGACCACCGAACGCTCATAACCGAGCAAGCGGTTAATCAGCGTCGACTTGCCAACGTTGGGCCGCCCGACGACAGCAACGCGCAACGTCTGAACGCTTTGTTCGACAGTCTTTTTGTCCCCCTCCTCGCCGTCCGAAAAGAGCGGCGGAAAGCGTTGCACGACATCGTCAAGCAACTCGGCTATCCCTAACCCGTGTTCGGCGGAGATCGAATAGAGCTGGCCGATGCCGAGCGCGAAAAATTCATAGAGATTAACGGCGCGCCGCTGAGAATCGAGCTTGTTGACGGCAAAGAACACCGGCTTGCCGGACCTGCGCAGCACGTCGACGGCGTCTCGATCCAGCGGATTGAGCCCGCTTTTGCCGTCAAACAGAAAAATAATGACATCCGCTTCGGAAACCGCGCGGCGGCTCTGAGCTTGTACGCTCGCTTCCAGCGCGCCATCGCTTTCCGCATCCAGGCCGCCGGTGTCGACGATCACATAGTGACGATCCGCCCACACGGCTTGCGCGTAATTTCGATCCCGCGTCACCCCCGGCAAGTCGTCGACAATCGCTCTGCGCTCGCCGATCAGACGATTAAACAGCGTGGACTTGCCGACGTTGGGGCGGCCAACGATCGCCACCATGGGGAGCTTGGATGACCGCTCTTGCGCCATCACAAGATTCGCTGATGAGGATCGAATCATTTATAAACCCATTTCGGTTAACAAGTGTGGGTTTTGCGTCCAGCCCGGATCGACCCGCACAAAGAGCTCGAGAAAGATTCGGCAACCGAGCAGCGCCTCCAGCTCCTGCCGCGCCTGCTGGCCGATTTCTTTGAGCATCGAGCCGTGCTTGCCAATCAAAATGCCTTTGTGCGAGTCGCGCTCGGTATGAATGGTCGCGGCAATGACGATCAGATTCTTTTCTTCTTTTTCGACAAACTCATCGATCGTTACAGCGACGCCGTAGGGAATTTCCTCGCGCGTCAGCAGAAACACTTTCTCGCGCACGAGCTCCGAAGCGAGAAATCGCTCCGTCTGGTCGGTATGCTCGCCTTCGGTAAAATATGGTGGCCCTTCGGGCAGCCAGCCTTCGACAATCTTCAAGACGATATCCAATCCTTCGCCCTTGAGCGCGCTCACCGGGACGATCTCTTTGCCGGGCAAAAGCTGGGCACACCGTTCTATCAGCGGCAGTAACTTGCCCTTGGAGACAAGGTCGATCTTATTGAGCAGAATCAATACCGGCGTTTCCACGCCGCGCAGCGTTTCGGCGATCCGCTCTTCTTCCTGCTTTATTTTATCATGGGCGTCGAGTAGCCAGAGTACCCCGTCCACTTCGTCCAACGTTTGTAAAGCGATATCCATCATGCGCCGGTCCATCAGTGAATGCCCCTGATGCATTCCCGGCGTGTCGAGAAAAATAATTTGCGATGACGGCGTCGTGCGAATACCGGTAATGCGGTTGCGCGTCGTTTGCGGCTTGGGTGAAACGATCGCGACTTTCTCGCCGAGGATGTGATTCAGCAACGTCGACTTGCCGACGTTGGGGCGGCCGATAATCGTAATGTAGCCGGAACGAAACGGGCGCTCGCTTTTTTCCTTGTTCTTATTTTTCGTGTCTGCCATAAAGGATCCCTGAAGCGCGCCGGTATTATGACACTAACGACCCGCCGTTCAAGGTTGCGATCCTAGACGAAATTCGTTCATGCCCATCAGACTCACGCCGCAGATGAAACAGCGTCTCACGCGCCGCACGATGGAGATGCTGCAACGCTCGTTGAGCTATTTTCCCGAATTAACAGACGCGCAGATCACCATCGGGTATACGCGCAAACATCTGGGCAGCGCCACGGTGATCTATCGGAAAGGAGTGGTCTCGAGTCTCATCATCCGGCTCAGAGTGCGCAAAGTCACCTATCAAACCATCGGCCATGAGCT
>DASWCL010000094.1:0-21325 GCA_036390135.1 Binatia bacterium
CGCATCGACGCTTTTGTTGTTTTTCCTGTTAGCAAGTTGGAAAGAGGGGCAAGCGGAAATCGTCAAAATCGCGATACCGAGCACGACGCAAGCCGTGCTGCCATTCACGATCGCGCGTGATAAAGGCTACTATCGCGCCGAAGGATTGGACGTCGAGCTGATCCTAATCAGCGCGCCGATCGCCAGCCGCGCCTTGTTGAGCGGCGCTGTCACGGTAGCGACCGTGGGTGGAGCGGGGCTACCGCCCGTTTTGCGCGGTTCGCCTTTCAAATTTCTGTTCACGACGTACAACCGGGCGATGTTTTGGCTCTATGCCAAGCCGGAGATTCGCGACGTCAAAGCTTTGAAAGGTAAACGGGTCGGTGTCTCCGGCATCGGGAGCGGACCCGACTCGTTGCTGCGAGAAGTTTTACGGCAAAACGGCCTCGACCCCAATCGCGATGTCACGGTGCTGAGTCTCGGTGTGATGCCGACGATCTTTTCCGGGCTGCAAAGCGGCATCGTCGATGCCGCGATGCTTGCGCCGCCGGTTACATTTAAGGCTCACGAGTCTGGGTTTCGCGAATTGGTTTCATTTCCGAAGCAGGATTTGGTTGAGCTGCAGGGCAGCGTTCTAGTCAGAGATGCGTCGTTGCAATCCGACGCAGCGCAGATGGAGAAATTTCTCCGCGGCACGTACAAAGGATTTCTTCACATCAAAGACAATCGCGCGGCAACGATTCCCTTCATCGTGCGTTATTTGCAAATTAATGAAAAAGTCGCTGCGACCGCGTACGATCAAGTGGTCAGACCGGCGATGACTCAAGACGGAACTCTCAACCAAGAAATGCAGGCGAAGGCGGTCGAGCATGTGCTCAAGCGGCTCGATCTCAAAGAAGCGCCACCGCTGGCGAAAATTTTCGATTTTTCATTGACGCGTAAAGTGATGACGGAATTGCAATCGAAGAACTGGCGGTCTGGAACTTAGATTGCTTGATTACTCACGAAGGCAAAGCGAACATTTGCTATGGCTTTGAAACTCAGCATGACATGCGCGCTCTACGATCGCAGCCAGCCGCTCATCGACGGGCGAATCAAGCCGCGGGACATCGATCTGGACATACACGTCAACTCCGATGACCGCAGCCGGCAGCGCGACGCGCGCGAAGGAAAATTCGATATCGCGGAATTCTTTACCGGGATTTACCTGGCAGACCTGGAACACCGGACGCTCGGGCTCACGGCGATTCCGATCTTCGTCAAACGCATGTTTCGCCATTCGTACATCTACATCAACAAATACGCCGGAATTCGTTCTCCGAAGGATCTCGAGGGCAAACGAGTCGGCATTCAGACTTGGTTCACCACTACAGCGCTCTGGGCGCGCGGCATCTTAGAGGATGAATACGGCGTTGATCTTAGATCGATTAAGTGGGTTGCCAATTGGGCAGAAAAGATCGGTAACTGGCAACCGCCGTCGTGGCTGAAGCTCGAAATCGCTCCTCAGGGCGCCAAGCTTCACGATCTCCTCATCGCGGGGAAGATTGACGCCGGCATAACAACCGAAACCTGGGCGCCGTTCGGCCATCCGGACATAGATTTCTTGCTGCCAAACTATGCCGATGAGGAAAGAGCTTATTTCAAAAAGACCGGGTTCTTTCCGATCCAGCACACGCTCGTAATCAAAAACTCGGTGTTGGAAAAATATCCGTGGGTGGCGATGAGTATGTTCGATGCCTGGCAGGAATCGAAGCAAGAATGTTATCGCTGGCTCGATCGGCAACGGGTGCACCAGACCGGCTTATGGTATCGATCGCTTTGGGAAGAGGAGCGCGCGATTGCCGGTGCGGATCCGTATGTGTGGGGATTCAAGAAAACGCGCGTTGAAGTGAACAAGATGCTCGATTACACATTTCGCCAGGGCTTGGTATCGCGAAGATTTCAGCCCGAGGATGTGTTTCATCCCAGCACGCTGGAGACTTAGAATACAAAGAACTACGACTGTTCAAGCCGTCGAAGCAGTTCAAAACGTTCAAGCCGTTTGAACGGAGCGCAGCGGTTCAAATAATCCGAGACGAGGCAAAAATGGAATTTAGCGAAGTAGTTCAGACCGGCCCAGGAACATTGGCCGGCCGTTATTTGCGAATGTTTTGGCAGCCGGTTTGTTGTTCCTACGAGCTTGCGTCAGGCCGTGCGCTGCCGGTCCAAATCTTGGGTGAAGACTTCACGGTCTATCGCGGCGACAGCGGCGTTCCTTACCTCGTGGGGCCGCGTTGCGCGCACCGCGGCACGCAACTTTCCGTCGGTTCGGTCGAAGGCGAATGTATCCGCTGTTTCTATCATGGCTGGAAATACCATGGCTCTGGGCAATGCGTCGAGCAGCCCGCGGAAGGACAATCGTTCGCGGAAAAGGTCCGCATCCCGAGCTATCCGGTGCAAGAATACATCGGCCTCGTCTTCGCGTATTTGGGCGAAGGCGAGCCACCGCCCTTGCCGCGTTACCCGAAGTTTGAAAGTGCTGATATTTCCCTCGACGTCGCCGGGCTCAAACGGATCTGCAATTACTTCAACAACATCGACAACTCCTTAGACAGCATCCACGTGCGCTTCGTGCATCAACGGCATCGCGACTCGGTGGACGATCACGTCGTGCTTGGCGATCCGGTCATTTCCGTCGAAGAGTCGGATTGGGGCGTCAAACGCTACGTCAAATATCCCGACGGCAAGGACCTGACGTTTTTCTTCGGCATGCCGAACATCAACTTTATCAACGGCCAAGTAGTCGATCCGGTGATCAAGCGGGCCAACGTGATTGTATTCAAGGTTCCCGTGGACGACGAAAACCATATTCACTTCGAAGTCCGCGCTATTCCATTTACAGGCGAACGCGGCCGTGTGTGGATCGAAGAACGGCGAGAGTGGCGTGCGCAGGCGGAAAGAGATCGGCCGGAGCTCGTCCGGGCGATTATCTCTGGAAAACTTCGGCTCAGCGACGTCGATCCGAACCGCGTCGACTTCGTCATGTTGGAAGACGAAGTAGCCCAAACCGGCCAGGGAGTGATCGCCGTGCGCGGTAACGAGCACCTCGGCCGCAGCGACAGGGGCGTATTTCTTTTGCGTAAGATTTGGGAACGTGAGCTAAGAAACTTAGCGGAAGGCAGGCCACTTAAGCAATGGACTTACCGCCCGGACATGGTGCCGACGTATCCAAACATGTAACGGTGCTTCGGTTCGTACTCGGAATAAACGAGAAATTTCGTTTGGCTATGCTGCCTCTTCCGGAGCCCCGCCGGATTTTGCCAGGTCTTCGACTTTGATTTTTTCGACGTTCATCTTTTCCGCGGCTTTCGTCATTCGATCCAACACTTCATCGAAGCTCAGCGGCGCAGCGTCTTTGGGACGGAAGCGGATCGGGTTGATACGCGCGACGACGAAGCTTTTTAAATAGGGGCTGGTGAGGCCTTTGGCTTTGAGCGCTTCGACTTTTTCGACGACGGTTTTGTCCAGATCGATCAGCGCTTTGGCTCGTTCGCGGCGGATTTCTATCGACGATTCGAGCGGCTTCTTTAGGAACTGGTCGGAGCGCCGGAGGATTGGATGATAGGCGCCGCCGCTGAAGCGGCCGTTTTCGAGATAGCATAGGCCGAGCGTGATCAGCGCGGCTTCTTCGAATTCGAGCGCGTAAGTTTCTTCCGTGGCATCATCAAGCGTCGCCAGCTCCTGATACATTTTGATCACTTCCAGCGCGCGCTCACGTAGGTTGTGCGCCTTCTCGGTATTCAGCGCGAGGATCTGATAGGCGGCGGAAGTCTCGGGCACGACAATACCGACGATGCATTTGGCGCCGAGCGTTCTCATGGCCGACAGGCGATGATTGCCGTTGGGCGTCCAGTAGCGGGTATTGCTTTCTTTAGTCTCTTTGCGCACGACAATGATCGGATCGAGCAAGCGGCCGAGCTTGGCCACCACTCCTTCGAGCTTGCGCACGTGAGTATCCGACAAATTGCGCTGATAAGGAGTCGGCTCGACTTGATCGATCGGCAATGCCGCCAAGACCAGCCATTGCCCGCCGAAAGGTTCGCGGTACTTGGCGAGCACGTTGCCGCCGTCCTGATCGATGGCGCGCTCCAGATCTTCGACCGCCGTCGGTGATACGGTCGCCAGCAGCTCTCTAGCCGTGAGTCCGATGGATTGACCGGCGAGCTTGCGCCGTTTGCGCGGCGCGCCGATTTTCTTCTTAGCTTTTTTTTCCGCCATTGGAGTCTTGCTCGCGAGTTCTGATTAACACAGGATGCGCTATTCTTCCAAGCGACGGCAAATTTTGCACGTCGATCGACAAACCCTTCGGTTCTGTAAAAGGCGCGCAAGACTTTTGCCGTGCCGGATGCTACTTTTGATACCGAGCGGAGATCTATTTCTTTTAAAAACAGGGATTCACATGGCGCAATACGATTATGATCTCTTTACGATCGGCGCGGGTTCCGGCGGTGTGCGCGCCAGCCGGATGTCGGCATCGTTCGGCGCGAAAGTAGCGGTCGCAGAAGAGCGTTACCTCGGCGGCACTTGTGTCAACGTCGGCTGCATTCCAAAAAAACTTTTAGTCTACGCCTCGCACTTCGGCGACGATTTTGACGACGCCCAAGGATACGGCTGGACGGTTGGGGAAACCCGCTTCGATTGGGCTAAATTGATCGCCAATAAGAACAAGGAGATTCAGCGACTGAACGGTGTCTATCGAAAGGTTCTCAGCGATGCGGGTGTCACGATCATCGAGGATCACGCCGTAGTCATCGACGAACACATGGTAACCATCGGCGGAAAAAAGATTAGCGCGAAATATATTCTCGTCGCCGTCGGCAGCTGGCCGATGGTGCCGAAGTTCCCCGGTTGCGAACATGCGATCACTTCCAACGAGGCATTCTATCTTCCTAGCTTGCCGCAAAAAGTGATCATCGTCGGCGGCGGTTACATCGGTGTCGAATTTGCCGGGATTTTTCACGGCTTGGGGGCGCGGACAACGCAGCTCTACTGGAACGAGCTTTTTCTGCGCGGCTTCGACAGCGATATTCGCAACATTCTCGCCGAAGAAATGCGCAAACGTGGCGTCGATCTGCGCTTTAAGACCGACATCGTCAGAATCGAAAAAATCGACAAGACATTAAAGGCGACATTGACCGACGGTAGCGTGATGGAGGCTGACCAGATTCTTTACGCCACGGGGCGGGTCTCCAAGACGCCACGATTGGGATTGGAGAGCGCCGGTGTGAATCTGAAAAGCAACGGCGCGGTGATCGTCGATGAATACTCGAAGTCGAGCGCGGACAGTATTTACGCTATCGGCGACTGCACCGACCGCATGATGCTCACGCCGGTGGCGATTGCGGAAGGGATGGCGCTGGCAAATACGCTGTTCAACAACAAACCGATCAAGCCCAATTATCTTAACGTGCCGACGGCGGTATTCAGCACGCCGCCGTGCGGTACGGTTGGACTGACCGAGCAGCAAGCCCGCGCGAGCAATTTCGACGTCGATATTTACAAGAGCCTATTCAAACCTCTCAAGCACACTTTGACCGGCCGCGACGAACGGACGATGATGAAGCTGGTCGTCGATCGAAAAACCGACCGCGTGCTTGGCTGTCATATGGTCGGTGCCGACGCCGGGGAGATCATCCAAGGCCTTGCGGTTGCGCTTAATTGCGGCGCGACCAAGGCGCAGTTCGATGCGACCATCGGTATCCATCCGACCGCGGCGGAAGAGTTTGTGACCCTGCGCACCAAAGTCGGCTAGATAATTCTGCTCGCGCGAGTTGCAGGAAACTCCTGATGCTTTGTGACACGAGCACAAAGACACTCATGTCAACGGCGTAACGCTACCAGAAGTTCCTTGCTCGATGTGCTTGCCTATACAGTGCAGGATTCTGCGGCAGGAGTTCACTTCCCATCGGCAACCCAACCGCTTGCTGATGCCACCGTCGCGGGAGAACTGCTTTAAATCGTATGATGCGCTCCTCGCACGGTGCCACACCGCGGCAGCGGAGCCCGTTTTTACCTACAAAGCGAAGTAGTAACCATTCTGCGCAACGTCATCAGCTCCTCAATTTGAGCAAGATCAGGCGCTTAAGTTCTGGCACTTTCGTTGCACAGCTGAATCCGTGAAAGTGTGTCTGAATGAAAGGGCCGTCGATGGATCGGGAAACGTTTCAAGAGCAATTGCTTGGCGTGATGGAGCGAAAGAGCCACTGGGCTTGGCCGCTATTTACCTCCGGTCGCGTGCCAAAGGATCGCCTGCACGTTCACTTTGAGCAAGAGTACGAAACCTACGTTCGTGACTTTCCTGTCCTGGTTGGCTGGGCCTATGTTCGTTGCCCGATCCCGGAGATCCGTCGAAGCCTGGCGGAAAATTTGTATGAAGAAGAAACCGGCGGTTTGGTTGCTGGCAGTCCGCATCCGCTGCTATTTCTCGAATATCCGCGTGGCCTCGGTATGGATCTCAACCGGTTCGAGCACGTGGAACTTCTCCCGGCGGCGAAGCGGTATCGCAATTTTCTCGATGACGCGACGCAGCGCTTCGGCTGGGATATCGCAGCGGCAGTCGTGACGATCTTCGTCGAAGGCTCATCCGACGAGCGCGAGGCGCTGGACCCTGCGAGGCATAAAGTATCCCCGCCTTTGGAACAGCACCCGCTGGTCAAGTATTACGGCTTGGCCGTGGAGCGATTGGCGCTCACCAAGGCACACCGTGAAGTGGAAGGCAGCCATCGCGCGGCGGCGTGGAAGGCGATCCTCGATCACGTCGTGCCGATGCGCCGGGGTGCGGTGGTTCGAGCGATGAAAGAGGTCTTGGAACTCTGGCTTGAATATCGCGATGCCGTGGCGGAAGGTTGCGGCCTGGAGCGCAACGGTCACGGAATAGCGCCCGCTACCTATCCCGCCGCGGCGGCGACCGGGTGATCAGCCGTCACTCGATCCGCTCGCCACGGTAGCTCCGCGCGAGAATCTGCATCGGATTGAGCGGGCGGCGGCCGTTGCCTTGTTCAATCTGTATTGCGGCAAGCGGACAATCTGAGCAAGTCACTTTCGGATTTCCTTCCGCCATCGCTTGAAAGGCGCGATTTCCCCATTTGAGCGACTGTTTGAAGTTTTCTTTTTTCATCGCCCAGGTGCCGTCGTGACCGGAGCATTCTTCGACGACTTTTACACTCGTTTGGGGCAATAACGAGAGAACATCGCGGGTTTTGTAGCCGACATTCTGCGCCCGTAGGTGGCAAGGCATGTGATAACTGATGTTACCCGCGCCGGTTTTGAAGTCCTTTTGGAGTTTTCCCTGGCTCGCCAGTCCGGCTAGAAACTCCATCGGATCCATAGTTTGAGCAGCAACCGCTTTCGCCTCGCCAGTGCCGAGCAGCCGCGGGTATTCCACCCGTATCATCTGCGAGCAAGTCGGATTCGTCGCAATGACCTTACGCCCGGCGTTCACGTGCCGAGTCAGGCTGGCGACGTTTTGTTTGGCCGCTTCGACGGCGCCTTCCATATCGCCGTTATGCCAAAGCGGCATGCCACAGCAGCGCTCGTAGGCAAACTCCACGTCGACGTTGTTGTGCGCCATCACTTCTAAAGTGTCGGTGCCGATTTCCGGCTGGTTATAATTCACGTAGCAGGTGGAGAAAAACGCGATTTTCGCCGTCGGTTCGCCCTGTGGTGCCTTTCGCCGGGCGTCGAACTGCGCCGCGAAAGTCTTGGAAGCGAAGGAGGGGAGCTTTTTGTCTTTATGAATTCCGACCGCGCTATGCATCAGCTGGCGGTTGAGCGCATTCTCGTTGCCCCAATTCGCCAAAGCCGAAGTTGCCGTTCCCAGCTTGCCGACCAAATCAGGATTGCCGAGCAGTTTGTCGACGAGCGGTACGCCTTTTTTCTTCACTTCCTGAGCCTTCGCGCGGGCAATCAACCGTGGAAAATCGATCGCCCATTCATGGTCGCCCGGCGTATAAGGGCATTTGATATAGCAGAGCTTGCATTGGAAACAGAGATCGACGACCTCGCGGACGTCTTCGGTTTTTAGCTTCTTGGTATCGACTTCGGCGTATTTTTCTTCCGTGCAGTAGTCATCGACGGCATCGAACAGCTTGGGAAAACTGCCGCAAAACTTGACGCAGAGGCGGCAATCGGCACACACGCTAAATACGCGTTCGGCCTCTGAGCGGAGGTCTTTGTCGTCGTAATATCTGGAATCCGTCGGATCGTAGGCTGGATTGTTAGACACGCGCGCACTCCTCGATAAGTAAATCTATCCTATGGAATATGGCGTAAACAACCGTGCAAGGGAATAATCCGCCCAACCGGCGTTCATGAATTACACTGCGACCGGTGCAACCAACTGTCCAGTGAGATTCCGATCGCGCTATATAGATAAATTCAGTTTTACCGCCTAACTCGTTGTCCTAACGACACATTCTGCCAGAAAAATGAAACGCGAAGAAAATTGGCTCGAGCGCGTTAACGGGAACCTACCTGAAGCGTCTAAGCCCTCAAGGAGGTTTCTATGAAAACCAAAACATCGATAGCCTTAATAGCCATAGCCATTCTCTCACTGATAGCGATCGGCACCCCCAATCGCGCGTCCGCCGATTCGCGAAGTCGTCAAAAGAAACTTGATCAGGCGGCCCGTCATGAGCTGGGAAAAGATCGCGCGGAGTTCCAGCGGGATCGCGCCGACTTGCACAACCTATATCGTAGCGGCGCAGGCCGCGGCGATATATATCGAAAGAAAGCTGAAATCCGCGATGATCTCCGAGAGATTTATCAGGATCGCCAACAGCTATCTGGCAACTACGGCGATTATCGCCGCGATCGTTACGACCGGAGATACGACAACTCTGTTTGGAATGGCAACCGTGGACAATGGAACCGCAACGATAACGGCTGGTGGAATTGGGGTAATAGCGGCTGGGGAAGTCGGGAGCGCCGGGATTACCGTCGCGACTAAGACTTAAAGCACCAAGAATATCTGCGTTCGTTCACCCCCTAAGCTTTCAGGAGGCGGAATATCACCGCCTCCTGCCTCATTTCTTGACTTCCCCAACACAGCCGTCCTATAACGCGACATACGGTCGCTTTATAGGACGGCTAGCATGATCATAGATTGCGATACCCACTTGATGCCACGGGATGCTTTCGAGAGCATCGACGGCAACTTCGCCGGGCTTAAACCGCGGCTCAAGTTTAACGACGAAGATCTCTACGCCGACGTTGAGTTTCCCGGCTACCCAATTGAAGTTCCGGGCACGAGCCCGCTTTTGGCGCCAGGTTCGGGCGCAATGTTTAAGAGTTTATGGGATATGTGCTCTCGTATGGACGACTATGACAAGCGTCTGGGCATAGAACAGCATGTCGTCTTGCCGCAATTTTCCGGCTGGTGGTCATATCTGATCGACGCGGAGCTTGCCTGCCGGATGGCGCGCTCCCACAATGAAGCACTCATGAGGCTGGCGAAAGAGTATCCGGGAAGAATCTTGCCGGTCGCGTTAATCCCGCTGCAAGACGTTCCGGGTTCGATTCGTGAAATGGAGTGGGCCAAGGAAAACGGTTTTTGTGCGGTCGTACTCGATAAGGCTATTCCGGTTAAAGAGCATCCTTACGGCGAGCCGCTCGGTAGCCATCGCGAGCTTTGGCCGTTCTTTCAGAGAGCGCAAGAGTGGTCGATGCCGATTTATCTGCACAACGTGCAGCACGGTCATCGCATCAGCAATATGCAGGCTTTCCAGCGCGACGGTTTATATATTTTTGCGCCGCAGGAAGGGCAAATGAGCTTGGTTTCATTATTCACCAGCGGACTATTGGATGAATTTCCCAAGCTGCAATTCATTTTCACCGAAGCCGGGACGTCGTTCATCAAGCCAATAGTGCAATGGCTCGACCGAGTTTTGGAGCGGCCGCCGGTGGACTACGACGATCAGGAGGAGCCACTGTCCAATCGAACGTTGACGAAAATCGGCGAACGGCTGCGGCGCGCGCGAGCGCTCTACCCGGCGCATGTTTTTCTAGAAAAAAACCAGAAACCCGCCAGCTACTATTTCAAAAATAATTTCTACTTCACGATCGAAACCGAAGAGCCGGAGCTAGCAGAGGCGATTGAGTTCTTGGGCGCCGAGCGATTTCTCTTTGCGACCGACTACCCGCACGACGATCCGGGCGGCAGAATGAAGTTCGAAGACGTGCGCCTGCTCAGAGAAAATCCAAAGATTTCTGAACCCGCCAAAGAATTGATTCGCTGGCAGAACGCCCAAAGGCTGTTTGAGTTGGCTCTCTGAACATCGTGGCTATCCCTGAACGCTACAACACGGGTTACAACATCGGCGTCGGCGGTGCGGTGGTTCGTGGCCGGCAACTTTTGTTAGTGCGCCGCGCTTCAAGCCATGGCCGCGGTAATTGGCAGCTGCCCGGCGGTTTCATCGAGCCGAATGAAACCATAGAGCAAGCAGTGGTGCGTGAAGTTCAAGAGGAGGCCGGGGTCACGGCGGAAGTGGAAGCGGTCCTCGGACTGCGCAGCCGCTACGATCCCGCCAGCGGTAATGGCATCTACATCATTCTCCTTTTGCGGTCCGTTACCGGCGAGCCGATGCCGGATGGGCGTGAAGTCGATCACGCGGGCTATTTTAATCTTGAACAGATCCAACAATTAACTCCGCTGCCGCCGGTAAATTGGGAAATTGCCCAAAGAGTGCTTTCTTCCGACCGCCGCCTTCTTTCCCCCAAACCGCTGACGAATTTAAACGGCGCGAAGTTCACGCTGTTTGTCGGCTGATGCACCGTCTTTTTTGTCATCAAGCAAAAAACATCTTCCTCCGGCTGATATATGGTTTTTGACCTGGAGCAGGCGCGTACAGTTATGCTAGAGTATTAGCAATGGAAGCTCTTATTTTTGACAGTCGTCCCGTTTTACGAAATCCGGTGCTGCTGTTGTCGTTCGCCGGCTGGAGCGACGCGGGCGCATCGGCGTCGACCGCTGTGCGATATTTGATTGACCAATTAATGAGCAAGAAATTCGCCGGCATCGATCCGGAAGAGTTTTATGACTTCTATCGACAACGGCCGGTGGTTCGTTTGAATGACAGCAAAGCGCGCGAGATCCACTGGCCTTCCTACGATTTCTACCATGGCGTGGGAATGGGTATCGATAAGGATTTCGTGCTCGGTATCGGCGCTGAACCCCATCTACGTTGGCGAACGTTTACGGAGACGATGCTGCGTTTCGCTCGCGAGTGTCAGGCCGAGATGGTGATCACCTTGGGTGCATACCTCGACGAAGTTCTTTATACCCGTCCGGTGCCGCTTACAGGATTTTCTACGGATCCACAGCTAATGGATCAACTCGATCTCGTGCCTTCACGTTACCAAGGACCGACCGGCATCGTCGGTGTTTTGGCGGACGCGTGTCGTGCTGCCAGTATGCCGCACGTCAGTCTTTGGGCGTCGCTGCCCCATTATCTTTCCGTGTCGCCTAACCCGCGCGGCACCCTGGCGTTACTTCTGCGACTCAGTCAATGGCTCGGCCTCAGAGTCGACACCGGTCCACTGGAGCGCGCGGCGGCGGATTTCCAGGCAAAGATCAACGACGCCGTCAACGCCGACCCCAAGCTCTCCGCATTTGTGCGCGAGCTCAAGAAGCGCGAATTCGAACAGTGAAACTCTCCGTTCTGGTTCCCATCTATAATGAAGAGCAGACATTGGCGGAAATCGTGCGTCGCGTGTGCGCCGTGCCGATGCCGAAGGAGATCATTCTCGTCGATGACGGATCCAAGGATCGAAGCCGAGAGATCCTGACTCAGCTGCAAGAAGAAAATCGTCGGGCCGGTGACAAGCTGAATGACGTCAAAGTTTTTTTTCAGCCGCAAAACGAAGGAAAGGGCGCGGCGCTAAAGATAGCGTTCGGCCATGTCACCGGCGACGTAATAATGATTCAGGACGCCGATCTCGAATACGATCCGAAAGACTATCCAAGCTTGTTGCAGCCGATCCAAGACGGATTGGCTGACGTTGTTTACGGCACGCGCTTCGCGGGCGGCGGCGCGCATCGCGTGTTGTTCTTTTGGCACTCCATGGGCAATCGGATGCTGACGCTGCTCTCCAACATGCTCACCAATTTAAACCTCTCCGACATGGAAGTCGGCTATAAGGTCTTTCGCGCCGAAGTACTGAAAGGCATCGAGATTCAATCGAAGCGGTTCGGTTTCGAGCCGGAAATTACCGTGAAACTGGCGAAAAAAGGCTGCCGCTTTTACGAGGTGCCGATTGCGTACCACGGCCGCACCTATAAAGAAGGTAAAAAAATCACCTGGAAAGATGGGTTCGCCGCGCTGTACTACATGATTCGATTTCGGCTAGGCTGGTAGGGCGTGGCGGGCGCGCGATTCACAACCGTCCACTCTTTTGTCCGGGTGGCGATTCTATGAATTCTCCGCAAACAAATGACCGGAGAAGAACAATTGCATGCCTAGTAATTTGCGTGCTTGGCGTCTTTTTACGCCTGTGGCAATATTCTGCGAACCGCTCCTTGTGGTTTGATGAGGCGTTGCTGGCCTTAAACATAGTGCATCGACCCTTTGCGCTTTTGCTGCAGCCATTGGACAACAATCAAGGCGCCCCTATCGCCTTTCTGTTTTCAGAGAAAGCGCTCATCGAGCTCTTTGGTAACAAAGATTATGTGTTGAGACTGTTTCCGCTGGTAACAGGTAGCGTGGCAATCTTTCTGATGTGGAAAGTATTAGAGGATTATGTGGGAGGTGTCGGGGCAAAATTCGCATTGCTCTCATTTGCGATCTCTGAAGCGTTGATTTATTACGCTTCCGAAGTCAAGCAGTACAGCAGCGACGTTCTCGCGTGTCTATTATTACTCGCCATTGCTCCGCAATGTTTAAACGTACGCAATGGGCCGAAATCGATCCTGCTGTTTGGTTTTCTCGCCGGTGCCCTGGTGTGGTTCTCGCACCCTGTCGTGTTTGTTATCAGCGCGATCTTCGTCGTTCTTCTTTGGGATGCGGCGATTAGCGGTGAGCCGCCAGTGATTCGATTGCGTAGGCTCTTGTCGATTAGCGGCGCCGCCGCACTTTGTGGTATCAGCTTTTCGATTCTCTTCTTGATCTCGTTGCGTTTTCTCGCGAGCAATGTCGAACTGCTCAGTTATTGGCAGGACGCTTTTATGCCGACGCCGCCATGGCAAGATCCAATTTGGTTTTTGAAAGCCGGGTATAGCCTCTTAAACAATTTGGTCGGGTGGCCTCTAGCCAGCGCCGGGATGGGCGCGATCCTTTTTATCGTCGGGTGTGTATCGTTCTCTTTTAAAAACTGGCAGTTCGCGTCAGTACTCATGAGCCCGTTGATTTTTGTTTTAGCAGCTTCAGGGCTGCACATGTATCCATTTAGTGGTCGCTTAATGCTGTTTTCTGTTCCGATTTTACTTTTGATTGTTGCGGAAGGATTCGAGCGGGCACGATTGTTATTGGGCAGAATCGATCCCAGAATAGGCGTTTGGGCTACGGTTGGGCTGGCTTCGTTTCTTCTCTATGCGCCATTGGCGGGCGCCGTGGCCAACTTCGCTCGACCCCCCGTGAAAGAGGAGATCAAACCGGTAATGTCCTATTTGCATCGATATCGGGCTCCTGCGGACGTTATCTACGTCCATCATGGAGCCGTTCCTGCGTTCGAGTATTATGCCTCCGTTTTTGGGTTTCAGAAGGATGACTATATCGCAGGCACTCCTTCCAGCGAACAACCAGAGATGTATAAAAAGCAGATCGATACGTTGAAGGGGCGCGAGCGGATCTGGATCGTTTTCTCGCACATCTGTCATACCTGTAGAGTCGATGAACAAGAAGTTTTCCTTAAATATCTTGATAAGGTCGGTGCAAGGCTGGCTTTCTTTCAGTCGGAAGGCGCGTCGGTTTACTCCTATCGCCTCCTTCTCAGATAATCTCTTGGTTGGATCGGTTCTTCCCGCACAACAAAATAAATTGCTGCCAATCGACTAATTTCTTTGCTCTCTCCACAATTCATCCATGTAGTCCTGCAGCCCTTCTTTCAGCGTGAACTTCGGTGCATAGCCTAACTCAGCTTTCGAAACGCTGATGTCCATCGGGATGCTGCGGCTCTTATCCACGCTGCTCGTGCCGCTGACTTTGACTTCGGCATTCGGCAACAGTTCTCTGATCACTTGAGCAAGCTCGTCCGGACCGTGAACCACCCCGGTTCCCGCGTTGTAAATGCGCTGTTTGGGATTTTGCGCCCGGCAAGCGAGAAATAGCGCCATGCCGACGTCTTTACCATAAACATATTCATTGGGACCATAAGTTTTGGCGTCGATCGTGAGTGGGTTGCCTTTGATTATGTTCAGCGCCAAATCGCGCATGACCTTGCCGACCGTCGAGCCGCCGACGTAAAAGCCGCGGCCGAAAACGCCGCCCGGGCGAATTATGATGGTGTCGAGGTTGTACATGCTGGCATAGGCGTGGACCAGGTGTTCTGAGCATACTTTGGTCGTGGCATAGAGATTGTGGCCGCCGATGGGATGAGTTTCGTGGATGACGCTGTCGTTGATCTTGCCGCGCTCATAGGCGCCGAAGGTACTGACATAAACCACGCGCTGAAGTTTACGCAGACGCGAAGCCTCCAGGATATTAATCGTGCCGAGAATATTGTTGGTCGCGCCGGTGTAAGAGTTTTCCTGAACGCGCGAGCCGATCAGACCGGCGGTATGGACGATCGTGTCGACGTTGAATTTTTCCATGGCGCTCAGCAGCGCCGGTAGATCGCGCATATCGGCGGCGACCACGTTGGCGGCCTCCTTGCCGACGATTTTCTCGATGTAATCGCGGTTTGGTGAAAGATCAAACAAGACAACCTGGTGGCCCGCGTCGACGGCGTGCCGCGCGGCGTTTGACCCGATCAATCCGGCTCCGGTGATAAGAATGTTCATCTTTGAGGTCCTCCGTTATCACGATAATTGGCGTAGCGCTGTCTTGTGTTTCGCCGATGCGCTAAGTTTCCGTTACCGAACTGCTACTTGATCCCCAGCTCTTGATTGACTTCTCTCTGCAAAGTGAAGTCAAATATCTTGGCCGCCGTCACCGGCTCTCGGAGCTTGAGCGCTTCCGCGTCGGCGCGTAAAAATTCTTCGACCTCTCTGTCGGTGGCGAGGCCGTTGGCTGTGAACGCCGGACGCGCAAGCCGATAAGACTCGAGCGCGACGGCGAGTTCTACTTTGAGATAATTCACTAATACTTCCGCTGTTCCTCGTTCGTTCTCCCAGAAATAACGATGTGCCCGCGAGCGGGCGCGCAGGATGCGTCGCACCAAATCCCTTTTTTCGCGCAGCATTTTTTCGGAGAATGCGAGGCCGTTTTGCAAGTTAGGTATGTCTTCAAGTGTGCTGCCGTGGATTTTCAATTTGAATTTGTCTCTCGCGAGGATAACCGTGGGTGGCGACAGGGCAGCCAGCTGAATGACGCCGCTCACCAGACTTTGCAGTTGCGCTGGCACGTCGCCGCCGATCACGACGGTGATGTCTTTATCCGGGTCCAAGCCTGCCTTTTGCAACAGGCGGAGCGCCGCAAGGTGCTGGGACCCGCCGATCGTCGTAGTTCCGAAAACCTTGCCTTTCAGATCGCTGAGGGATTTTACCTCAGGCCTTGTTACCAGCCAAAAGAGATTTTTCTTGAGACTCTGTGAGACGACCTTGGCAGGAATTTCGGTCCGCTCCATGGCACGGATGAGCGTGCCCACGTTGTTAATGGCGTGGGCGTCACCGCTTAAGAGCGCAGTCACACCAATGTTGCCCCTGACTTGTACGACGTCGGCTGTGATGCCTTCTTGGCGAAAAAAACCGCGTTCTTGCGCAATATAAAGATCAACGGAGGCGATGCTGCGGCTTGGATACGTGATCACGACTTTTTCGAGGGACGATTGTCCGCGGGCGGCGGAGACAATCGTCACAGACAGGAAAATAGCCAGCAACAACGTTTGAATTTTCATTGGAACCTGCAGCGATCAAGATTTAGATGCACCTGAGTTGGATGTCAAGTTAATCATAAACGTAACCGCCGACTTCCGCTTGACGAGCAAAGGTGGCTGCCATATATGTTTGATCTGCTGTGAACTTTGTATTCAGGACGCTAAAAATTCCTAATCGAAGGAGCAAGTATGGGCAGACCAGCAGCGATAGAATGGCCGGATAAGGCCAAAATCTGCGTGACTTTCATTGTGCCGTGGGAAGTGTGGCCGGAGAACTTTGGCACGCACGAATCACTGCAGCGCCAGGGCGGCGCCACGATTCCACCGCCGAAAGCCCCGTTTAAGCAAAATATGGCGCTCGTCACCGAACGAGAATACGGCGACCGGGTCGGCATCTGGAGAATTAGCGATCTCTTCGATCGCCATAACCTTAAAGTAACGTTTTTAATGAACGGCCTGAAGGTGGAGCAGTTCGCCGGCACATGCAGAGAATTCAAGGCCAAGGGCCATGAATTCTCGTCGGAAAGCTACGAGCATGAATACTCATTCATGTACACGAAGGAACAGGAGCGGGAATCGATTCAGAAAACAGTGGCTGCATTCGAGAAAGTTCTCGGGCAAAAACCGACGGGGTATTTGTCACCGGGACACGCTTCGACGCCGAACACGCTGGAACTGGTGGCTGAGGCCGGCTTTGTCTGGTGGGCGGACCCGCTCAACAGCGACAATCCGTACATCGTCGAAAGTCGTGGCCGCAAAGTCGTCGTCGTTCCTTACAATGTGCCGGGGTGCAACGACTACTCTACGTACGGCACCGGGCGAACGCCGCGAGATCTGTTGCAGATCATGAAGGATCAGTTTGACTACCTCTACTGGGAAGGGGAACAGGGCGCGCCGAAATACTTCGCTTTCAACACGCACCCGTTTGTCTCGGGTGTGCCGTTCCGCACCAAGATCATCGACGAGTTCATCCAATACGCGAAGGGCTTTCCCAAAGTGTGGTTTGCCCGGCGCATCGAAATCGCCGAGTGGTGGCTGCAAAAAGGCTATGCATAAGAAATCGCCTCGAGCTCTTCATGGAGCTCTGGGAATGTCCTTTTCGCCGGCCGCGAGGCGGCGCGCCGAAGTGAGAAATCCGGTGTGTGCGATCATGCGATGCTGCGGCCGAGCGCTCATGCCTTTGAAGTGCCAATAGCGCATGAGAGTTTCCGTCGTCTCGATGCAAGCAAATCGTTTGTCGTCGCGCAGGGCGTCAATCAGACTCTTCACTTGCAAGACGGTCGGCAAATAGCAAAGTAAGAAACCACCGGGCTTCAGAGCCTTCCAGGCGCGCTCAATCACCTGCCAGGGCTCGGGTAGGTCGAGAATCATCCGGTCGATCCCAGTTTCCTCCAGCGCCGTTGCCACGTCGCCAAGTTTCACAATCCAGTTGGGCGCCGGCCCGAAGTATCGAGCAACATTTTTCTGCGCCAGCTCGGCAAAGTCTTCGCGGATCTCGTACGAGGTCAATTGTCCTCCGTCACCGATGGCGCGCAAAAGCGCCATGCTCAACGCCCCGACACCGACGCCAGCTTCGATCACGTGCGCGCCGGGAAAGAGATCGGCCCAGAGCAAAATTGGCCCAATATCTTTAGGATAAATCACTTGCGCACTGCGCGGCAAATTGGGAATCAGCTGCGGCAGACTTGGCCGGAAAACCAAGAAGGGCTCGTTCATCGATGAGCGGACCACGCAGCCTTCATCGCGTCCGATGATTTCGTCCACGGCAATCTTGCCACCGCGGATGGCGATTGCGCGACGCTGGTCGAGGCGCGCGAGATACTCGCGGTCCTTGCGATCCAGCAAGACGACGGGCTCGTCGGATTGAAACGGGCCTTTCGGATAGCGTGTGTTCACGGCAAACGAGGCTAAGTGAAATACGGTGACTAAATCGTACAGGAGCCGAGGCCTTTGCGGTTCAATGCTTCGACCAGATCGCGCACTTCTTGAGCGCGACCGAGATCGCCGACCAGCAAGGCATCGGGCGTATCGACGACGACGGCGTTCTCGATGCCTAAAAGGACGACCAGGCGCTCTGGCGCGTGAATGAGACAGTTTTTCGCTCCGAGCCCCAGCCATCGACCGCGGCTCGCATTGCCGTCGGCATCCTTTCGCATCATGCGATGCACCGCGGCCCAACTGCCGACATCACTCCAGCCAAAATTGGCTTCCAGAGTCAAAACCCTGCCTTCCGCGCCGGCTCTTTCCATGACGGCGTAGTCGATCGATAGATTCGGCATCGTCCTATATTCACGTGCGATTACGGCGCGCAGTTTGGGATTCGGATTAGCCAGGGACCTTCCCGCCGCGGCGCGCTCGATGGCCTTGAGGCCTTGGTGAATCGCCGGCTGATAACGGCCTAGCAGTTGCCAGAGCGTGGAAGCTTTCCAGATAAAGATGCCGCTGTTCCATAAAGAGTGGCGGCGCATCAGCCGGCGCGCCACGGCCAGCGACGGTTTCTCGGTAAACCGCTTCACAACGAAAGCCGCAGGCGAATTCTTTGTGGCCATTCGTTGGTCCTTCATGATGTAGCCGTAACCGGTTTCAGGGTAATCGGGGCGAATGCCTATGGTGATCAATCGATCGTGCCGTGAAGCCAGCTCGACCCCTGTTCTGAGAATGCGCCGAAAGGCGTCCGCATCAGCAACCCAGTGGTCGGCGGGGAGAACGATCATGACGGCTTGTGGATTTCGCCGAATGACTTCCAAGGCGGCCAAGCCGATGCAGGGCGCCGTATTTTTACCTTGCGGCTCCGCAAGAAAATTGCTTTTCGGCAGACTACGCAGTTCGCGGCGCAGCGCGACAAGCTGATCGGCAATAGTGACCACGAGGGTTTGTTTGCGACCGCCGAGCGCGTAAACGCGCTCGGCGGTTTCTTCGATCAAACTTTTTCGACTTAGGATTTTAAGCAGCTGTTTGGGTCGACCGGCGCGGCTGAGCGGCCAAAAGCGCGTGCCTTTGCCGCCAGCGATGATCACACTGAAAGAATTGTTTGGCATCCCGTTATCCTTGTTGCTGAGATCGCGAGGTATAGTACGGTAGTAGGTATCATGGATCAAGCGATGCCAGGCGTCACAAGGTCTTGGACAGTACCCGCGGCGCGCCCGGACGTTCGCGTCGACACATTCGTGCGCGAGTGCTTGCCGCATCTTTCGCGGCGGCAAGTCGATGAGGCCGTGCGCGACGGCTTGTTTTCCCGTGGCGGCAACGTGAGCAGAAAGGGCGACCAATTGACCGGCGGCGATATCCTCGTGTTCAATGGCCCAGCGCAGTGGTTGGCGGCGCAGCCATCGTCCGATGGCACGCTTGGTGTGCCGGTTGTTTACGAGGATGCAGCGATTTTGATCGTCGATAAGCCGGCGGGGATGGCGACACACGGTTTTTCCGGCCGGGATGCGGGCACGGTGGCGAACTTCATCGCGGCAAAACACTCGGCTCTTCTCGCGGTGGGAAAAAGCCGTTGGGAGCCCGGTATTGTGCATCGACTCGATCGGGAGACTTCGGGACTTGTGCTGCTGGCGAAAACGCAGGCGGCTTTTGACGAGCTTCGGCGACAGTTTCGCGAAAGGCGAATCATGAAAACCTATTGGGCGCTCGTGTGGGGTACAACTTCCGCGGAGGGCGTGATCGATTTGCCGCTAGCGCACGACAGCCGCGATCGTCGGCGGATGAGCGCAGCCGCGACTTCATCGCGAAAGAAAACAAATAAAACTTGGAAGGCCGTGACGCGCTACCGCAAACTTGGCGAATCTCAGGGGTTGACGCTGGTCCAAATCGAAATGGCAACCGGGGTGACGCACCAGATCCGCGTTCACATGGCAACCATCGGCCATCCGATCGTTGCTGACGCCCTTTACGGCGCCGAGCATTCACAGACATTCGGTCTTAAGCGTCACTTCTTACACGCGATGGCATTAGAATTTCGGCATCCTGACCATGGTTGTGAATTCCAGGTCAAAGCTCGATTGCCGGACGACCTACGAAAGGTTTTGCGTCGGCTAAGAATCAAGATTTAAGCAGCACTGCTGCGAATACCTTTCGCTTTGGCGCAAGTGCCGCAATAGTTATTGAGGGTGCCGGCTTCCTCCATCCAGCCTTCGTCGAGGTTATGGCAGATTTTTTTGCACTGGAAGCAGATGAAGTAGAGACCGTCGATGCTTTTGTTGATCTTTTCGCGGTTGAGCACGCGGCCCTTGAGCTTATCGACGCGGATGCCGAGGAGTTCTTCGTAATTCTTCTTGATCTTGCGCCGTCCGGCTTCGTCACTTGGCAGATCTTCGTCTTCCGACTCATCGTGCGTGCCGTCATCGATGTAGTCGTGCGTCCGATCTTTGGCGGCCCGGCCGGCGCTTTTCTTTTTTGCCCGCGGCATTTTCTCCTGTGACACTCCCTAACACGCTTGATTTGTCGACATTGTTAAACGTGTTGCCAAATTTATTTCATAATGAATGGTGCCATTCATGTCAATAGTGTCGCCGCCTGATTCGCAATCGTTAGCAGATGCGCGCAGCAATGAGCCGTGGCTTTGATTTGCAGAAAACCAGCTGCTGAAAAAACAGAGCAGAAAGACGCTAACCTAGCATCTTTCTGCTCTGGCGAGAAAATAAAGTTATAAAATTCGAGCTACTGCTTAATCGCTGCGGCGCGCCGTTGCAGATAGCCATTACGCACGGCACCGTAGAGGTCGACGGTAGATTCGGCGACGCGTTCAAAACGATCCAGGTTCAAGGATCGTTCATTGACAATGCTGGTCGCTGTACCGGCGAATGAGCCCCACCAGGGGATGAAATATACGTAGGGTGTCATCGCAGTGTCGAATGCATAACCAATCCCATCGCGAACCGTCAGCGGTGGGAGAAACGGCAATACCAGATAAGGCCCCGGCCCCATGCCCCACACGCCGAAAGTCTGACCGGTGTCTTCGTCCTTTTGCTCGATGCCAAAGGCATCTTTAGCAACGTCGAAGAATCCGACGAGCCCGATGGTGCTGTTGATCGTGAAGCGCGCGAGCTCCGTCGAGGCGCCGGTAAATTTGAGTTGCAAACCATTATTGACGACGCGCCGAACCACCGCGAGGTTATCGAAAAAGTTATGAACGCCGCGTTGCACGGGATCGGGCAACAAGAAATCCCACCCGGTCGCAACCGGCTTTAAGAGATAGCGATCGAGCACTTCGCGATTGAACCAAAACATTTTCTCGTTGAAACCTTCCCAAGGATCCTCGTCGAAGTCTTCGCCGGCCGCCGCCGCGACTGCCATACCTGCCGTAGTTACAGCCACCGTCCCGGTGCTTTGCCGAACG
>DASWCL010000095.1:0-17191 GCA_036390135.1 Binatia bacterium
AGTGTCGTATATTTTTGGTCCCATTTGCCTGCGATGCGGTAGCTCCGGTGCTCGTTGGAGTGATTGCCTTGGATGAGAGCGATGGTCGCGGGTTGTCCTTTTTCAACGATCGTCGGTGATATCTCGACCCAGCCGTCGTGGCTTGAAGCCGTTTGAGGAGAGAAGAAAATCAACCCGAAAAAAGTTATCGGAAGCAGCCTCGAAAATCTTTTCATCTTGTTTCTCCGGTAAAGAAGTACAGAAATTCATTTCTTATCCACGGCAAAAGTAAAATCGCCTTGGGTGACGTGGGTGTCCTTTGCCAATGCCTTCCAGAAAACGTGATACGTCCCAGGCGGCAGCGGCGTAAGATCCACTTCGAGCACGCTGGCGTCTGGGTCATTCACTCGGCTGTTCCCTTTATCCACTTGCTGTTTTGCCGAGTTGAACACTGTGATCGTGCTAAATGCCGGCTCCAGCTCGCCATCAAACCAGATCGTCACCTTTGAAGGTGAAAGAGCGACCGTCCAGCCAACTCTTGGATCCGAACGCACCGGAAAAGCATGCGCCTGGGCGAGAGTTTGAAAAACGGTTCCGCTGAGTACCAGAGCGAAAAACGAACTCAGCGCTCTTTTCCCCAAAGGTTTCATTTGGGTGGTGGTGTGGGGCCGATAACTCCCCAGGGCGTCCAGGTAAAAATGTTGGGCAAAAGGTCGTCGATAAAGATGTGGACTAAGGCGTTTATACCGGCGTTCTTGCCTGAAACCTTGTTCATGGGTAATTGAGCTTCCAGCCCAAGTTCTACATATTTTCCCACCCAAATAATCCCAGGATTGACAAAGGCGGTGGTGAGCTTTTTTCCAGGACCGGACACCGGTGTTTCAAAGTTAAATTCTACGATCGGGAAAAGGTTGGCCAGGGGTGCCGGCAGACCGACATCTTTGACGAAGGATTGGAGGTAGGGGATGCTGTAATTGATGGCAAAGCCAAACGGGATCGTGGTTGGATGATGCTCGGTATCCTTTTCGATGTCACCATCTTCGGTAAATGTCGTTGTGAATGTTCGCCGCCGTGACGGGATGTTCACCTGCAGCTGAGCGTTGATTGCGAAAGGTCTTAAGTATTGAAGCGAATCGGGTAAGTCGCCCAGTCCTTTGCCGAATAATAGACCGGGGGCAAAGGTGCTGATTCTTTCAGCTACTCGTGCCGGCCCGATCCCTCCGACTTCCGCGTCAAACCCGGTGGTAAAGATGAATTCATGCTCGGGGCTTCTTGCCAACACATATTTGAAGCCGAATTCGGGGTTACCTGCTCCGGAAGTCGGTCGTCCGTCCGTTGGCTGTTGGAAGAGGTATTGCCAGCCAACTGAGAGGTCGAAATCGGGGGTCAGGCGTTTGGAAAACTCGGAACCGACGCTGGTTTCTGTCCCATCTGCATTTTTGCTCCCCTTGTTGACTTTCAGGAGATCCAATTCATCGGATACGAAAGGGTCATCTACTACCAGGGTTGCGGGGAAAAATCTCTTCCCGATGACGCCGTGCCCGTAGGTTTCGTTGGTGAGTAAAGAGATGCCGAAAAGCACGCCGAGAATGATAACCCAACACTGCTTCATAAACTCCTCCATAAAATTTGCGACCGCGCCGCAATATTGGTTTAGGGATTCGATTCAACCAATGGCGCGCGTATTAGAAATAGCCTGTGATGCTGAAATCGGTCAGGCTAAAGGAGGAGCGCGGATTTGAAATGCGGTCGGAACAGGATTGGCACCGCTGTCGACCGAGTGGGAGACGGTGAGAGGACGGACTAAAATGGGCAGTGAGGCGAAGGTAACTTGCCAGGCAAAGCCGAGATGACAACGGCTTGCCGAGATTTGGAAGACGCAGTTCGAGTCGGTCGAGGAATGGCCATTGCGATCGGTGCTCGGATGCTCATGATCGGCATCGTGATGATGCGCTTGGGGAAACTGCTCGAAAAAGTGGTGTACCTGATGGGGCGTGCAGTAAATTAAAAAAAATAGAAAAGACGCGGCCCAGAACGCGGACGCACAGCGTTGGATCACTGATGCCGGTCGATGAGATGCTCGTTTCATCTGAGAACCAAGTGGAACGATTCTATACAGCCTGCGGAGAACGATCAAGCGCTTTATGTAGACGTTCGCAAAGGAAATGACGGCGCGGCGCGTTTGAGCGCTCAGTGCTCGTGGATCGGCGCCGGCTTCTTGCCGCGCGCATACATGCCTAGTTCGAGAGCGAAGAACAGCGCCGCCGACGTGAGCACGATGGTCGCGGCGGAAGAAATGTCGAAAGAAAAGCTCAAAAACATTCCCGTGCCGCCGCAAAACGCGCCGAGCAGCGGCGAGATGATCAGCAGGGTTTGAAAGCGCTGCGTCAAGTAGCGCGCGATCACCGGCGGGATCACCATGGCGGCGGCGACTAAGGTCACGCCGAGGATTTGCGTCGAGGCGAGCACGGTGACGGCTAGGAGCATAATAAAAAGAAGATCGATCTTGCCGGTGGCGACACCGTAAGCCGATGCGACTTCGGGATCGAACGTAGAGAAGAGCAGCGGTCGACGGATCACGAAGAGCGCGCCGGACACGAGCAAAGAGATGAGAACCACAATCCACACGTCGGTCTGCGTGATGCCGAGGATATTGCCGAACAAGGCGGCTTCGATATTGCGCGTGAAACTTCGGTGGGTAGAAATGATCGCGACGCCCAAGGCGAAGCTCGACGTGGTGACGACACCGATAGCAGCGTCGGCGCCGACCCAACGGCGGTGGCTGATCCAGTGAATTAAAACGCCTGCGAAAAGCGCCCACAGCCCGCCGCCGACAAAAAAATTTATGTTCAGCACATAGCTGAGCACCGCGCCGCCGAAAATGGCATGGGAGAGGCCGTGGCCGATGTAGCTCATGCGCCGCAGCACGACGTAGACGCCGATGAAGCCGCAGAGCGCGCCGACAACCACCGCGGCGATGAAGCCGTTACGAAAAAACTCGTATTCAAACGGAGCTAAGAAGGCCATTGAAGTTCAAATCGTTACTACGAGAAAAACTCCGGACAGTTTCAAATTATGTTTTTGGTCTTGGACGTTTTGAACGACTTGAACGATTGGAACGTTTTGAACACTCGTTTGGAATTAATTATGCGGTGCGTGGGGGCGTTCGCCGATCATCACCATGCCGTCTTGATGAAAAACGACGAGGTCGCCGCGATAGGCTTCTTTCAAAACTTCGGAATTGAAGATTTCGTTGGGACGCCCCTCGGCGATCAGCCGGTGGTTCAGGCAAACTGCCCAGGGTAAGTGGGCGGCCACCCAGTTCAAGTCGTGGGCGGTGAGGACGATAGCGACCCCTTCGTGATTGATCTCGTGGAGAAAGTGAATCACATCATCGCGTGAGCGAATGTCGAGTCCGGACGCCGGCTCGTCGAGCAGGATCAATTCGGGGTCGCCGAGGAGAGCGCGGCCGATGAAGACCGCTTGCTGCTGGCCGCCTGAGAGTTCTCGAATATGGCGATGACCCAAGCCGTCGAGATTCAGTCGCTCCATAATTTCGCGGAGTTTTTGTTTATCCTTCTCGCCGATGGCGCCGAACCAGCGACTCTTGACGAAGAAGCCCATGCCGATGACTTCCTCGACGGTGATCGGAAAATTCCAGTCGATGGTTTCCAGCTGCGGTACGTAGCCGATGCGTTCTAACGACGATCGTTGTAAATCCTGTCCACGCAGGAGTACTTTCCCCGAGGTCACCGGCACCATGCCGAGAATCGTGCGCAGCAACGTCGTTTTGCCGCCGCCGTTGGGTCCGACGATCGCTATAAACTGTCCCGGCCAGATCTTTAACGAGACGTTCGTCAGGGCCGGCGTGGTGCCGTAGCTATTGCTGACATTCGCCAGCTCCACGAGCGGGACGCCGGCGGCCTTGTGCCAGAGACGCTCTTCGACGTCGGATGGGTGCAGGCTCTGTGGGTCGCCGGGGCGATGATCGTGCGGATTTATCATTCTCAGTTCTTTCTCCGATAGTCGGCGCGCGAACCTGCGATCGGGGCCGGATCGATTTTCTTGAGCGCATCCGCCGAGCCGCCCAGGGCTTCGAACATAATCGTTATGTTTTCCACCATCATGCCGATGTAAGAATGTTGCGGATCGCCCGGTTTGCCCGGCAGCTCGTCGTCTCTGAGCTTGTCTATATATCTGCTTTTAGCTTCGCGCGCGATCTGCTCGAGCACGGGGCTCGGAAAAACTTCCGAGCCGAAGACCGCCGGAACTTTTTCCTTGCGGATCTGCTCGATTAATCGAATCACTTCTCTGGGGCTCGGATCGGCAAAGTCGGAAGGTTGCACTGCGCCGATCACTTGGAAGCCATAACGGCGCGCAAAATAGGGCCACGAGTCGTGATAAGTGAGCAGGCGGCGCTGGCCCGTCGGAATGGTTTGAATCGCGTCCTTAATCGCCTGATCGAGCGCTTCGAGTTTTTTTCTGAACTGCGCGCTATTTGTTTCATACGAGCTTTTGTTTTTCGGATCGACGCGAACCATCTCGTCGCGCACCAGATCCGCGTAGCGCATCGCGTATTCCGGATTCAACCAGAGGTGCGGATTGGGATGCCCCTGCGCTCTGGGGAAACTAAAGTCATAAATGTATTCGGCTTCCGTGATGGTTTTATCACCGAGCGAGTAGATCGGCGCCCCTTGCTTCAAGTTGGCTTGTGCCAGCTTGACGGTCGGAGTTTCAAGGTCGAGGCCGTTGAAAATGGCGAGATCGGCGTCACTCAGCAACTTGCTATCGGACGGTGCCGGTTCGAAAGTGTGCGAATTGACCCCCTCGGGGATGATGCCGGCGATATCCGCCCTGTCGCCGGCGACGTTTTCGACGATGCTCGTGATCGGCGCCACGGTCGTGACAATTTTTATTTTTTGTCCGGCGTCAGGCGCGCGGTTCGGTTCCTTTCTGCCGCAGCCGGCGCTCAGGCAAAGCCATGGCAGAGTCAATAGCAGTATAAGTTTCGCGCGCATGATTTCTTTATGCTTGTTTGAACCCGCCAAACACAGCGCGATTCTCGTCCTGCCAAAAACATTGCACATCCTTAAACCCAGCGCCGCGCAGCCACTTCATTTGATCCTCGATCGGCGGGCGGTGCCGATCGAAGTTTAAAAAGCAGCCGCCGGTTTTCACCAAGGGGAAAACATCTTCGTAGATGCGCTGAATGATTTTTGGCTCGCGAACGTTATGGATCGCGATCGACGAAACCACCGCTTCGAAGGGTCCTTTGAGCTTTTGGCTCCAGCGATGCTGGGCAAAATCGCAGAGAACGTACTTAAACCGCCCGGCGAGATTGTTCATGCGCTCACCGCCGAGCTTCGCCATCTCTTTCGAACCGTCCTGACAGACCGCGCTGGCGTTGGGAAATCGGTTTAGCAGAAATTGCGTGAGCGCCCCGTATCCCGCACCGAGATCCAGGATCTTGATCGGCAGTTTCCTATCAAAAGGAATGGTATCGGCGAGCAAGCGAAAAGGCTCTTGGCGATCCTTTTCTTTGGGATCCTGACCCGTTGCCCACTTCGAGACATAATCCGGTGAATCCCATTGATGGTGATCGTGTCCTTGGGAAGAATGCGATATGCTTGCCATGTTAAATCTCCTTTCTTTGTGCAATCAGTGTTTAGTCATTTTTGCAGCCTGAATCGATAGACGTAGGTGAACTCAGCCGGGACATTTTGACCGTCTCGTTGTGCCGGCTCGAAGCGCGATTGCTTGACGGCCTTGAGCGCTTCTTCGTCGAAACCTGTGCCGCCGCTTTTGATGATTTCAGCTTTGATGACTTTGCCCTCGGCATCGACTTCGATTCGCAGCGCCACGTCGCTTTCCATTCCCATTCGCAGCGCCATCGGCGGATACGAGGCGCGCGCGGTTTGAATCGGTGTCGCCTCGCGATTGGTGCGAATCGGAGCTGTCTGTGCCGGCAACCCGGGCGCGCCGGAGCCGCGTCCGAGACCCGCGATCGCCGTGCCGGCGCCGCTTCCCGCGTTCCCGTAACCGGGCGCAACTCCGAAATCACCTGCAGCGAGATTACCCACTCCAGACGCGCTCCCGCCGCCTTCGACGCGGGATGTCTCGGGCGATGCAGGCGCTGGCGGTGGAGGCATTTTGCTCTCATCTGGTTTGGAAATGTCGTTCTTGGTTGTTCTAGGTGTAGGTAGCTCGGCGCGAATTGTTTCGCGCTTGCGCTGAGCCGATGGTTGTTTCGGTGGCTCGGTCTTTATCGCGTCTCCCGTACGCGAACGAATTGTTTTGTTGTCCTGTGTCGGATCTAATAGTGTGACCGAAATTAGATTTTGCTCCGGGAAATGGTTTCGTTGACCGATCAGCGCGGATGCCATCCCGAGCGCCGCAAGATGAATGAAGGTCGACGCCACGAGGGAAGGAGCGAGTGAAGAGTCTTTTGTCATCTTGCTACCCTGCGCTGGGCTGTTTCATGGGCGTGCGCAGCAACACCAGCAGACTCATGGCAATCAGATAGGAAGTCGAGATTACCGTGAACGCGGGGCCAAAACCGTAGTGGGTCATGACTCCGCCGGTGATCACCGTCCAGAATGGAATCGAAACGAAGCCGATAAAATAATAGAGACTAAAAGCCGCGTCGAAAAGGTCCTCGCCGACCAAATCGGCGAGCAAAGCCTGGGTCAGCGTCTGGCGCGACGTGACCGCGGCGCCGTAGATGATTAAATTAACGAACAGACCGGCGGAAATATTCTGCTGCCAGGCAAGCCAGAGGGTGCACAGAGCCGACATCAACAAAGACGCTTGAATCACCAGCTTGCGGTTGAAACGATCCGAGATCCAGCCCCAGACAAACGGCCCAATCAGGCTCCCCACCTGGATAAACGTGAAAAGAAAAGCGCCGTAGGTGATGCTGATATTAAAATCGCGGACGAAGTGAGGAATGATGTAAACTTCGTTGATGTCTTGGCCACGTCCCGCCGCACCGGCCATAAAAACCAGCGAGACCAACAGAATATTTTTGTCCTTGAAGCAGGCTTTATAAGCTTGCCAGCCAACCGGCGTCGGCCGAGATTTCTGCTGATCGAAAGACGGCGTGCGCAGGGTGTCGCGAAAAACAAAACAGATGATTCCCATCACCGTCGTGATGGCGCCGACCGCCCAAAACACGCCGCGCCAACCGATGTAAGTGACCATCACCGCCGCCAGCAGCGGCGCGAGCAGACTGCCGATTTGTCCCGAGGTCGAATGAAACGCCAAAGCGCGGCCGCGCGCGACGCCGAAATGGCTCGCCAGCATGCTCGATCCCACCGGGTGCTGCGGGCTGGAGCCGATGCCGCCGATCAAGCGCGCGGTGAAAAAATGATTGAAGTTCGAGGCGAAGCCGGTGGCGGCGACGGAAAGTCCAAGAACGCAATTGCCAAGGCCGAGAATCACGCCGCGTCGAACATACGGCACGACGAAACCGTAGGCCGCCTGAAAGACGCTGCCGAGAGTGTTATACACGGCGGCGAGCGAAGCGATCGCGATATAGCTCATGCCCAACTCTTTCATCATCAGTGGGTAGATCACGCCGAGCATCGCCGACTGAAAATGGTTGACGAAATGGGCGCCGCAGACGATGCCGAAAATCGTTGCGCGCGCGGTGGAGCCTTCTTGTAAATTGGTGTCGTTGATCATAAGCGTCGAAAGTTTTTCATCGAAGCCAAAACTGCTACCACAGATGTATCGTGAATCCAGCTTTGATCGTCAACGGTTCGCCGGGCGTAAAATGAATGTCGCTGACCGGCGCGCCTTCGGTCCTGAGTTGCGAATCGTGAAAAAATTGCGCGGCGCGCCATTTCTTATTGGCGATATTGATGATCGAAAAAAGGAATTCGTAACGCTGCCATTTGTATTTGGCCAGCAGATCAAAAATCGTATAGCCATGGATCGTCGAAGTCCGTTGCTCATCGCCCCAGCGATCCCCGACCGAGCGCATTTGAATCCTGCCTTCGAGCCCGGAGGCGTGACGGGCCGTAAGTCCGCCGTAAGCCAGGAAACGGGGAGCCAGCGGCACGGCGTCGCCAGTTTTGACAAATTTGGCCCAAGTGTAAGACGTATCGAGATCGGCGCTGAGCCAGTCGAGAATTTGATAGCGAAACTCTCCCTCGATGCCCTGGCGCTGAGTTTTTCCTTTAGGCTCGGTTGTGCCGTCGTCGCCTGCCCACACCAGCTCGCTGTCGAGATGCAAGCGCCAATAATCGACGGCGACGTCGAGCCGGTCGAAGAGCTTGGTTCTGAAACCAAGTTCACCACCGAGGGCGCGCGGCAGCACGGGCTTGTTGCCCGTGCTGGAAACCACATCGCGGGCATCGTTGCTGTGGTAACCGCCGCCGAAATTGACGTAGATCTCCGAGCGCTTCTGCCAGCGGCTTTCAGTGAAGGGCGAGAGAATCACGTTCAGCTTCGGATTGGCGATAAAACCCTGATCGCGTCCATTGATCGAACCGGTGCTCGGATCTGTCGGGGTGCCGTCGTCGCGCACGCTAAAAAAAAACTTGTCGAGCCGAATACCGATTTGACTTCTGAGCCACGACGTTGGCCGGATCTCCTGCTGTGCATACCAGGTAAAACTATTTTCTTTGATGAACGAGTCGGTTGTCGTGCTTAAGCGTTGGCGCCGGACGTCGTGGAACAGCCCGACATGAGCGAAGTCGCTGCGGCTCGAAAAACCGACGAGGGTTTCGTTGGGGAAGCCAAATAGCGAGTAATTACGCCGATAATTGAGATAACTGCCGCCGAGAATCCGTTTGTCGGTTTGCTCGATCTCGTCGCCGTTGACGGGATCGTCCATAAAGAAGGTGAAGTTAGAAAACAGGTCGAATTTGTAATAGGAAAGCCACGCCTGGCCGTTCACCGATTGTTGCGCATCAGCCCAGTTGTACTGCAGATTGACGTTGTGACGTTCGGTCTTGCCGCCTTCGCTGTTGTCGATAGCGTCGAATCGTCCTAGATCCCCCGCTCTCACCGCGCGCGCGGGAATCTCGCCTGACCCGTTCCAATAACTCTTAAAAAAAGTGCCGAGCAGACTAAGATTAGAGTTCGCATTGGATAGAAGCGTAAACTTCGACATCACATTGAAGCGGTTGAAATTCTCCGGATTCTTAAACGGACCGAGATCGTGAAACGCTTCGACGCCAATAAACGGCATGAGCGGAGTACCTTCCGGCGGTGACAGAATTCCCAGATAGCGCTGCTGGTTGTAGCTGCCGCCTGTGATTGTGAATGTCGTGTCCTTGTCGCGCCGCTTGGTGATGATGTTGACCGCTCCCGCCGTGTTGAAATCACCGAACTGTACGAAGTACGGCCCTTTGTAAACTTCGACGTGATCAACCATCTCGGGAATCAGCCAATGGAGATCGGCATACCCTTGACCGTGGCCATGACTTGGAAAGTTGACGGGAATCCCATCGATAAATATTGCGACATCCGTGCCGTGATCCGCGTCAAACCCGCGGAGGAAGATCTGATCCGCTTTACCGCCGCCCTGGTGCTGAGCAATGAAGAGACCCGGCACCAATCGAAGGATGTCGCTGGGAGTCGTGGTTGGCCGAAGCTCGAAATCCTTTTGTCGAAGCGTTTGTTCCGTGGCTGCGGAAGTCGGCTGTTGGCCAAAGACGTACACCTCGACGGCCTGATCGGCGGCCCACAAGTTGAATTCGGCATCGGCCAGCACTGCCAGGAGAGCGAGGATCGCCACGATGATTCCCGAATCAACCGGCTGTAATAGTAACAATTGCAATTTCGTGTTACTCCATTACAAAAAAATTTAGTGCTTCATCTCCGGCGTCGTGGTCACGAGCTTGCCATTCTGCACGCCTTTGGTGGCGATAAGCTTGCCGGCAACTTCGTGGACTTTGTCCGCTCCGCCGCGCACGACAATGACTTCCAGACAATTATGCGCGTCGAGATGAATATGCAGGCTTGCATTTACGACGACGCTGGCGCGATGCTGCATATCCGCTAGGACATCGCTTAGATGGTGCGTCCGGTGATCGTACAATAAGCTAATGACACCGACGACTTCTTCGTCGCCCTTGCCGACTTTTTTTTGAATCAAGTGATCGCGGATCAAATCGCGGATTGCCTCCGAGCGATTCTCGTAGCCGAGGCCGTCGATGCTTTTATCGAAGGCTTCGAGCAGGTCGTCTTCCAGCGAAACACCAAAGCGAGATAAATGATGCATGGCTGAGCCAGAAACGTTATGTAGCACGAAGTTGAATTTCGTGTCAATATCTTGGAGTTGGAAGCCCTCCATGCGTGTGTTACGTCTAAATTCGGTGAAGCAACGTGGATTCGGACACTTCTTTCTACTTCTTATTGTTCTAGTGGCGGGCTGCGGGCGCAACCAACGGATGGATACGGTCTATTTCCAGCGTTGCATAAGTTGCCATGGAAGTAGCGGGCGAGGTGATGGCCCGCTGGCAGTGAGTTTGCCGGTACGCCCTCCGGATTTTCGCGATACGGTACAGCGAAAAAGCAACTCGCAAATCAGGCGAATCATCGCTGAGGGACGCGGCATAATGCCAGCGTTTGAGCCCGCCCTGCGTCCTGCTGAAGTCACGGATATGCTGCAGATGGTGCGATTTCTGAGCCGCGAAGGGCGGGATTTAGCGTGGTGGGAGCACTTCGACACTTTGGTCGTCGCGCATTGCAATATTCCTTGGGAAACAGTGCTTGGCTATGACGAACCGGCGGAAGAGAGAAAACCATAGGTCGATGAGTTGGCGCGCTTCGTGCGCGATCATCATTCTCCTTGCACTCGCTGTTACAAGCGTAGCAGCCGGCGCAACCAAGGACGATTCTGCGCCAGCGCGTACGCAACGGCGCGCACTGCGGGTGCCGATTGCCGATTTTGCGCTTACCGATCAGAACTCCACTCCGTTCGAATTCAAAAATCTAATGGGCAAGGTTGTGATCGTTGCATTTGCCTACACCACCTGCCCCGATGTCTGTCCGTTGATCACAGCGTCCTTGCGCCAGGTACAAATCGGGCTCACGAAAGAAGAGAGCAAAAAGGTTCAGTTGCTTACGATTACCACCGACCCGGAAATTGATTCACCAAAGGTTTTGACAGCATACGCAAAGCGTTATGGGGCTGAGTTTGACAACTGGTCGTTTCTCACAGGAGAAGTAACGGCGCTGAAAAGGATTTGGAAAAACTTTGGGGTCGGAGTGCAGCGGAAGGGGCGAGGGCTCATCGAGCACACACCCCTCACAGCCGTCGTCGATAAGCAGAAGCTAATGCGTTTTGGCTACATAGGACCCTCGCCCGATCCGAAGGCCGTGCTTGCGGATATCCGCGAGCTGCTATCGGAGCGCTAGGCTGCGCGCGTCATCCGCTCTCGCTGCTTGCGTATGGCAAAAAGCTCTGCGCGTTTGGCTATCGCTTCAAATGGACGCGATGATCGTTTGACGCGCGGAACGCGCCATCGGCTTGACAAGAGAGGAGGTTAAAACTAAACTCGAACATGAAGTTTTGTGGTATACATCACGATGGCTTTCCACAATATTGAACAGCTGGAAGCGACGATCAACCGCCTCCTCGAAACCCATGAGCGGGTTAAAACGGAAAAAGAGGCGATCGAAAAAAAACTGCAACAAAGAGAGAGTGAGTGGCATCATTTGAAGGGCCAGATACGGCAATACGAACGGGAGCGGATCGAGTTCAGAGAAAAACTGGACAGGATCATCGGTCAGGTAGCGAGTTTGAACCTGACTGACTAGGGCGCGGCATGGCGATGAAAAAGGCATTGGACGTCGAAATCCTCGGACAAAAGTTCACTATTAGCAGTGACGCCGAGGAGGGCTATATGCTCAAGGTCGCGGACTATGTGGACGGCAAGATGCAAGAGTTGATGCGCGCTTCAAAACCCGTGGCAAAATCCAACGTCGCGATGTTGACGGCACTCAATATCGCGGATGAATATCATCGATTGAAAGATACGCACGAAGCGATTTTAAGCAGATTGGACCAGCTGTCCAAGAAACTTTCTATGACATTGGCTGAAGATGGATGAGCCTTTTAACCGGGCGATCCATTTTCACGGAAGCGATTTGGAGTGAGGGAACTTTAACTGAGGTGGCGTGGAAAGATGAGGGGATGGAGAAAGACGTTGCAATGAATCTGATCCGGTGGATTCTTCTGTTCTTCGATGCGCTAAGGCTACGGCAGCCCGTTTCGAAAAGTCCTAGAATGCGAATGGATATACCGTTGACACTGACTAGGGTAGTGCCCATCCCCGTCCACTGCGGGGAGCGAACATCGAGGGGGCCGACTTCGCCGAATCGCCGGTCAGATCTTTAGCCACACACCTCTCCATCCATAAATTCTTCTCTCGCCTCTTCTGACTGCTCTGGGTGTTTATGCAAGGAGCCGTTTTGGAGGAGTCTAAAAGCACGTTGCGCCGAGCGATTCTCACTCGGCGCCGATCGCTCTCGCCGGAAACTTTTCGGTCCTGGAATCGATCGATTCAAACCAAAGCGCTTGGGTTTCCATATTATCTATCCGCCGAAGCCGTGACGCTTTATAGCCCGATCGAAAACGAGGTCGGCACCGATGCGATCTTGGCGGATGCTTTAGCGCGCAAAAAGCAGGTTTTTTATCCACGAGTTGATAATCAAGAGTCGGCTTGGTTCTTTGAAATATCGTCCGCAACCGACCTCCGCGCCGGGCGCTTCGGCATCCCCGAACCCGCCCCTATCAAGGCTTTGTCGGTCGCGGATCGGAAGGGCAATCTGATCGTCTTTGTCCCCGGGGTGGCATTTGATCTCGGCGGTCAGCGGTTAGGTCGCGGCGGTGGCTGGTACGATCGGATGCTCGATGGATTGAAAAACCATGGCGTCTTCGTCGGGTTAGCTTTTGAATTCCAGGTCGTCGATCGTCTGGCAACAGCCGTGTGGGATCAAACAGTTCATTACGTCATCACGGAGAAACGAGTCATCGACTGCGGTGTTTCGACGCCGTAGCGAAAATTGGTCAGTTCTGTGATTTGAAAGGGGGTGCTCTCATTGGATCCGAGTTTGTTATTTGGAGTGGTTGGTTTGGTTGGCGGGATTTTACTCTCCTTCGGGATCGTATGGGTGCGCGCCAAGCAGGCGCGCGCAGAAACTGAAGCGGCGCAAAAAACCGCCGCGCGAATTTTGGAAGAAGCCAAGAAGGATGCGAGCACGATCAAAAAAGAGGCGGAACTTCACGCCAAGGATAGCGTGCTCAAGGAACGGGCTGAGCTTGAAAAGGAGGTGCGCGATACTCGCCGCGAGCTGCAGAATCAGGAACGGCGGTTAATCAGCAAAGAAGAAGGAATCGACAAACGTCTCGAGTCACTGGATAAACGCGAAAGCGAGCTGGGGAGACGCGATCAGGGCTTAAAGGCGCGCGACAAAAGTCTCGATGAGCAAGCTGCGGTGTGCGAGCGGCAGGTGGATGAAGCGAGAAAACAGCTCGAGCAAGTCGCGGGTTTGACGAGGGAGGAAGCGAAAAGAAATTTGATCGATCAAATGGTCGAAGAGGCGAAGCACGAATCGGCGAAGCGCATTCGGGTGATCGAAGAGGAGGCCAAGGAAGAGGCGGTCCGAAAGGGTCAGAAGATCGTTGCTTTGGCGATCGAGCGATTGGCGGGCGATTTTGTCGCCGAACGCTCGGTCACGGTATTTCCTCTTCCGAATGATGAGCTAAAGGGAAAGATCATCGGGCGCGAGGGACGCAACATTCGCGCGCTCGAAGCGGCGACCGGCATTGATTTGATCGTCGACGATACGCCGGAAACCGTGGTGATCTCCGGTCACAATCCGATTCGCCGTGAAATCGCACGGCTGTCGTTGGAAAAGCTGGTTTCCGACGGGCGGATTCATCCCGGCCGGATCGAGGAAGTGGTGCGCAAGTCGGAGCAGGAGCTCGACGAGGCGATCAAAGAAGCCGGTCAGAAGGCGATTTTCGATGTCGGGGTGCATGGTGTTCACCCGGAAATCATCAAATTACTCGGCCGGCTCAAATACCGCTACAGCTATGCGCAAAACGTTCTCCTTCATTCGATCGAAGCTGCATTTATCTGTGGCGCGATGGCTGCGGAATTGGGCTTGAATGAGAAGCAAGCTCGTCGCGCCGCGTTGCTCCATGACATCGGCAAGGCCGTGGATCACGAAGTCGAAGGATCGCATGCGATCATCGGCGCCGAGCTTGCGCGTAAGTACGGCGAATCGCCAAAAATTGTTAACGCCATCGCCGCGCATCATGAAGACGTGAGGGCGGAGACGATTTTAGCGCCGTTGGTCGATGCCGCCGATGCGCTTTCCGGCGCACGGCCGGGGGCGCGGCGCGAAATGATGGAAACCTATACCCGGCGCCTGGAAGAACTGGAGAAGATCGTCAATGCCTTTAAAGGCGTGGAGAAATCTTACGCGGTTCAGGCGGGTCGAGAAATTCGCATTATGGTTCAACATGATCTGGTTTCCGACGATGAAGCGGCGCGCATGGCACGTGAAATTGCGCGGAAGATCGAAAATGAAATGACCTATCCGGGCCAGATCAAGGTCACCGTGATTCGCGAGATGCGCGCGGTCGACTACGCGAAATGAGATGAGAGGTTGCGTCTGAATGCGGGTTTTGATTCTCGGAGATGTGGTCGGGCGTCCGGCTCGGCGTGCTGTGCGCGACCTCGTCCCGTCGCTGCTTCAAAGTGAAAAGATTGACCTGGCAATCGCCAACGCGGAAAATGCCGCCGGCGGAATGGGCGTCGATATCAAAAGTGCCAAAGAGCTCCTTTCCGCCGGCGTGCACGTACTGACCTCCGGCAATCATATCTGGAAGAAAAAAGAGATCTATGCGTTTTTGGACGAGCACGAAAACCTGATTCGACCGGCGAATTTTCCGGCAGGCGCCCCCGGAAGGGGCTGGTGTTTGTGGCGGCAAAATAATTTTAAGGCGCTGGTTGTTAACCTTCAGGGTCGCGTCTTCATGCCCAATCACGTTGACGATCCATTTCGCAGCGTTGACGAGATTCTCAAGGAGCATAGCGGGCATGCGCCCGTTGTAATTGTTGACATGCATGCCGAAGCGACATCGGAAAAGAGCGCCATGGGGTGGTATCTCGATGGGCGCGCGTCAATCGTTTACGGTACTCACACGCATGTGCCGACGGCGGACGAACGAATTCTTCCAGGGGGCACGGCGTATATCACCGACGTCGGCATGTGCGGCCCGCTTGATTCCGTCATAGGCATGGAGCGGGAAATCGTTATTCGAGGCTTCATCAGCCAACTGCCGCGTCAATTTGAAGTGGCGCAGGAAAATGTTGTGCTTCAAGGAATCGTGGTTGACGTCGATGAAAAGAACGGCCGGGCAAGAGAGATTCGCCGATTACGAGTTCATTGGCAACCAGCCAACGGATGATCCGATGATCGATCTTCAGACCCAGCTATCACTCATCCAGCGAGGCGCCGTGGAGATTCTTCCCGAAGAAGAGCTCCTCGCAAAGCTCAAGAAAGGGCGTCCGCTTCGCGTCAAAGCGGGATTCGATCCGACCGCGCCGGATCTGCATCTGGGTCACACGGTGCTCATTCAAAAGATGAAACAGTTCCAAGATCTCGGGCATGAGGTAATTTTTCTCATCGGTGATTTCACCGGGATGATCGGCGATCCGACTGGTAAATCCGAAACGCGCAAACAATTGACTTCTGAAGAAGTCACCGCAAACGCCGACACTTATAAAGCGCAAATTTTTAAAATTCTCGATCCAGAGAAAACCGTCGTCGAATTCAATCACCGCTGGATGGAAAAGATGGACGCTGGATCGATGATCACGTTGGCAGCGAAGTATACGGTTGCCCGTATGCTCGAACGCGACGACTTCAAGCAGCGCTATCAAACACAGCAATCGATCAGCATTCACGAATTTCTTTATCCGTTGATTCAGGGTTATGACTCCGTCGCTTTGAGAGCCGACGTAGAATTGGGCGGAACCGATCAACGATTTAATTTGTTGATGGGACGCGAGCTGCAGCGCGAGTACGGCCAGGAACCGCAGGTTGTGCTCACGATGCCGCTGTTGGAGGGATATACCGACGGTGTCCAGAAGATGAGCAAGTCACTGGGAAACTACATCGGCATTACCGAAGCGCCAGAAGAGATGTTTGGCAAGATTATGTCAATTTCGGATACCTTGATGTGGCGCTACTATGAATTGCTCAGTGACAAGGATCTCAAAGAGATTCAGACGCTCCGAACGCAGGTCAAGGAGGGCTCGCTTCACCCGATGGAAGCGAAGAAATCCCTCGGCAAAGAGATTGTTGGGCGCTTTCACGGCGCGGCTGCGGCCGACATGGCGCGAGAATATTTCGAGACGAGATTTCAGAAGAAAGCTACGCCGAGCCTGATCCGACAACATTTTTCGGCACCGGAACCAATTTGGATTTGTCGGCTCGTGGTCGATTTGAGTTTTGCAAAGTCGACCACTGAAGCGCGGCGCTTGATTTCTCAAGGGGCGGTGAAAGTCGATGGTAAAGTGATCAAGGACGTCAATTTTCAGTTCCAACATCCCGCGCATAATATTCTCGAAGTGGGAAAAAATCGGATCGCGCAGGCAGATAAAAATTCGTGAGAAATTGTTTGTGATCGGTATTGACAAAGCAGGACCTTTTACTTATAAAGATCTTTCGCTCGCTAGGAGCGACCCATCTGGTCTTTGAAAACTAAATAGTAGCAACTGCCATTTATAAGCAGTGACGGTTTAGGGTTTCCGTAAAGCCTTGAGCAGCTATCACACTTAACAGTCAATCCTCCACCTAACGGTGGATTGAAAGATTTAACTGGAGAGTTTGATCCTGGCTCAGAACGAACGCTGGCGGCGTGCCTAACACATGCAAGTCGAACGAGAAAGGGACTTCGGTCCTGAGTAAAGTGGCGCACGGGTGAGTAACGCGTAGGTAACCTGCCTCTAAGATTGGGATAACCTGTCGAAAGACGAGCTAATACCGAATAAGACCACAGTTTCTTCGGAAACAGAGGTCAAAGGTAGCCTCTATTTATAAGCTATCACTTAGAGATGGGCCTGCGCACCATTAGCTAGTTGGTAGGGTAACGGCCTACCAAGGCAAAGATGGTTAGCTGGTCTGAGAGGATGATCAGCCACACTGGAACTGAGACACGGTCCAGACTCCTACGGGAGGC